>NZ_CP011025.1:0-320069 GCF_000238395.3 Pseudoalteromonas arctica A 37-1-2
TCAACAATTTTATAAAAATCAATCTTTTACTTGTGGATAAAGTGTCTTCATAATACGCGGTCTTGGGTCGCTTATTGGACCATTTGAACGCAATAAATGTATGATTTATAATCATTAATGATGTGCGGGAATAAAAATTATATCTCTGGGAGTTTAACTGTGTATCTGTCGGTTTGGCAAAGTTGTTTATATGTATTGCAAGATGAGTTGCCTTCGCAGCAATTCAGTATGTGGGTAAGACCGCTACAAGCAGAAAGTACCGAAGATACCTTGACGATTTATGCACCTAATCGCTTTGTGCTTGATTGGGTGAGAGAAAAGTACCTAAATAGAATTAACGAATTACTAGTAGAGATTTGTGGTGTTGAAGCACCAAAACTACGTTTTGATGTAGGTAGTAAGCCTTTATTAAATGCACAAGCTGCACCGGTTATAGAAACTCAATCGGCACCAAGTGCACACGCTTCAGCAAAACAACAGCCTCGCGAGCAAAAGCCAGTTGTTGAACCTGCACCTAAGTCAGGTTACAAATCTAACATTAAAGAAAACTATACTTTTGATAGCTTTGTTGAAGGTAAATCAAACCAATTAGCAAAAGCTGCGGCCACACAGGTTGCCGACAATCCTGGCTCTGCTTTTAACCCTGTATTTATATACGGTGGTACTGGTTTAGGTAAAACTCACTTATTACATGCAGTAGGTAATGGCATTATGGCAAATAAGCCAGATGCTAAAATTGTTTACATGCATTCAGAACGCTTTGTTCAAGACATGGTAAAGGCACTTCAAAATAATGCGATAGAAGAATTTAAGCGTTATTACCGTAGTGTTGATGCATTAATGATTGATGATATTCAATTTTTTGCTAACAAAGAGCGTTCACAAGAAGAATTTTTTCATACCTTTAATGCATTGCTTGAAGGCAACCAACAAATTATTTTAACCTCTGACCGTTACCCTAAAGAGATTGAAGGGGTTGAAGACAGGCTAAAATCACGTTTTGGTTGGGGATTAACAATTGCGATTGAGCCACCAGAGCTTGAAACACGCGTTGCTATTTTAATGAAAAAAGCCCAGCAAAGTAAGATTAACTTACCACACGAAGTTGCCTTTTTTATTGCCAAAAAATTACGTTCAAATGTTCGTGAACTAGAGGGGGCACTTAACCGTGTAATCGCTAATGCGAACTTTACCGGTCGTCCTATTTCAATCGATTTTGTAAAAGAAGCGCTACGCGATTTACTTGCCTTGCAAGATAAACTGGTTACCATAGACAATATTCAGCGCACTGTTGCTGAGTACTATCGAATTCGTATATCAGACCTGTTATCTAAGCGCCGCAGCCGCTCTATAGCGAGACCACGCCAGGTAGCTATGGCATTGTCTAAAGAATTAACTAATCACAGCTTACCTGAGATTGGTGACGCATTTGGTGGGCGCGATCATACGACCGTATTACATGCATGTCGTAAGATAAAATCACTACGTGACGAAAGCCACGAAATTAAAGAAGATTACCAAAACTTAATAAGAACATTGTCATCTTAGGGCTGACTTTATTATGCAAATAACAATATCAAGACAACAATTTTTAAAGCCATTGGTGCAAGTGTCGGGCGCAATAGAGCGCAAACACACGTTGCCAATTTTATCTAACGTTTTGTTAGTGGTAGAAAACGGACAACTTTCAATGACGGGTACTGACCTTGAAATTGAATTAGTTTCTGGCGTATTTGTAGGTGATGATATTGCCGATACAAAACTAACGTTACCCGCTAAAAAGTTACTCGATATTTGTAAAAGTCTACCAGATGGTTCAGACATTACTTTAAGCTTGCAAGAGCATCAATTACTTTTAACCAGTGGTAAAAGCCGTTTTTCATTAACTACTTTATCGGCTGATGATTTTCCTAATTTAGAAGAGTGGGACGGAGAGGTTGAATTTCAACTAACTCGTTTAGAGCTTCGTAAGTTACTCGAAAGCACGCATTTTTCGATGGCAAATCAAGACGTACGTTATTACTTAAATGGTATGTCGTTTGAAGTAGATAATACCGATATAAAAACAGTAGCAACAGATGGTCACCGTTTAGCTATAGCGCAAAAGCAATTAACGCAATCGCTTAATACACAACGTCAATTAATTATACCTCGCAAAGGTGTGCAAGAAATTATGCGCCTTATGGTAGCTGACGATGAATTGGTAACAATTCAGTTTGGTGCTAACCATATCCGTATTATTGATATTGAGTTTACATTTACAAGTAAACTGGTTGATGGGCGTTTTCCCGATTACCGTCGTGTATTACCGCGTGGTGGCGACAAAGTAATTACAGCTAACCGAGAATGGTTACGTAATGCGTTCCAACGAGTGTCTATTTTATCTAATGAAAAGTTTCGTGGTGTACGCTTAAACTTATCAAACGGTTTATTAAAAATTACGGCCAACAACCCAGAGCAAGAACAAGCTGAAGAAGTTGTTGAAGTAAGTTACGAAGGTGCTGACCTAGAAATAGGGTTTAACGTGTCTTACGTATTAGACGTACTAAACACATTAAAAACAGAAGACGTACTATTTACATTAGCTGACTCAAACAGCAGTGCATTAATTGAAGGTGCAGGCGATGAAGAAGCAATGTACGTTGTTATGCCTATGCGTTTATAAGACTATAAATACATAATGAGCTTAAGTCATTTGAGCCTCAAATATTTTCGTAATATTGAGGCGCTGACGCTAGAACCAGTTAACGGCGTTAATATAATATATGGTGAAAACGGCAGCGGAAAAACCAGCCTTTTAGAGGCTATCTATTACCTTTCTCACGGCAAATCTTTTCGTACTCCAAAACACAAAAGTATTATCGCGCATCAGCAAGAGCAGTTTGTAATTCACGGGCGCAAAACAATACACGACTTATCTATTCCAATTGGTATTAGTAAAACCCAAACGGGTGAAACTAATTTAAAAATTCAAGGTAAGGCGAGCCGTAAAATATCCGAACTAGCTCAACTCATGCCAGTGCAAATTATTACACCAGAGAGCTATTCTTTATTTTTCGGTGGGCCTAAAGAGCGCAGAAAGTTTTTAGATTTAGGTTTGTTCCACGTGGAACATGAGTTCTTTTTTTTATGGCAATCGTTCAATAAAGTACTTAAACAACGTAATGCATTGTTAAAAACTAAGCCCAAGAATTATTTTGACCAAATTAAGTTTTGGGACAAAGAATTTGTTAGACTGGCTGAAGAAATAAATAAATTAAGATTGGCGTATATAAGTAGGTTTAAGCAGCAGTTTTTTGATAAAATGTGTGCAGAATTAACGCTTGTACGTGATTTAGAAATGACCTTTAACGCAGGTTGGAAAGAGACCGAATCTCTTGCAGATGCGTTAGAGCAAAACTTTGAGCGAGATGCTCGCCAAGGGTTTACAAGTAAAGGCCCTCATAAGGCCGATTTTAGTTTTAGTGTCGCTGGCAACAGCGTGGAGAATACATTCTCACGCGGTCAATTGAAGTTACTATTATATGCGTTAAAAGTTACGCAAAATAGCTTAATTGAGTCAGAGACAGATAAGCAATCTATATTGCTAATAGATGATCTACCTTCAGAGTTAGGCGAAGATACAAAAGAGAAAGTGGGACAATTACTTGCTCACTGCAGTTCTCAAATTTTTATCTCTTCAATTTTGTCTGAAAGTATTTCTGCTGTGGTGGAACCCATGCAACGAGAACTACAAATGTTCCACGTGAAACATGGCAACCTAATAACAAGATAAGTGGGATTAACCATGTCTGAGAATTATGACTCGTCGAGTATTAAAGTACTTAAAGGATTAGACGCAGTAAGAAAGCGTCCTGGAATGTATATTGGGGACACCGATGATGGCACAGGCTTACACCACATGGTGTTTGAGGTCGTTGATAACTCGATCGATGAAGCCTTAGCAGGTCATTGTGATGATATTTATGTAACGATTCACTTAGACGGTTCTGTCTCAGTACGAGATAACGGTCGTGGTATTCCAACTTCTATCCATGAAGAAGAAGGCGTATCAGCAGCCGAAGTTATTATGACGGTACTTCATGCTGGTGGTAAGTTTGATGATAACTCTTATAAAGTATCAGGTGGCTTACACGGTGTTGGTGTTTCTGTTGTAAATGCACTTTCAGAAAAGCTAAAACTTACAGTTCGCCGTGAAGGTAAACTTCATGAGCAGTTTTACACTATGGGTGTTCCAGATGCACCTTTAGCTGTTATTGGTGAATCGGACACGACTGGAACAGAACTGCGTTTTTGGCCAAGTGGTGAAACATTCACAAACTTAGATTTTCATTACGAAATTTTAGCTAAGCGTTTACGCGAGCTTTCATTCCTAAATTCAGGTGTGAGCATCATTTTAAATGATGAACGTGAAGAAAATAAATCTGACCACTTTAAATACGAAGGCGGTATTCAAGCTTTCGTTGAATACTTAAACCGTAATAAAACACCTATACATAAAGGTGTATTCCATTTTACTCACGAACGTGAAGAAGATGGTATTAGCGTTGAAGTATCAATGCAGTGGAATGATGCATACCAAGAAAACATTTACTGTTTCACAAATAATATTCCACAACGTGATGGTGGTACTCACTTAGCCGGTTTTAGATCAGCGCTAACACGTACACTTAATAACTACATGGAAAAAGAAGGCTTTAACAAAAAAGCTAAAACAACCAGCAATGCTACCGGTGATGATGCCCGTGAAGGCTTAACGGCTGTTGTTAGTGTTAAAGTTCCTGATCCTAAGTTCTCATCGCAAACTAAAGACAAGCTTGTTTCAAGTGAAGTTAAGTCTGCAGTTGAACAAGCAATGGCTGAAAAATTCACTGAGTTTTTATTAGAAAACCCAACTGATGCCAAAATTGTTGTAGGTAAGATTATTGATGCCTCACGTGCTCGTGAAGCGGCGCGTAAAGCCCGTGAAATGACACGTCGTAAAGGTGCAATGGACTTAGCAGGCTTACCTGGTAAGCTAGCTGATTGCCAAGAAAAAGATCCTGCCCAATCTGAACTATATATAGTGGAAGGGGACTCTGCTGGCGGATCAGCCAAGCAGGGACGTAACCGTAAAAACCAAGCTATTCTTCCGCTTAAAGGTAAAATCTTAAACGTAGAAAAAGCACGTTTTGATAAAATGTTATCTTCACAAGAAGTAGCAACACTAATTACTGCATTAGGGTGTGGTATTGGTCGTGACGAATATAACCCTGAGAAATTACGTTACCACCGTATCATCATCATGACCGATGCGGACGTGGATGGTTCTCACATTCGTACGTTACTATTAACATTCTTCTATCGCCAAATGCCTGAAATTGTAGAACGCGGCTATATTTACATTGCTCAACCACCACTTTATAAAGTGAAAAAAGGTAAGCAAGAGCGTTATATTAAAGATGACCCTGCATTAGTTGAATACCTAACATCGCTTGCTCTTAATGGTGCAGCGTTGTATGCAAGTACAGATGCACCAGCTCTTGAAGGTGAGGCACTAGAAGAAATCGTTCACGATTATCAAAACACAGTTAAAGTAATTGAGCGTTTAAAGCGTAAATACCCTAACACGGTAATGGAACGCTTAATTTATCAAACAGAATTGAAAACTGATGACCTTTCAGATGAAGCTAAAGTAATTGCTTGGACTAAAGTGTTGGTTGACGACCTGATTGCACGTGATGAAGATGCGACTATTTTCCATGCTGGTACAGAGCATGATGCTGAGCGTAATATGTATTACCCGGTTGTGAATATTCGTCAGCACGGTGTAGATAAAGCACACGTACTTCATTATGACTTTATTGCGTCACGTGACTACCAACGCATTGCTGTGACTGGTACTAACATCGCAAACATCCTTAGCGAAGGTGCATATATTCAACGTGGTGAGAAAACAAAACCTGTTGATAACTTTGTGGATGCTTTGGAATGGTTGATCACAGAATCGAAGCGCGGGATCTATATTCAACGCTATAAAGGACTGGGCGAAATGAACCCAAGCCAGCTTTGGGAGACCACAATGGATCCTAGTGCTCGCCGTATGTTACAAGTAACGATCGAAGATGCTGTTGGCGCGGATCAATTATTTGCGACCTTAATGGGTGACCAAGTAGAGCCTCGTCGTGAGTTTATTGAAAAGAACGCACTACGTGTAGTTAACTTAGACGTGTAAAAAATATTGCTTACATAGAAAAAGGAGCCTAATGGCTCCTTTTTTATTTTCTTCAATTACACAAACTGCTTAAAACCTGAGTGTACACACGGTATACTAAGGGTAATTTTCACGCTACTTCTTAGATAGTAAAAAGCCAAATATGCAAAAATATGACGTAAAAACCTTTCAAGGTTTGATCCTGGCTTTACAGGATTATTGGGCGCAGCAAGGCTGTGTCATTATTCAACCACTTGATATGGAAGTGGGCGCAGGGACATTTCACCCGCAAACTTTTTTAAAGTCTATTGGTCCAGAGCCAATGGCGAGTGCATACGTGCAACCGTGTCGTCGTCCTACCGATGGTCGCTACGGTGAAAATCCAAATCGCTTACAACACTACTACCAATTTCAGGTAGTTTTAAAGCCATCGCCAGATAACATCCAAGAGCTTTATTTAGGCTCTTTAGCGGCTATGGGTATCGATACACTAACTCACGAAGTTCGCTTTGTAGAAGACAACTGGGAATCACCTACGTTAGGTGCGTGGGGCCTAGGTTGGGAAATTTGGTTAAACGGCATGGAAGTAACGCAGTTTACCTACTTCCAACAAGTTGGTGGTATTGAGTGTTCACCAGTAACGGGTGAGATCACTTACGGCCTAGAGCGTTTAGCAATGTACATTCAAGGCGTAGATAGTATTTACGACTTAGTATGGGCAGACGGTCCACTAGGGCGCGTAACCTACGGCGACGTGTTCCATCAAAATGAAGTAGAGCAGTCTACTTACAATTTTGAACACGCAAACGTAGAAGACTTATTTGCTCAGTTTGATAAATGTGAAGCAGAGAGCCAAAAGTTAATTGAAGCAAACTTACCACTACCGGCTTACGAGCAAGTAATGAAAGCATCGCACGCATTTAACTTACTAGACGCACGCCACGCAATTTCGGTAACCGAACGTCAACGTTATATTTTACGCGTTCGTGCGTTATCAAAAGCGTGTGCACAAAGTTACTATGACAAACGCGAAGCACTTGGTTTCCCGCTGTGTAAGGATAAGTAAGTATGTCGTCAGCACAAAATTTATTAGTAGAAATTGGCACAGAAGAGTTGCCACCAAAAGCGCTGCGTAAATTAGCAGAAGCTTTTGCTGCAAACTTAACTGCAGAGCTAGAAACACTAGAGTTAGCACATCAAGGCGTAAGCTGGTATGCATCGCCTCGTCGTTTAGGTTTACAAGTAAAAGCGCTTGAAGCTAAGCAACAAGACAAAGAAGTTGAAAAACGCGGTCCAGCAACTAAAGCCGCATTTGACGGTGACGGTAACCCAACAAAAGCAGCTATGGGTTGGGCACGTGGTTGTGGTATTGAAGTAAAAGATGCACAAACACTCGAAACAGACAAAGGCGCATGGTTATTGCACATTGCTAAAGTAGCAGGGCAAGAAACTAAAACGCTAATGACAGGTGCAATTACTAAAGCGTTGGCTAAATTACCAATTCCTAAACCAATGCGTTGGGGCGCGAATAAAACACAATTTATTCGTCCTGTGCATACGGTAACTATTTTGTTTGGTGATGAGTTACTTGAAGGTGAGATCCTTGGTAAGAAAATAACTAACCAGCTTCAGGGTCATCGTTTTCACCACCCAGAAAAAATTAGTATAAACCATGCAGATGACGTTTTTGACGTACTTAAATCTGCCTACGTTATTGCTGATTACGAACAACGTAAAGCGCAAATTCGTACACAAATAGAAGAAGCTGCAAAAGCAGTTAACGCTATTGTTGCTATGGATGAAGATTTACTAGAAGAAGTAACATCACTTGTAGAGTGGCCAGTTACTTTAACGGCAACATTTGAAGAAGCATTTTTAGATGTGCCAGCCGAAGCGTTAATCTATACCATGAAAGACGATCAAAAATACTTCCCGTTATTAGATCAAAACGGCAAACTTTTAAATAAATTTTTGTTTGTATCTAACATAGAAAGTAAAGATCCAAGTGTGGTTATTTCTGGTAACGAAAAAGTAGTGCGCCCGCGTTTAGCCGATGCACAGTTCTTCTTTGAAACAGATAAAAAGAAAACTCTAGAAAGCCGATTAGAATCGCTTGATAGCGTATTGTTCCAAAAGCAACTTGGTACGCTTAAAGATAAGTCTCAGCGTATTAGTGAACTTGCGGGTTACATTGCTGAGCAATTAGGTGCTGATAAAGACCTAGCACAGCGTGCAGGCTTATTAAGTAAAACTGACCTAATGACTGAAATGGTAATGGAATTTACCGACGTGCAAGGTGTAATGGGAATGCATTACGCTCGCCACGATGGTGAAGCCGAAGATGTAGCCGTAGCGCAAAACGAGCAGTACATGCCACGCTTTGCAGGCGACAACTTACCTACAAACTTAATTAGCTGTGCAGTAGCTATTGCTGATAAGTTTGATACGCTGGTGGGTATTTTTGGTATAGGCCAGGCACCTAAAGGTGACAAAGACCCATTTGCTCTTCGTCGTGCTGCTATTGGTGCACTTCGCATTATGGTAGAAAAAGAACTACCACTTGATATTTTAGACCTAGTAGCTAAATCGCAAACATTGTTTGGCGACAAGTTAACTAACTTAAATGTATCAACTGACGTATTTGAATTTATGCTAGGGCGCTTCCGTGCTTGGTATCAAGACGAAGGTATTGAAGTAGACGTAATTCAAGCAGTGCTTGCACGTCGTCCGACTAAACCTGTTGATTTTGATCGCCGTGTTAAAGCCGTAAGCCACTTCCGTACATTAGACGCAGCAGAAGCGCTTGCAGCAGCTAATAAGCGTGTAGGTAATATTCTGGCTAAAAACGACATTACCAGCCAAGGTAGTGTTGATGAGAGCTTATTAAGCGACGACGCTGAAAAAGTATTAGCATCACAAGTAGCAAAATTTGCCACTGACCTTGCACCACTTTACGCAGATGGAAACTACCAAGAAGCATTAAGCCAATTGGCAGGTATTCGCGAAAGTGTTGATAACTTTTTTGACAACGTAATGGTTATGGCCGACGATGAAGCTGTTAAGCAAAATCGTCTTGCGCTGCTAAGCCAGTTAAGCGGATTGTTTTTAGGTATTGCAGATATTTCTGTTTTACAAAAATAACACCGATTAGCAATTTTAAAAGCCAGCGTTTTGCTGGCTTTTTAGTTTTCACTGTATGCAAAGGAAACCCCATTGATGATTTCTATGAAACGAATTTTAACTTTAGCAATTGCTGGTTTACTTACTGCCTGTACAAGCCAAATTTCGATTAACGATGTATTGCCACAGCAAGAGCTTGACCGCACAATTTACTTACGTGGCGACTTTACACTGTGGGATGCAGAACCCCAGTATCAGTTTGCGCCAGTTGGACCCGCGCTTTATCAAGCGCAAGTTAAATTTAGTACGCCTGGTAAAGTGTACGAATTTAAAATAGCCGATGCCGATTTTAGTGAAGGCTACAACTGTGGTTACAGCGATGCACAACCAGCAGGACAAAGCCTAACACTCGGCCAGCCAGCTATCGCAGACTGTAATACTATTTATAACTACTTTAGTTTCACACCAGCAATCAAAGGCACATACATAGTAAGTATTGATTACAGTGACTACGACAAGCCACAAGTGACGATAACGAAGAAGTGATAGCTGTATTTTTAAAGCTGATCGAGTGAATTAATGGATTTGTGACAAGGACGTTGTATGAAAGATAAAATAGAGTACTTATTGAAAGATGATTCGATGCCTAAAATGGTATTACTAAATGGTGCATGGGGATCAGGTAAGACATTCTGGATAGAGAATAATTTATTAACCGATGACGAATACCTTTATTTATCTTTAAATGGCTTAGGCTCGATAGATGATTTTTATTCTAATTTAATTTCGAAATTCTTTTTTAATAAGAATATTAAGGCAGAAGATTCAAGTTCTTTTCTAGATGGATTACAAAATGTACTAGGGAACTTTAATCAGGAAAACAAAGGTTTAATCTCAGGTTTAGTTTCTGGCTTTAAAGGTGCTGCAGTTGCAAAGGCTATTTCATCTATTAAGAATAGAATAATTGTACTTGATGATGTTGAAAGGATTGTTAAACCCAACCTAGCAAAGGAAATAATGGGGATCTGTCAAAGCCTTTCTCAAAAGAATGATAAGTTAAAATTTATTTTCGCAACAAACGTAAATGAGCTGAAGTTTGAAAATACACATACTTTAATTGAAAAAAATTTTTCTGGTACAGTTGAGTTTAAAATTAATGAAGATGATTTTTTTCAGATCGTGAAAGAAAATATAGCGGATATTGCAACTTACGGGGTTGAGGTACTTAATAAATTAGAGCTAAGAAATATAAGAATATTAAAACGAGCAAAAAGTAAATATTTGTCTTTAATTGAGGAAGTAGAGAAAGATAACTCAACCAATAATCTTGATGTTATAAAAGGCCGAAAGTCTTTGTTTAAGGATGTGGTAAGTATTTACTATATGCAAATGGATATAGGTTTTGATATTGATAAAATAAAGTCCCAAGCTAGGGATATGGTAACTGAGAGTCAGCCCAATCTACCTGAAATCGAATCCACAATTTTGGTTGACCATATAGTTTCAAGTAAGTCACTTGAGTTTGAAGACGTCTTAAAAAGTTATTATCCAGTAAAAGTACTAACTTTCGATCTACTTTTATCTAGAGGGGCAAAAGTTTTAACCGAAATAGATGAAGCTCAAATATATGAATACCTGCAGTCATTAGAAAGTATTATCACTAATGAAGAAAACCCAGAATTATTACGTTGGTTTTATGCTGTAGACGTTATATGTGAGCTAGATAAATATAAGTTTATAGAAGAGCTCGCATGGATACCTACAACTGAAAGCTCTCTAGTAGAAAGCATCTTGAAAAACTATCTGCCAAATGTTTTTGATACTTCGGCACCAATGAGTGGAAGAAGAGGTTATAGAACAGGGCAATTTTATAGCGAGGAATTAAATCAAAAATTTGAAAGTGTTCTGGATGAATTAAAAGAAGTTAAGCAAGGAGAAAAAATAAAATATCTAGAAGGTGAAATTCTTAAAGGTTGGACAAGTGATTTAGATTCAAGGGTTTACAAGGAATATCGAGCAGCGAGCCTTTTCTCTTTATTTCAGAATTCGAATAAGTTTGTCCAAGCATTAACAGAACACTGGTCAATACAACAAGTAAACTTATTTAGAAATTTTGTAGAGGATAGATATAAAGTAAACTTTAATAATAGTAGTCTTATTGAAGAGCTAAGTTTTCTAGTAAATATAAAAAAAGGGCTTTTTGAATACACGCAGCAGAAATGTGGTTTAAAAATTGGTTTTTTAAACCAATTAATCGAAAGTTTAAATTTAATTATAAATACAATGGAAAATTCTCAAAAAGATTAATCCAAACCTTTCTTTACCACATACCTATACGGTGCTTCTTCTGCATCTTTAGCCACCAGCGTGTGATCCATAAACGTACAAAAACTCGGAATGTCGCGAGTGGTTGATGGGTCATCTGCGGTTATTAATAACGTTTCACCATCACTCATTTTACGAATAGCAGCACGTACCATCATTACTGGCTCTGGACAGCGAAGACCTATGGCATCTAATTGGTGATCGGGATTATCAAAGCTCATAATAAATTGGCCTGTTTAATTAAAGTGATTGCTGTGTACGCGAGTGCTTAGGTATAGCAATTAATAAGTTTGGGAGTTTAACGCAATTTTAAGTGTAATTTAACTATTTTACTTATCTTAATATGCCCATATTATTTGAAACTTTATTGCTGCAAAAGACTTTATTTAATAATACGCCCGATCACATAATTACGCTGTTACATGCTTGTTTGATAAAGGGTCGTTTTCACTTAATTAAAGCTAATAAAAAAGGCGAACTGAATAAAATCAGTCCGCCTTTTTAATCACCAAGATGGTTTTACATGTTTAAAACTAATTAGTCTTGAACACGTTCAAATACAGTGGCAATGCCTTGGCCTAAACCAATACACATAGTTGCTAAACCGTATCGTACATTTTTGTCTTCCATTAAGTGAATAAGCGATGTGCTAATACGCGAACCCGAACAACCCAGAGGGTGACCAAGTGCGATTGCGCCGCCATTTAAATTCACTTTTTCGTCAACAACATCCATTAACCCTAAATCTTTCATTACAGGTAATGATTGTGCTGCAAAGGCTTCGTTAAGTTCTACTACGCCTAGGTCATCAATTGTAATACCGGCTTGAGCAAGTGCTTTTTTACTTGCTGGTACTGGGCCGTAACCCATAATTGATGGATCGCAACCAGCGACTGCCATTGCTTTAATACGCGCACGAATTGGTAAGCCAAGTTCTTTTGCTTTTTCTTCGCTCATTACTAACATTGCAGATGCGCCGTCAGAAAGTGCAGAAGACGTACCGGCTGTTACCGTACCTGATGCAGGATTAAATACAGGGCGAAGCTTTGATAGACCTTCTACTGTTGTTTCTGGGCGAATTACTTCGTCGTCTTCAACTAATATAAGAGAACCATCTGCTGCGTGACCTTCCATTGCTAAAATTTCGCGACGGAAACGGCCTTCAACAGTTGCAGCTTGTGCACGTTGATGTGAGCGATAAGCAAATTCATCTTGTTGCTCACGGCTAATGCCATGAAGTGTTGCAAGGTATTCTGCTGTTAAACCCATTGAGCCAGATGCTTGTGCAATCGTTGTTGCAAGGCCTGGGTGAAAGTCGTTGCCGTGAGTCATAGGTACGTGACCCATGTGCTCAACACCACCAATTAGGTAAGTGTCGCCAGCGCCTGTCATTATTGCGCGTGCAGCGTCATGCAATGCTTGCATTGACGATCCACATAAACGGTTAACCGTTACAGCAGGTACGCTGTGTGGAATACCGGCAAGTAGTGCTGCGTTACGTGCTACGTTAAAGCCTTGCTCTAATGTTTGCTGTACACAACCCCAATAAATATCGTCAATTGATGCTGGATCAACTGCTGGGTTGCGATCTAGTAAGCCTTTCATTAAATGTGCGCTTAAGTCTTCAGCACGTTTATGTTTGAATACACCACTTTTAGAGCGACCCATTGGTGTGCGGATACAATCTACAATTACTGGATTATTCATGATATTAACCTTCCACCTTATAGAAAACACGACCTTCTTCGGCCCACTTGCGAGTTTGCTCAGATACTTGGTAAATCGCACCTAGGTGAGCGTATTTGTCTGCTGCTGCAACAAAGTTAGCTAAACCAGTTTGATCTAAGTAACGGAACGCGCCGCCTCTAAATGGAGGGAAACCAACACCGTAAACTAATGCCATATCTGCTTCTTGCGGAGAGGCAACAATGCCTTCTTGCAAACACAGTAGCACTTCGTTAATCATTGGAATCATACAACGGTCGATGATTTCTTGTTTATCAAATTCTTTTGGTGCGTCTGTAATTGGGCTTAGTAGCTCAACTGCTGTCTCGTCATGAGACTTTTTAAGACGACCGCGACGATCTGTTTCGTATTTGTAAAAACCGGCTTTGTTCTTTTGACCAAAACGTTTTTCGTTGGCAAAAATAGTCACTGGGTCTTTATCAGCACGCGCCATACGCTCAGGGAAACCGTCAGCCATTACGCCAGTACAATGGAATGCTGTATCAATACCTACAACATCAAGTAAGTAAGCCGGACCCATAGGCCAGCCAAATACGTTTTCCATTACTTTATCTACTTTTGCAAAGTTAGCGCCTTCAACCACTAATTTGCTAAAACCTGCAAAGTAAGGGAATAAAACACGGTTTACAAAAAAGCCTGGGCAATCGTTAACAACAATTGGCGATTTACCTAATTTAAGTGCGTAATCAACTACTGCATTAATTGTTTTATCTGAGGTTTTTGCGCCACGGATAATTTCTACTAATGGCATTTTTGGCACAGGGTTGAAAAAGTGCATACCACAGAAGTTTTCTGGCTTATCTAGCGCTTGTGCTAGTAAATCAATACAAATAGTTGATGTGTTTGAAGTAAGTACCGTGCCTTCTGGCATGGTCTTTTCAAGATCAGCGAGTACTGCTTGCTTAACTTTAGGGTTTTCTACAACGGCTTCAACAATAATGTTGGCACTTTGTAGGTCTGACGCGTTAAGTGTTGGCTTAATTTTGCTAAGTGTTGCCAACATTTTTTCCATTGGCATGTGGCCACGCTTAACTTTTGCACCTAATAACTTAGACGCTTCACCCATACCTAAATCAAGCGCATCTTGTTGGATGTCTTTCATTATAATAGGTGTGCCTTTATAAGCAGACTGGTATGCAATACCGCCACCCATAATACCAGCACCTAATACAGCGGCTTGTTTAATTTCTACATCGCTTTGTTTAGCAAATTTACGTGCTTTACCTTTAATGTATTGGTCAGCTAGGAATATACCTGTCTGTGCAGCTGCTTCAGGTGTACGTGCTAATTTAGCAAAGTTAGCGTTTTCGATTGCCATCGCTTCATCGCGAGTACAGTTTGCCGCTGCTTTAATAGTACGTACAGCCATAACCGGTGCAGGATAGTGGCCTTTGGTTTTACCCATTACCATACCTTCTGCCATAGCAAAGCTCATGCCTTGCTCAACACGGTTTAATTTAAGTGGCTGTAGTTTTACGTTACGTTTTGCTTGCCAATCTAGCTTGCCAGAAATCGCTAGCTCAAGTGTTGATACACTTGACTCTAAAAGTTTGTCAGCACTAACTACCGCGTCAAACGCGCCTACTTTAAGGGCATCTGCTGCGCGGTTTTCTGCGCCTGAGGTAATCCACATCATCGCGTTATCGGCGCCAATGATACGTGGTAAGCGCACTGTGCCACCAAAACCAGGTATTATGCCAAGTTTAACTTCTGGTAGGCCCATTTTAGCTGTTTCGCTTGCCACACGATAATCGGTAGCAAGTGCCCACTCACAACCACCGCCAAGTGCCATACCGTTTATAGCGCTTAGAGTTGGGAATGGTAAATCTTCGATTGCATCAAAAACGTCGGTTGCGTTTTTGATCCACACTACTAATTCTTCTTCAGGTTTAGTAAATGTAGGTAAAAATTCGAAGATATCGGCACCAATAATAAAGTGGTCTTTATCACTGGTAAAAATCATGCCTTTGATATCAGTATTGGCAGCTAATTCTTTTAATGCTGCTGCGCAATCTGAAAGAGTTTTTTGAGATAATGTGTTTACAGAACCTGCAACACAAAACTTAAACTCGGCGATGTTTTCCTTTAGGAAGCTAACTTCAAAGGAATCGCTTTTATATAACATTATTATTCTCCCTAGTTGACGAACTAAGACTGGTACGATGAGTTTGCATTTCAATCAGTGTGCTTGCTTTAAATTAAAAATGCAACGAAAAATTTAACTCGGTTACAATCGACTGGTTAAAATATAGCTGGTTTGGTGCTAAGGTGGTTGAAAAGTTTTTATTCACTACTTTAATTTTTATTAAAGGACATTATGAAAAAATATTTACTAAGTGTTGCGGCAGCTGCATTCATTTTCCCTCTTCACTCTGCCGAGGCAAGTATCGATAACGATGCCTTTTTAGATGCCGAAAAAAAAGTAAGGTACGGAAGTTACCAAGACTTTAAACAAGCGGTTAGTAACCTAAATCATCCGTTAAAACCGTATGTTGAAAAAACATATTGGCAACGTCACCCGAGTATTAAGCATCAGGCAGAGATAGAAGACTATTTAAATATATATCAGCATACACCGCTTGAGTGGCCTGTGCGCAAAGCGTGGTTGGAGTATTTAAAAGAGAACAATGAAAAAGCGGCGTATATACGCAACTACCGTGAAACTTCTAATACTGGGCTTACCTGTACTTATTTAGATTTTCAGCTCGACTTGGGCGCGCCTGAAAAGGCGATTCTAAATCAGGTGACCGACTTATGGGCCGTTGGTAAATCGCAACCTAATGGCTGTGATAGTTTGTTTTCTACGTGGCGTAAAAAAGGCTACATGAAAGAAGAAACTGTTTGGAAGCGTGTAACACTTGCTGCACAAGGCGGGACGCAAAGCTTATTACCTTACTTAAAAACTTTATTGCCAAGTAAGGATCGTTACTTAGCTGATTTATACTTAAAAGTGCGAAAAGATCCAAGCACGGCAGCTGGATTATATCGATATAAAAATAAGTCGGCTAAAGAAGGCCAAATAGCAATTTATGGTGTTAAACGCTTGGTTTGGCGCGATAAAGAGCTTGCTTTAAAAGCATGGGAAAAACTAGAAAAAATATTTAAGTATAGTGATGAAGATAAAGCTGACGTGTATTACACCTTTGCGTTGTCACTTGCTTCAAGCGGGCATAAGCAAGCGAGCTTTTGGCTAAATAAAGTGCCGAAAGAGCGATTAGACAGCAAGCTTACTCAATGGCAACTGGGCAATATGCTCAAAACCCAAGATTGGGAAGGGATTGCTGCGTTTTTTACAGGTAAAGAGGATTTAAGCCTTGGCCAGCAATATTGGTTAGCTTATAGCTATGCTAAACGTGGCGAGCAACAAAAAGCAGACGATATTTGGAAAAAAGTAGCGGCTAATCGTGATTATTACGGCTTTTTAGCAGCAGCACGTTTAGGGTTGCCCGTTGATTTAAATAATCAACCTTTAGCAGTCGATAAGGTGCTTGTAGATAAAGTAAGTAATGCACCTGGCTTTAAGCGTGCAAAAGCACTTTATGATATTGAGCGCTTTACGTCGGCGCGCCGTGAGTGGAATTATTTAACGGGTACGTCTAGCGATGAAGAAAAGCTAGCAGCATCACAACTATCTACCGATTTAGGTTGGCACGACAGTACTATTTTTACTTTAGCAAAAATTAAAGCATGGGATAACGTAGAGCAACGTTTTCCGTTTGCGTTTCAAGATGTTTTTGAGCGCTACAGTAAACGTAGCAAGATAGATGTTGCCTGGAGTATTGCTATTGCAAGGCGCGAAAGCTCTTTTGCGCCAGATGCACGCTCGCATGCTAATGCGCGTGGTTTAATGCAGTTATTACCTAGTACTGCTGAGTATGTAAATAAAGGCAGTGTGACAAGTAGTCGTTTATATCAACCTAAAACAAATATTAGGTTAGGTACTAGTTACTTACAGTACTTAAAAAAGAAAAACCATGGCAATGAGGTGCTGGCAACAGCTTCTTATAATGCGGGTTATCACCGTATAAAGCGTTGGTTACCTGATGACGCTATTCCGGCTGAGTTATGGGTAGAGCTTATTCCGTATCGCGAAACCCGCGATTACGTAAAAAATGTATTTGCGTACAGGCAGGTTTACCATACAAGAATGGGCCGAGAAGGTAATGTATTAGCGCCGCTACTCGAAATGAAAATGGGCGGTTGAATATATGATACCAATCGACCAATAACTTAACACGATAGGTATAGGTATTAATAAGGGGGATGTTTACGTGTTAAATATCCCCCTTTTTTGAGCGCTTAGTGTTTAAGTGGTAGACTCAGAGCAAGTTAAATTTAACAGATGGATTAACAATGGATAAATTAGCCGTTTTATACGCCGAACATATTGCAACACTGCAACAGCGTACTCGTACAATTTGTAATAGCGAAGGGTTAGAAGGATTAGTAATTCATTCAGGCCAAGCTAAGCGCCAGTTTTTAGATGATATGTATTATCCATTTAAAGTTAATCCACAGTTTAAAGCGTGGTTACCGGTTATTGATAATCCTCATTGCTGGATTGTGGTAAATGGCAGCGACAAACCAAAACTAATATTTTATCGACCAGTTGATTTTTGGCATAAAGTGCCAGATGAGCCTCGTGACTTTTGGGCTGAGTACTTTGATATAGAGCTACTACTTCAGCCTGATCAAGTAGAAAAGTTATTACCATACGATAAAGCTAAATATGCTTACATGGGCGAATATATTGAAGTAGCGCAAGCACTTGGTTTTAGTATTATGAACCCTGAGCCTGTACTTAACTATTTTCATTACCACCGCGCTTATAAAACGCAGTACGAACTTGAATGTTTACGCAACGCTAACCGCATTGCAGTAGATGGGCATAAAGCTGCTCGCGACACATTCTTTAATGGTGGTAGCGAGTTCGATATTCAGCAAGCGTACTTAATGGCAACACGTCAAAGCGAAAATGAAATGCCATATGGCAATATTGTTGCGCTTAACGAAAACTGCGCTATTTTGCACTACACGCACTTTGATCCAAAAGCGCCACACACTCATAACTCATTTTTAATTGATGCCGGTGCAAACTTTAATGGTTATGCCGCTGATATTACTCGTACGTATGATTTTAAAAAGCAGGGTGAGTTTGCTGAGCTTGTACAAGCGATGACGGTTCAACAAATCGAGTTAGGTAAAGGTTTAAAGCCGGGTATGCTTTATGGTGATTTACACGTTGAATGCCATAACCGTATTGCACAAATACTCAGTGACTTTAAAATTGTTAACCTACCCGCTGAGGAAATTGTTGAGCGTAAAATTACCTCTACTTTCTTCCCGCATGGACTAGGGCATCACCTAGGTTTACAAGTGCATGATATGGGTGGTTTTATGAGTGACGAAAAGGGCACACATCAGCCATCGCCTGAAGGGCATCCGTTCTTGCGTTGTACTCGCCTGATTGAAAAAAACCAAGTGTTTACCATTGAGCCAGGCTTATATTTTATTGATTCACTGCTTGGTGATTTAGCGCAAACCGATAATAAGCAGTTTATTAATTGGGAAAAGATTGAGTCATTTAAACCATTTGGCGGTATTCGTATTGAAGACAACATTATTGTTCACGAAGATAGCTTAGAGAATATGACACGAGATTTAGCGCTCGATTAATTCTAGTTAACACTAATTAGTTTATACACGTTAAAATACGTACATTATTTAAAGGGGCCTTTTGGCCCCCTTTTTACAAGTTTAAAATATGCCTGAATATAAATATCCCGCTGCTGACGTTTTTCATCAAGAAGAAATTAAAAAAAGTACGTTTATAGTTCACATTGCACATACCCCCGATTTAAATTCAGCTAAAGCATTTATTAAAAGCATTGAAGAAAAGTATAGCGATGCGCGTCATAACTGCTGGGCATATGTGGCAGGCAACCCCGGTGGCAGCCATGTTTATGGTTTTTCGGACGATGGTGAACCAAATGGCACTGCAGGAAAACCTATGTTAAATGTGCTGGTGGGTTCAGGCCTTGGCGAAATCACAGCTGTAGTCACACGTTACTTTGGCGGAATAAAATTAGGCACGGGCGGATTAGTACGTGCTTATGGTGGCTCATTAAATAATGCATTAGTAAAATTGCAAACGGTACTTAAAGTTCCCAGTGTTGAAATTACAGGGAGTAGCGGGTACAGCATGCAAGGTGCGATTGAGCAGTTATTAAAAACAAAGTATCAAGTGCTTAATATTGATAAGCAATTTACTGCTAATATTGAATGGGTGATTACAATAGATAGCCGCGAAGCTCAGCAAGCAATCAAAGATATTTTTGATTTAAGTCACGGCGCAGTTGAGTTAACTATTAAAGAGTAATAACCTACACAAATTGCATGTAATGCATACTGACCCGATTTAATTTGGTTGATACTACTCAGCCTGAATTTACTAATAATAAAAGCGACAAGCTAAATGCAATTTCGTACCATCATAAAAATTCTTGGCCAACTTGTTGCGCTGTTTAGTATTACCATGGTGCCTCCGGCACTGGTGTCTTTAATATATAAAGACGGTGGTGGTGTTCCTTTTGTTTTAGCATTTATCTTTAGTGTTGTTATTGGCATGATGGCTTATTACCCAAACCGCCATGAAAACGGTGACTTAAAAGCACGTGAAGGCTTTTTAATTGTTGTTTTGTTTTGGCTGGTACTTGGGGCGTTTGCGTCCTTGCCGCTTATATTTTTACAAGAACCTAATTTATCGCTCGCCGATGCGGTGTTTGAAGCATTCTCTGGCTTAACAACCACAGGCGCTACAGTACTTACCGGTATTGAGTACTTACCCAAGTCGGTGTTGTTTTATCGCCAGCAACTCCAGTGGTTTGGCGGTATGGGTATAATCGTACTCGCTGTCGCTATACTCCCCATGCTAGGTGTTGGTGGTATGCAGTTATATCGCGCTGAAATACCTGGGCCTGTAAAAGATTCCAAAATGACCCCGCGAATTGCCGATACAGCAAAGCACCTTTGGTATATTTATGTGTCACTGACTATTGCTTGTATGCTGGCTTATTGGGCAGCCGGGATGGAGTGGTTTGATGCGATATGTCATGCATTCTCAACGGTAGCGATAGGTGGTTTTTCTACTTACGATGCTTCTATGGGGCACTTTGACAGCCCTGTAATTAACTTTATTTGTGTGTTCTTTTTAATTATTGCTGCTGTTAACTTCTCCCTGCATTACGCTGCAGTAGCCAGTCGTAACATACAAGTTTATATTCGAGACCCTGAGTTTAAGGTGTTTTTGTGTATTCAGTTAGCGCTGGTGGTTATTTGTTTTACCGTGCTTTCCTCTAACGAAATATTTGCCAATGGCGATGAAACCCTCGATCAGGCGTTATTTCAGGCTATTTCTATGAGTACAACAGCAGGCTTTGCTACTGATAACTTTTCAACATGGCCTTTGTTTTTACCTATTTTACTTATATTTTCGAGTTTTATTGGTGGCTGTGCAGGCTCTACCGGTGGTGGCATGAAAGTAGTGCGCGTGTTCTTACTTTACTTGCAGGGTGTGCGTGAGCTTAATCGTTTGGTGCACCCACGGGCTATATATTCAATCAAGCTGGGTCGTAAGGCGTTGCCAGACAAAGTAGTAGAAGCCGTGTGGGGATTTTTCTCTGCCTATGCGTTGGTGTTTATTATTATTATGTTAGCGCTTATGGGCACGGGTATGGATAACATAACTGCGTTCTCAGCCACTGCGGCTTGTTTAAATAACTTAGGTCCAGGTCTGGGGGATGTAGCGTCGCATTATGGCGCTATAACCGATGGTGCTAAATGGTTGCTTACCATTGCAATGGTGTTTGGTCGCCTAGAAATATTTACTTTATTAGTGTTATTTACGCCTACTTTTTGGCGTGGATAAACGAGCGGCTTAAGTTTTAAATTACGAACTATTGGGAAAGGGATATGCCAACAAATTTAGAAAAGCTAAAGCATATAAGTGTAGGCAGCTTAGTCGACCTAGAAATATTAACACCTACAAGCAGTAAGCGTGTTAAAACTGAATTAGTTGGTTTACTCGATAAACAGTTTATTATTTTAAATTATCCCAATGCAAAGCGTTTACCTGCGGCGAGTGACTATTTACGTGATGGCGTAATGGTTGTTGTAAGAGCGCTTATTGAAGGTAGTGGTGGGCAAGTTATTGCGTTTCGCCAGCAAATTATGTCGGTAGCCTCTCATCCCGCTAAACTCGTGTTTATAAACTTTCCAAAGCAAGTGCAGTTATTTGCGCTACGCTCACAAACACGCATACCTACCTTATTACCTGCAAAGCTAAAGCTAAGTGACGATAGGGTACTTGAAGGCCTTATTAAAGACATTTCACTCACTGGTGTAATGTTTGATATTAGAGGCGATCAGCAAGTTGAAAGTATTAAAGATATGCAATGCACTGTCGTACTTAATAGCAGTGATAAAGATTTTGAAGGTGAAATTTGCAGTGTTAAAGAGCATGCCGCAGGTGTGCACTGTGGAATTAAGCTACTAGCAAGCGAGGATGAAATGAAAGCCTTTATGAAAGAGCATTTTATAGACCCTTCTGCGCTTGAGCCTACCGTTGAATAAATAGGTTTTCGCTTATTTGCAACAAAAAGGCATTTTATGTCAGTATTTATAAAATGTTTTTTTTCTCTTTCATAATTAAAATTATTATTCAAATAAAACAACTGATTACGTATTATTTTTTACAGCTTATTTTTTGTTATTAAAGCTTCCTCGTTAAAATTTATCTCAATTATTCTTAAATCCGTCCTTTTAAAACCATACATTTAAAAATGTATCTTTTTATATAAACATAACTATATGTTTTTAATGGTTTTAATGTAGACCCTTTAAAACGTGTTGCTAAAGGGCAACAATAATTATTCTAAAAACGCCTTCTTGTTGTACGTTTTGAATTTAACTCATTGAAAATTATTAACTTTTAAATGTTGGCATCTAAGTTGTAATAGTCTAAGTGTACTGAACGAAATCGTGATTCAAAGTGAAATACTTAATCGCACACACATAAATTTGAAGGATACATATTATGAAAAGCATTAATAAAACTTTAGCACTTATCGCTATTGCATCTTCTTCAGCCGCTTTTGCTGCAACAGATTTTGACACACTGGATGTAGACGGCAGTGGCACAATTAGCCAAGCAGAAGCATCAGTTGATGCAAAGCTAATGAGCATGTTTTCTGAGCTTGATACTGACCAAAATGGTGAGTTATCAAAAGAAGAATTTTCAGAAGCTTAATTAAAAAGTATTTATCCTGAGTTGCCAAAGACACCTAAGTAGGCAAGGGAGCTTACGAAAGAGGATAACAAGGAAGTGAAAAATTACGTTTTAAGTTAAACGAAGCAATTTTTTTGATAGAACATTGAAGGATTAAGTTATGAAACATTTAAATAAAGCATTAGCACTTATAGTACTAGCATCTTCTTCCGCTGCATTTGCAGCATCAGATTTTGACAGCCTTGATATCGATGGTAGCGGCACAATTAGCCCAAGCGAAGCGGCAGTCGATACAGATTTAATGGCTGAATTTATTGAGCTAGATACCGACGGTAGCGGCGAGCTTTCTAAAGAAGAATTCGCTAATTACTAATTACTAATTAATCTTTTCAGATTAAACATTTTTCACAGTCAGGGATCTTTGAAAAGGACTTCCCATATTACTAGGAATATTATTATGAAAACATTAAATACAACGCTTGCAGTTATCGTTTTAGCATCTTCATCAGCAGCATATGCCGCAGTAGATTTTGCCTCTTTTGATGCAGATGGTAACGGTGCTATTACAATGGAAGAAGCAAAGGTTAACCCTCAGCTTGTAAAGATTTTTGATGATTTGGATACTGATGGTAATGGTGAAATCTCTAAAGAAGAGTTTTCAAAAGTACAGTAATCAATATTTAAGCATACTCCATTAAAGCCGCCTTAGTCAGCGGCTTTTTTGTGTATTAAATTAACTAATTAGAGTAACAAGTTAAAGGAATATAGCACTTACTTGGAATAGTTTTTCTACAACGGTAATGTGTTTTTTGTCGATTAAAAACATGATGACATGATCGCCCGACATAATAATTGTATCATCGTGAGCTATCAGCACATCGTCATTACGTACTATTGCCCCAATAGTTGTACCTGCAGGAAGTTTTATGTCGGCAATCGCACGACCAACCACTTTAGATGTGTTTTCATCACCATGAGCAACGGCTTCAATGGCTTCTGCTGCGCCTTTACGCAGTGAATACACGTTAACAATATCACCACGGCGTACGTGCGTTAATAACGCTGATATAGTTGCTTGTTGTGGCGATATGGCAATGTCTATTTCGCCGCCTTGTACCAAATCAACGTAAGCACCACGTTGAATAAGTACCATGGTTTTTTGTGCGCCCATACGTTTTGCAAGCATGGCCGACATAATGTTTGCTTCATCGTCGTTGGTTACGGCAATAAATACATCGACTTGTTCAATATGCTCTTCTGAGAGCAGTTCTTGATCAGATGCGTCACCACAAAAAACGACCGTGTTATCGAGCATTTCTGAGAGTTGCTCGGCACGTTCTTTACTGCGTTCAATTAGTTTAACGGTGTGATTTTTTTCAAGTGAGCGGGCAAGGCCAGCCCCAATGTTACCGCCACCAGCTATCATAATTTTTTTATACGAACGTTCAAGTTTTTGTAGCTCGTTCATTACTGCGCGTATATGTTTTGTAGCGGCAATAAAGAATACTTCGTCATCGGCTTCAATAACGGTGGTACCCAATGGTTTTATTGCTTTACCTTGACGATAAATAGCAGCAACACGAGTCTCTACATTAGGGATGTGTTCTTTAAGTGCAGATAACGCATAACCTACAAGCAAACCGCCATAGTAAGCTTTTACGGCCACTAACGAGAGCATACCATCGGCAAACTGCAATACCTGCAAAGCACCAGGGTAGTCAATTAAACGGCGAATATACTTAGTGACCAGTGCTTCGGGAGCAATGTAATGGTCGATTGGTAAATCATCGTTTTGAAATAGTTTTTCACGGTATTTTAAATATTGCTCCGAGCGAATACGGGCAATTTTAGTGGGCGTTTTAAAAATACTGTACGCCACTTGGCATGCAACCATGTTCACTTCATCTGAACTGGTTACCGCTATAATCATATCGGCATCTTCAGCGCCTGCACGGCGTAATACATCAGGATGCGCACTGTGGCCCATAACCCCTTGTAAGTCGTACTTATCTTGAAGTTCACGTAATCGGTTACCGTCTATATCAACAACGGTAATTTCGTTTTGTTCGCCAACTAAGTTTTCAGCAAGCGTAGCACCAACTTGCCCGGCACCGAGTATAATTATTTTCATTATTTACCCGTGGTATTGATCATAATTTAATTAAAAAAATAGCCATTTAATGTTTCATAAATGGCTAACTATTTAGTGTACGGCTATTAGGCTTTTTTAACTAGCTTAGCGTAATAAAATCCATCACTTTCACCGGGCAGTAACTGCAAACCTGGAGTTGTTACGGTATCATTTTCGTGTAGAGGTATATGTTCTACATCATCGTTATTAGCTAAAAACTTAGCAACTTGCTGTTGGTTTTCTTGTGGAAGAACCGAACACGTAGCATATACCAATGTGCCACCTGGTTTTAACAGTGGCCAAATGCTATCAAGAATATCGTTTTGTAACTTAGATAAGTCTTCGATATCTGATGCGCGACGTAACCATTTTATATCAGGGTGACGGCGAATTACACCAGTGGCTGAACAAGGCACATCAAGCAAAATACGATCAAATAATTTTTCGTCCCACCAAGTATGTGGTTGTGAGGCATCGCCACATTGTAGGTCTGCACCTAAGCCAATACGAGTTAAGTTTTGCTTAACGCGTTCAAGGCGAGTTGAGTCGCTATCAAGTGCAAGTACATCAGCATCAGCAAGCTCTAATATATGACACGTTTTTCCGCCAGGTGCTGCACAGGCATCTAAAATATAGTCATCTGCTTTAGGTTCTAAAAAGCGGGCTGCCAACTGTGCTGCAGCATCTTGTACTGAACATGCACCTGTATCAAACTCAGGCAACGAAAATACATCACGTGGTTTGGCAAGCTTAATCCCATCAATAAAGTCAGGGTTTAAGGTGTGTTCAATATCGTTAGCGCTAAGCATTTCGCTGTACTCTTGCGTGCTAAATTGTGCTTGATTTACACGAAGCCACATTGGCGCTTGTTGCTGGTTTTCTTCAAGTAGTGCTTCCCAGCTATCTGGGTAGGCTGTTTGCACCTGTTTAATAAACCAATTTGGATGGTTGTATAAACATACCGGAATAAGCTTCGCTTTTTCTTCAAGCTCTGCTTGTTGGCGCTGAAAACTACGTAAAATGGCGTTTATCAGCCCTTTTAATCCTAAAGCGCGCAGTTGAGCCAGTGCGTTTACAGTTTCTGAAATTGCAGCATGTGGTGGTACGCGCATATGCTGCAGTTGATAAATACCTACATATAATAAAAACTGAAATATTCTACGTTTACCTTTTAATGGCTGCTCTACTAAGTGTTGGCAGTAATTTTCAAGGCTCGGTAAGTAGCGTAAAACGCCATAACAAATTTGCTGTAGCAACGCTTTATCTTTAGGCGGCAAGCCTTGGCTTGCAAATGGAAGTTCTTGATTAAGCGATGCGCCTTTATCAACTACGTTATATAAAGTTTCAGCGGCCAGCGCTCGTACGTTTGGAACATTACTCATTGTTTTCGCCTAATATTGTGCCAGGGGTAACCCAGTCACTACGACCATTTAAAAAGTCGTTAATTGCCATTGGTTTTTTACCTTGCGGCTGTAATTGCGTAATACATAAAGCGTGTTCGCCACACGCCACTACTACGCCATTCTTATCGCTTGATAAAATTTGCCCAGGATCACCTGATTGCAGCACAACCTGCGCTTGATAAATTTTTACTGTTTGCCCACCCATTTGGGTAAAGCACACTGGCCATGGATTAAAAGAGCGAATGTTTCGCTCAATTTGCAGTGCACTCATTGACCAATCGATATTAGCTTCCTCTTTAGAAAGCTTTTTAGCGTAGTTAGCAAGTTCATCATTTTGAGGTTCAGGGGTGATCTCGCCATTAGCTAATTTATTAATGGTTTCAATTAACGCGTCTGGACCTAGCTCAGCAAGCTTTGTATATAAACTAGCGCTAGTTTCTGTCGTGCTAATAGGGCAGCGACTTATATGTAACATATCGCCGGTATCTAGCCCTTCATCCATTTGCATTATTGTTACGCCGGTTTGCTCATCACCTGCCCAAATTGCGCGTTGAATCGGTGCAGCGCCGCGCCAGCGCGGTAATATAGAGCCATGCACATTTAAACAACCCAAACGTGGGGCTTCTAATATAGCTTTAGGTAAGATTAAGCCATACGCTACAACAATCATAATGTCGGCATTTAAGCTTGTTAGCTCTGCTAGTGCTTCATCATTTTTTAATGACTGTGGCTGAAAAACCGGTAAGTTGTGCTCAAGCGCTAGCGCTTTCACTTCACTGGCTTTTAATTTTTTACCACGACCTGCAGGGCGATCTGGCTGGCTATATACACCCACTATTTGGTGTTCGCTTTGTATCAGCGCTTGTAAATGACGTGCTGCAAAGTCCGGCGTACCGGCAAATATAATGCGTAATGGTTGAGTCACTGAGTTTTCCTAAGGTACTTATTACTAATCTGCAAATTTAGCTTCTTTTTCAAGCTTTTTACGAATACGTTGGCGCTTTAATGGAGATAAGTAATCAATGAACAGCTTACCTTGAAGGTGATCTAGTTCGTGTTGAATACAAATAGCCAGTAATTCATCTGCATCTAGTACAAACTCTTCACCGTTTTCGTTAAGTGCAGCGACTGTTACTGTTTCAGCGCGGTCTACTTTTGCATACGAGTTAGGTACTGATAAACAGCCTTCTTCGCTAACGGTAGAGCCGTCTTTTTTAATGATTTGTGGATTAATTAATACCAGTGGCTCGTCGCGCTCTTCTGATACATCAATAACAACGATTCGTTGATGAATATCTACTTGCGTGGCCGCAAGTCCAATGCCATTTTCATCGTACATTGTCTCTAGCATGTCTTTTACAATTTGGCGTACTGTGTCGTCAACTTGTGCAACATCTTTTGCTATAGTACGTAAACGTTCATCTGGAAATCTTAAAACTTCTAACCTAGCCATAGTTACCTTTTTCACTTGTGCTTAATTTAGGGTATTGTATGCTCTTATTTTAGCCATTCGCGTTCACCTTTAACAGGTTTTGGGCAATAATAATGAAAAAACAATACAAGGAAGCTCAATGAAATCTCCATTACTTGCAATCATGCTTACGTTAAGTGCTGCGTTCCCCGCAATTGCTGACGTGCTTAAAATAAAAAAAGATGCACCAAAACAGTATGTTGTAAAAAAAGGCGATACACTTTGGGATATTTCTGGCATCTATTTAGATGAGCCTTGGCTATGGCCTGAACTTTGGCAAATGAATCCACAAATTGACAACCCGCACCTAATTTACCCCGGTGATGCATTAGCGCTGATATACGATGCAGATGGAAACCCACGTTTAGTGATTAATAAAGGATATAGAAAGCTATCTCCTCAGGGTCGTATTACACCAAAAGGGCGTAATGCTATTACTACTTTGCCGCTTGAAATGATCAAACCGTATATCAGTTACGAGCAAGCAATGAATAGTGACGATATTAAAGGCAAACCTTATATTTTAGGTGCTAACGAAAATACTAAAACACAAACGTTAGGCCATATTTTATATGTTAAAGGCGACTTACAAGTACATAAGGCATATGCCATTTACCATAAAGGTGATCCTTACACTGATTTAACCGGTGAAGTGTTAGCAACGCGTGCATCTTACGTGGGTATCGCACGTGCGTTTAGAGCGGGTGATGAACACAATGGTGTGCCTTCGTCATTACGTGTTGAGTCTGTTAAACGAGAAATTCAGCAAGGCGATTTTTTAATGCCGGCAATGGAAGGTCAAATGCTTCCTGCGTACTTTAATATTCACCGTCCTTCTGAGCCCGTAACAGGGAATATTATTGCTTCCCCACGACAAGTTAGAGAATTCAGCACAATGGATGTTGTAGTGCTAAACTTAGGCAGTGAACAAAACATAGAAGCGGGTCATGTATTAGATCTAGAACGTCAATCACCAACGGTTATTGATGGTCCTCGTGGCCCTCGTTACCCAGAAGATTCTAGTAAATACGAGAAGCTTTTATCTGATGTGAGCCAATTATTTGGTGATGAGTCTGACGAAGAGAGCACAACGTGGACTATGCCTAAAGAAAAAGTTGGCGAGCTAATTGTCTTTAAAGTGTATGACAAAATAAGTTATGCATTAATAACTAAAAACCAGCACCCAATTCGCATTGGAGATATTGCAGTTATTCATTAAGAAGTAGCGAGTCGGTGCTCTAGGAGAGAGCATGGATCAGTCATCTGGCAAGCTAGCCCACTGGCTTGCCTTTTATATGTGTAAAGGGTTGGGTATCAAAACCCTTTTAGCACTATCTACAAATTATTCCCTTGGGTCGTTATTCGACTTACCTCATGACAAGCTTTTACAGCTTGGATTAACCGCTAATCAGGCGAGTAATTTACTCAATACCAATTGGCAACAAGTCAGTCATTATGAGCAATTAATTGCGCAGCAGGGCATTACCGTTGTCTGTATTTTTGATGCGCTTTATCCAGAAGATCTCCGACAGATTGCCAGTGCACCTTTATTACTATTTTGTAGGGGAGATGTCTCGTTATTATCTACTCCACAAATTGCAATTGTAGGGAGTCGTAATGCCACACCTACTGGGCTTGAAATAGCATCAGAATTTGCATACGAGTTAACTTTAGCGGGTATTACAGTTACCTCAGGTATGGCACGGGGAATAGATGGAGCAGCACATAAGGGCTCTCTTGCTGGTACGGGTAAAACCATAGCGGTGCTTGGTACTGGGGTTGATATTTACTATCCTAAACGCCATAAACTATTAACAGACCAAGTTTTAGAAAGCGGCCTGTTGGTGAGTGAGTTTTTACCAGGGGCAGCTGCTCATGCGCATAACTTTCCGCGCCGAAATCGTATTATTTCTGGGTTATCGTTGGGAGTGCTTATTGTTGAGGCTGAAATTAAAAGCGGTTCGTTAATTACAGTACGTTATGCGCTTGAACAAAATAAAGAAGTATTTGCAGTACCGGGTTCTATTAAAAACCCGTTAGCGCAGGCAAGTCACTTTTTAATAAAGCAAGGTGCTAAGCTGGTAGAAAACGTGGCTGACATTCTTGATGAGGTGAGTTTTACTTACGACAATAATGTATGTAACAAAGAGCAGCCTATTCAGGCAAATTCTCAATGCGAGGTTTTAAATAGTATTGGCTTTGAAGTAACCAGCGTAGACGACATTGTACGTCGTGCGCAGTGGCCAATAGACAAAGTGCTCGCTAGGTTGCTCGATTTAGAATTAGACGATCAGATTGAGCGAGTGTTAGATGGTTATATTAAGTTGAGCGCAGGAAGGTAATATGTTTGATATTCTTTTATATCTTTTTGAAAATTACATTCATAGCGAAGCGGATATATTTGCAGAGCAAAATGAATTAACCGATGAGCTACTGCGCGCGGGCTTTAATAAGCCTGAGATATTTAAAGCTCTCGATTGGTTAGAGCAACTCGCCGATTTACAACACAGTGACGAGTCTCCTTATCTTATTACTAACCCTAAAGATGCTGTGCGTATATTTACCGATAGTGAATGCCAAAGGCTCAGTGCTGAGTGTCGTGGCTTTTTAATGTTTATTGAGCAAATAGGCGTAATTAACAATGTAACTCGTGAGATGGTAATGGACTGTTTAGCCTCACTAGATAAACCAACCATAAGCCTAGAAGATTTAAAATGGATTGTACTTATGATTTTGTTTAATGTTCCTGGCTCTGAAGAGGCATATGAGCAAATGGAAGATTTGATTTTTGATGAACCCAGCGAACTTCTTCATTAGAGATAATTATCTTAATTGTACTCAAATTACTTAAACGGATAAGCACGGCATTGCTTGTATCTTTAAGTGGTTTGGGTATATTAGGCGAAAATTCACCAACCTATTAGGATCACCATGAGTAAAATCGACCATTCGCTTTTCTCGGCGAACAAGCACGCCCTCGAAAAAGAATACGAGATATGCCCACAGTGTGGTTCAGAGTTAGTGATCCGCAATAGTAAATCAGGCCCTTTTTTAGGATGCGCAAGTTATCCCAAATGCGATTTTATTAGGCCGTTGGCACATCACGATAGTAACGAAATTAAAGTTCTTGAAGATTCAGCATGCCCGCAGTGCAGCAAACCGCTGGTGGTTAAAAATGGGCGCTACGGTATGTTTATTGGGTGTACGGGATATCCAGAGTGCCATTACATTGCTAACGAAAATGAAGAAAAACAAAGCGAAGACACTTTGCCAAGTTGCCCTAAATGCAAAAAAGGTCATTTAGTCGCGCGCAGTAATAAATTTGGTAAAGTATTTTATTCTTGTGATTGCTATCCAAGTTGTAAATACACACTTAATAATAAACCGGTTGAACACCCGTGTCCTGAATGTAACTGGCCTATCGTCATAGAGAGAAATATGGCAAACGGCACATTATTGCAATGCCCACAAAAAAGCTGCATGCATAAGCTCACCCCAACTGAATAACGTTTAATTATATCTGGAGACTACTTTGTCAGACCTTTCAAATACGCCCACTGCAATAACATGCTTAACGCAAGGCGAAGTTATTTTATACCCAACAGAAGCTGTATATGGTTTAGGTTGTGATCCAGATAATCAACAAGCCGTTGAGGCACTATTAGCTATTAAGCAGCGCCCGGTTGAAAAAGGACTTATTTTAATTGCTGATAACTACGGACAATTATTAAAATACGTAGATGATGCAAAAATACCAATGGATAAACGAGCTGATATTTTTTCGAGTTGGCCTGCTGCAATTACATGGGTTATGCCTGCATCTAAAAATACGCCTAAATGGCTCACAGGGCAGTTTGATACCATTGCAGTAAGAGTAACAAACCATCCAACAGTAAAACGTTTGTGCCAAGAGTTTGGTAAGCCACTAGTATCAACTAGTGCAAACTTAACCGGTCAAGAAACGGTAATTAGTATTGAGCAAGCTAAAGCGCAATTTGCAGAACAAGTTGGCTTTTACGTTGATGAGGCGTTAGGTGGTAATACTCAACCAAGCACAATAAAAGATGCCATGACTGGAAAAATATTTAGAGGTTAATATGCAAAGTGAATTATTAGATCAAGTAAAAGCATACTTTATGGCTTTGCAAGACACTATTTGCAAAGGTTTGGAGGCTGCAGATGGCAGTGCTAAATTTATAGAAGATAACTGGCAGCGAGCAGAAGGCGGTGGTGGTCGTACACGTGTAACCACAAATGGCGCTGTAATAGAGCAAGGCGGAGTTAATTACTCACACGTATTTGGCGCTTCAATGCCAGGCTCTGCAACAGCACACAGGCCAGAGCTTGCAGGGCGCAGCTTTCATGCGTGTGGTGTGTCGTTAGTTATTCATCCTAAAAACCCTCATGTACCAACAAGTCATGCCAATGTGCGCTTTTTTATAGCCGAAAAAGAAGGCGAAGAGCCAATATGGTGGTTTGGTGGCGGATTTGATCTCACTCCTTTTTATCCAGTATTAGAAGACGTACAGCATTGGCATCAAGTTGCTCACGACATTTGTGCGCCATTTGGTAGTGAAGTTTATCCAAAATATAAAACATGGTGCGACGAGTATTTTTATTTAAAGCACAGAGACGAGACGCGCGGAGTAGGCGGTTTGTTTTTTGACGATTTAAACGAACTTGGTTTTGAAAAGAGTTTTGCGTTTATGCAATCGGTGGGTAATGGATTTTTAGATGCCTATTTACCTATTATTGAACGTCGTAAAAATGATGAATACACAGAGCAACAACGTGATTTTCAGCTTTATCGGCGCGGACGTTATGTAGAGTTTAATTTAGTATGGGATAGAGGCACTTTATTTGGATTACAAAGTGGCGGGCGCACTGAGTCTATATTAATGTCTATGCCACCACTTGCACGCTGGGAATATAACTATAAACCAGAGCCAAGTAGCCCAGAAGCTAACCTATATCAGTATTACTTACGCCCGCAAGAGTGGTTAACTAGTCAACCAAGTGAGTTGATAGCCAGAGAGTGGCAACTATAACAATTACACAGTAATCAAAAAGGCGCTAATTAGCTGTCTCTTGATCACAAGTCTGACTCAAGAGATTTTGCTAAATCGTAGCCTTCCAGGATGGCTTGTAACTTAAGCCATCCTTGCCATAACACTTTCACAGATGCACGCCCTGTGCGCTTGGTATCTTTCCAGCCTCCTAACTTTGCCAGTTCCTGATACGCCCATGACATATTTGGAGCAGTTTCAGGCAATGGTGTTTTTATTCTCTTTAACCACAATAACTTCCATGCTTTGGGAGATAACAGTTGTTCACAACTTGGAGAATCAGGCTGCTCATTGGTGAACTTTAGTTGCAATATTCGCGTCGCAATAAAGCCATTAATCGTCACCAATCTTTCCATGTTATCTTGGCTTTGAAGGCGTAAACTTTCGATATCCGTACCATCACTTTTCCAGACTTTATGGTATTCCTCTACAAGCCAACGGTGCTCATAGTAGGTGATGATAGCTAAAGCGTCTTCTTTGCTGGTGACTGGTTCACTGGTTAATAGGTGCCAGCTTAAGCCGTTCTCAGCGTTTCCTCGCTCTGCACAGCCGACATAGTAAACTGGGAGGGAGTGTCCTTTCTTATTGTAAGGCGCTTTGAGTGTCACTGGCGCATAGGTGATATCCAGTGTTGCGCTTCGGGCTTTTCTTCCTCCTTTTTGTGCAATGTGGATGTGTTTGGTGCCTGCACTCATCAGCTCGCTTGCAAACGCATAGAGCTTATCCTCACCTTCTTCAATATGACGACTTTGCATCGAGCGTACGACGAATCGTTGCTGCTCGCTCAGTTTATACTGCAAGTATTCGTAGATGTCCGCTTCGCGGTCACACACCGATATCACGTTCGCCATTTGTCCTTGCAGCCGCTCTGCCATCGCTCGTGACGCTGACTCCCACTTGTAACTTTCTTTTTCTTCGTAAGAAGTCGTCGCGTGTTTTTCTCTTTTTCCAATCGTGTTGATATCACGACTCCAGCGAGACTGTTCAATTAATCCCACAACTTGCTTTGTGTCTGGCGCAAACAGTAATACGCTATGAGCTAACAAGCCTCGTTGTTTTGCTCCTCGTCCGACATGACCCAAATCATCTCGAATGGAGGAATGTTTATAAATTAGTGTGGTCGTGTCTTCTAATGCGAGTAATAAGTTATGACTTTTTGCTTGTTCAACCGTGGCTTTAAAGCCTGACTCTGCTATAGCCGTTGCGTCAATATTCTCGTTGCGAATAAAGCGGTAGGCACCTTCCATATCGGCGGGGGATTGAGTGATGTTCACAAGTGGTTTTCCTGGTTCATTTGCAAGCGTTGATGCTAACTTTACCAGACGCGCTGTTCTTCTTGGATCACCTAAGTCCGATTTACCGAATTGTTGTTTTGCCCAATGAGTATGTTCGTTAATCATAATGTGCCCTCAAACAAGATTTGAAGATCTGATCATGACATTGAGATTTAGTTCAAAAAAATCCCCGCTAATTTCTTAGCAGGGATTTGTGTATAAGAGACAGCTAATTAGCGCCTTTTTGCATTGTGGCTAAATACAAATTTAATGCTGATTGATCATGTGCGTTGCTAGTTGAGAGAATGATTGCTTTAAGCCTTCACGTAACAACGGATTGTCTATTTCTATATCCAGCGTTTTATTCATGCAGTACATCCATTGATCGCGCAATGCTTTATCCACAGTAAAAGGCATATGCCTTTTACGCAGCATTGGCTGGCCATGTTTTTCAGTAAATAGGTTTGGCCCGCCTAACCAACCAGATAAAAATTCAAAAAATACTTGGCGAATTCGATCTAATGGCAGAGGATGCATATCATATAACGGTTTAGCGTATTCATCTGACTCCATTATGTCGTAGAATCGGTTGGAAATAGCACGCGCCCCTTTCTCTCCACCTATTATTTCATACGGTGTTTTTTCAGGAGTAGGAGCCTGTTGCTCAGGAGCTGGCTTAGATTTAGAAAAAAGTCGTTTAATCATATTACTTATCATCGTTAATAGGCAGTATATAGCTGCAAAGAGGTTGCTTTAAAATGGACAAATATGCGGTTTTTGGAAATCCAATTAAACATTCAAAATCCCCCGCGATACATAAACAATTTGCTGTATCACTGGGTGAGCAAATCGACTATCGCGCAATATTAGCACCTATCGATAACTTTGAAAAAACAGTATTGTCTTTTTTTGAGCAAGGTGGTGTGGGTGCTAACGTTACAATGCCATTTAAAGAGCAAGCCTATGCAATGGCCGATGAGCTTACGCCATTAGCTAAAATTGTAGGGGCTGTTAATACATTAAAAAAACGAGATGATGGCACATTACTCGGTGATAACACCGATGGTGTAGGCTTTGTAAATGATTTACTCGCTAATGAAGTAGCCATAACTAATAAACGCATTTTAATCATAGGTGCGGGCGGTGCTGCTCGAGGGGTTATTTTACCTTTGTTAGAGCATAACCCTCAGGAAATAATAATAGTTAATCGCACAGCACAAAAAGCCAAAGAACTCGCAGAGCTGTTTACTCAATATGGACCAGTATCTGGCTTTGGCTTTGATGATTTACCAGTAAGCGATTACTCACTAATTATAAACTCTACATCTAGCAGTATGAATAATGAGCTTCCAGCTCTTGATGAAAAACACATAACTAACTGTGAAGTCGCTTATGACATGTTTTATTCACTGCAAAATACCATTTTTATGAATTGGGTTGCACAGCATAATATTAACGCTAAGCTTTTAGATGGCAGTGGCATGTTAGTTGGCCAAGCTGCTCAAGCATATTATGTATGGCGTAATAAAATGCCAAAAATACTTCCCGTAGTTGATGCGCTCAAACAAGGAACGCTTAAATGAATCAGGCAATACAATTTATAGATAGGCTAGAGTTTAGAGAGCCCGATCATCAGTTAGTATTTTTTGCACAAGTTAGTGGCATGCTGGTGGAGTGTGTAATAGAAGTAAATACACTTAAATTAACAGACGAAAGCCATGCAACAGAGTATTTTGAAAAGTATCGTTTTGATTACGAAGAACGTGCCGAGGAGCTTATCGAAGAAGAGAGCTATAACTCGGCAGGCCAAATTGAAGTAAGCTTATTAACTTAAATTAGCTATTTCAGCTAAGTACTCATCTTTAAGTGATACGTAGTTATCGGCAGATATTTTTAAAAAGGCAAGTTCTTGCTCCGTTAGAGGGCGGGCTTGCTTAGCCGGACTCCCTACATATAAGTAACCAGACTCTAAGCGTTTGTTTGGTGGTACCAAAGAGCCGCCACCTATAATTACATCATCTTCAACAACCACGTTATCCATAATAATAGCGCCCATACCTACAAGTATACGGTTTCCTAATATACATCCGTGCAGCATTACCTTATGACCAACTGTTACATCGTCACCTATAATAAGTGGGTAACCATCAGGATTGCTTTTAGTTGCACGAGATAAATGCAATACACTGCCATCTTGTATATTGGAGCGTTTACCAATACGTATATAGTTAACATCACCACGTGCAGCTACTAACGGCCACACACTACTATTATCACCTAAAGTAATGTTACCAACCAAAACCGATGACTCATCAATATAAACAGACGAATTAAATGAAGGAGTAACACCTTTATAAGAACGAATTGCCATAGTTAGTACCTTTTAGATCATGATTATTAGTATTTGAGTGTATCAGCAAGGTTATTTTTGTACCATAAAAGGCGCCGTTTGGTTACAAAACTATCAGTTTCAGGGGGTTTAGTTCAGATACTGACCGAACAGCATCTTTTTTTACTTTTTCTTTAAAAAAGTACTTGCGTAAAAATCTGTTCTCCCTATAATGCGACCCCACTGAGACGGGAAACGCTGAAGCATAGCGAGGCACGAACTACTCAGAGAGTTAAATAAAACTTCGGTTTTAAATCTTCCAAAAGAAAATTTAAAATTAAGTGTTGACTCGAAAAATAAAGGGTGTATTATTCGCATCCCTTGAGACGCTAAAGCGACTCAAAACGTTCTTTAACAATATAAAGCAATCATCTGTGTGGGCACTCGTACAGATTGAGTTCTAACAGCCAACCTACTTAGGTAGCGAGGCAAACAAATTAGAGTCTCAATTGAAAACTGAGTGACCAACAGAATAGTTATTTCGGTAATTATTCGGCACAGTCAATTCAATATCGAAAGATATTAAAATAAATTCAGAATTCATTGAGCTGTCGAAAGACATAAAACTTTTTAATTGAAGAGTTTGATCATGGCTCAGATTGAACGCTGGCGGCAGGCCTAACACATGCAAGTCGAGCGGTAACAGAAAGTAGCTTGCTACTTTGCTGACGAGCGGCGGACGGGTGAGTAATGCTTGGGAACATGCCTTGAGGTGGGGGACAACAGTTGGAAACGACTGCTAATACCGCATAATGTCTACGGACCAAAGGGGGCTTCGGCTCTTGCCTTTAGATTGGCCCAAGTGGGATTAGCTAGTTGGTGAGGTAATGGCTCACCAAGGCGACGATCCCTAGCTGGTTTGAGAGGATGATCAGCCACACTGGGACTGAGACACGGCCCAGACTCCTACGGGAGGCAGCAGTGGGGAATATTGCACAATGGGCGCAAGCCTGATGCAGCCATGCCGCGTGTGTGAAGAAGGCCTTCGGGTTGTAAAGCACTTTCAGTCAGGAGGAAAGGTTAACGGTTAATACCCGTTAGCTGTGACGTTACTGACAGAAGAAGCACCGGCTAACTCCGTGCCAGCAGCCGCGGTAATACGGAGGGTGCGAGCGTTAATCGGAATTACTGGGCGTAAAGCGTACGCAGGCGGTTTGTTAAGCGAGATGTGAAAGCCCCGGGCTCAACCTGGGAACTGCATTTCGAACTGGCAAACTAGAGTGTGATAGAGGGTGGTAGAATTTCAGGTGTAGCGGTGAAATGCGTAGAGATCTGAAGGAATACCGATGGCGAAGGCAGCCACCTGGGTCAACACTGACGCTCATGTACGAAAGCGTGGGGAGCAAACGGGATTAGATACCCCGGTAGTCCACGCCGTAAACGATGTCTACTAGAAGCTCGGAGCCTCGGTTCTGTTTTTCAAAGCTAACGCATTAAGTAGACCGCCTGGGGAGTACGGCCGCAAGGTTAAAACTCAAATGAATTGACGGGGGCCCGCACAAGCGGTGGAGCATGTGGTTTAATTCGATGCAACGCGAAGAACCTTACCTACACTTGACATACAGAGAACTTACCAGAGATGGTTTGGTGCCTTCGGGAACTCTGATACAGGTGCTGCATGGCTGTCGTCAGCTCGTGTTGTGAGATGTTGGGTTAAGTCCCGCAACGAGCGCAACCCCTATCCTTAGTTGCTAGCAGGTAATGCTGAGAACTCTAAGGAGACTGCCGGTGATAAACCGGAGGAAGGTGGGGACGACGTCAAGTCATCATGGCCCTTACGTGTAGGGCTACACACGTGCTACAATGGCGCATACAGAGTGCTGCGAACTCGCGAGAGTAAGCGAATCACTTAAAGTGCGTCGTAGTCCGGATTGGAGTCTGCAACTCGACTCCATGAAGTCGGAATCGCTAGTAATCGCGTATCAGAATGACGCGGTGAATACGTTCCCGGGCCTTGTACACACCGCCCGTCACACCATGGGAGTGGGTTGCTCCAGAAGTAGATAGTCTAACCCTCGGGAGGACGTTTACCACGGAGTGATTCATGACTGGGGTGAAGTCGTAACAAGGTAGCCCTAGGGGAACCTGGGGCTGGATCACCTCCTTATACGATTTAGAACTTATTTGTTCGTAGTGTCCACACAGATGATTGTTATTGTAAAGAGAACAACACTTATTGTTTTGGGTCTGTAGCTCAGCTGGTTAGAGCGCACCCCTGATAAGGGTGAGGTCGGTAGTTCAAATCTACTCAGACCCACCACTTCTTATCTAATTAAGAAGATGGTTAAAACAATAAGTACCAGCATATGTGGGGCTATAGCTCAGCTGGGAGAGCGCCTGCCTTGCACGCAGGAGGTCAGCAGTTCGATCCTGCTTAGCTCCACCACTTACTTCTTAAAAATAAATATTCTTTATCAGGCCATTAACCGCCTGAGAATAGAGTGTGTTTAATTTTGAGAAGTTTTTACATCTCTTGCTCTTTAAAAATTTGGAAAAGCTGATAATAAAATTCTGATAGATACATTGTATTTATCAAGAGTTTTCAAAAGTAAAAAAAGAATGGTAGCAGTACCATTCAGTGCCATTTAGTTAACTCTTATGAGTTGATTGATTGGTATCTACTTTAGTATTCAATATTGACTTCTGGCGAAGTTAAACTGTCACAAAACAAAGACCCGTTTGGGTTGTATGGTTAAGTGACTAAGCGTACACGGTGGATGCCTTGGCAGTTGGAGGCGATGAAGGACGTATTAACTTGCGATAAGCTTAGTCAAGCTAGTAAAAAGCGCTTGAGACTAAGATTTCCGAATGGGGAAACCCACCTGCTTGCAGGTATCGTTAACTGAATACATAGGTTAACGAAGCGAACGCGGAGAACTGAAACATCTAAGTACCCGTAGGAAAAGAAATCAACCGAGATTCCGAAAGTAGCGGCGAGCGAAATCGGAACAGCCCTTAAGCTTATTATGTGTTAATGGAAGGCTGCTGGAAAGCGCCACGATACAGGGTGATAGTCCCGTACATGAAAAGACATTTTAAGTGAAATCGAGTAGGTCGGAGCACGTGAAACTTTGACTGAATATAGGTGGACCATCATCTAAGGCTAAATACTCCCAACTGACCGATAGTGAACCAGTACCGTGAGGGAAAGGCGAAAAGAACCCCTGTGAGGGGAGTGAAATAGAACCTGAAACCGTGTACGTACAAGCAGTAGGAGCCCACTTGTTGGGTGACTGCGTACCTTTTGTATAATGGGTCAGCGACTTATATTTTGTAGCGAGGTTAACCGAATAGGGTAGCCGTAGGGAAACCGAGTCTTAACTGGGCGAATAGTTGCAAGGTATAGACCCGAAACCCGGTGATCTAGCCATGGGCAGGTTGAAGGTTGAGTAACATCAACTGGAGGACCGAACCCACTAACGTTGAAAAGTTAGGGGATGACCTGTGGCTAGGAGTGAAAGGCTAATCAAACCGGGAGATAGCTGGTTCTCCCCGAAATCTATTTAGGTAGAGCCTCGGACGAATACTTACGGGGGTAGAGCACTGTTAAGGCTAGGGGGTCATCCCGACTTACCAACCCTTTGCAAACTCCGAATACCGTAAAGTAATATCCGGGAGACACACGGCGGGTGCTAACGTCCGTCGTGAAGAGGGAAACAACCCAGACCGCCAGCTAAGGTCCCAAAGTCATAGTTAAGTGGGAAACGATGTGGAAAGGCCCAGACAGCCAGGAGGTTGGCTTAGAAGCAGCCATCCTTTAAAGAAAGCGTAATAGCTCACTGGTCGAGTCGGTCTGCGCGGAAGATGTAACGGGGCTAAACTATGCACCGAAGCTGCGGATTCAGAATTTATTCTGAGTGGTAGGGGAGCGTTCTGTAAGCCGTTGAAGGTGTACCGGGAGGTATGCTGGAGGTATCAGAAGTGCGAATGCTGACATGAGTAACGATAATGGGAGTGAAAAACTCCCACGCCGGAAGACCAAGGGTTCCTATCCCATGTTAATCAGGGTAGGGTAAGTCGACCCCTAAGGCGAGGCCGAAAGGCGTAGTCGATGGGAAACAGATTAATATTTCTGTACTCGATATAATTGCGATGGGGGGACGGAGCAGGCTAAGCAAGCATAGCGTTGGTAGTCTATGTGAAAGTGAGTAGGGCGTTTGTTTAGGTAAATCCGGACAAACATTAAACCTGAGACACGAGACGAGTCACTACGGTGATGAAGTTGCTGATGCCATACTTCCAGGAAAAGCCTCTAAGCTTCAGATTATATGGAATCGTACCCCAAACCGACACAGGTGGTCAGGTAGAGAATACTAAGGCGCTTGAGAGAACTCGGGTGAAGGAACTAGGCAAAATCGTACCGTAACTTCGGGAGAAGGTACGCTCCTATCTGTGATGAGACTTGCTCTCTAAGCGGACGGGAGCCGCAGTGACCAGGTGGCTGGGACTGTTTATTAAAAACACAGCACTGTGCAAAATCGCAAGATGACGTATACGGTGTGACACCTGCCCGGTGCCGGAAGGTTAATTGATGGGGTTATCCTTAGGGAGAAGCTCTTGATCGAAGCCCCGGTAAACGGCGGCCGTAACTATAACGGTCCTAAGGTAGCGAAATTCCTTGTCGGGTAAGTTCCGACCTGCACGAATGGTGTAACCATGGCCACGCTGTCTCCACCCGAGACTCAGTGAAATTGAAATCGCAGTGAAGATGCTGTGTACCCGCGGCTAGACGGAAAGACCCCGTGAACCTTTACTACAGCTTGGCACTGAACATTGAACCTACATGTGTAGGATAGGTGGGAGACTTTGAAGCAGCGACGCTAGTTGTTGTGGAGTCAACCTTGAAATACCACCCTTGTAGTTTTGATGTTCTAACGTTGGCCCCTGAATCGGGGTTACGGACAGTGCCTGGTGGGTAGTTTGACTGGGGCGGTCTCCTCCTAAAGAGTAACGGAGGAGCACGAAGGTTGGCTAAGTACGGTCGGACATCGTACGGTTAGTGTAATGGTAGAAGCCAGCTTAACTGCGAGACAGACACGTCGAGCAGGTACGAAAGTAGGTCATAGTGATCCGGTGGTTCTGAATGGAAGGGCCATCGCTCAACGGATAAAAGGTACTCCGGGGATAACAGGCTGATACCGCCCAAGAGTTCATATCGACGGCGGTGTTTGGCACCTCGATGTCGGCTCATCACATCCTGGGGCTGAAGTCGGTCCCAAGGGTATGGCTGTTCGCCATTTAAAGTGGTACGCGAGCTGGGTTTAGAACGTCGTGAGACAGTTCGGTCCCTATCTGCCGTGGGCGTTTGAGAATTGAGAGGGGTTGCTCCTAGTACGAGAGGACCGGAGTGAACGAACCGCTGGTGTTCGGGTTGTCATGCCAATGGCATTGCCCGGTAGCTACGTTCGGAACTGATAAGCGCTGAAAGCATCTAAGCGCGAAGCAGGCCTCGAGATGAGTTCTCACTAGACTTTTAAAGTCTCTGAAGGGCCGTTGAAGACTACAACGTTGATAGGCAAGATGTGGAAGTGGTGTGAGCCATTAAGCTAACTTGTACTAATTACCCGTGAGGCTTAACCATACAACGCCAAACGCGTTTTATGTGATAGTGAAACAAGCGAAGAAGTTAATATAACTAAAGTAGATATTTACTGAAAGACTTAAAAAATATTATCAGATATTTTCCAAATTCAGTTAGTGCGTAGCGATACGGATTAACGCCCAAATTTGCTTGGTGACAATAGCGTTTTGGACCCACCTGATTCCATGCCGAACTCAGTAGTGAAACGAAACAGCGCCGATGATAGTGTAGCATTTGCTATGTGAAAGTAGGACATTACCAGGCTTCAAATTGTAGAAAGCCCGAATCTAACGATTCGGGCTTTTTTACGTCTGCAGAAAAGTGAAATACGCGCAATTAACACACACTCACATCAACACCCATCACGTAGGGCGGGCGAGCGCAGCGATTCCTGACGCTAAAATCACTGTAAGTACCCCCTTATAACGCTTAAACTTCAATTCTAACCTTACGATATAGCTTAATATTTTCACTAAATTCTCAATAAATCAGACCCTGATTACAGAGTCCCACGTTTCTTCTCATTTTGTTGCAATTTCATTCTTGGTTTAATAAGTGACCTGTGTAAAACTACCTGAGTTAATTTAGTAAATCAGGTGACATGAATGTCGAATATTAAAGCTTGGAAACTTATGAGCCTGTTTTGTTTGTTCGCAGTGCTTATGGGTTGTCAATCTAAAGAAGAGCAGCTGCAACAAACAATTCAAGAATCTATTAAAAAGGTAGATACGGAGCTGTCTCAGCTTGGTACTGCACTCGATAATGGGAGTGTGCGCAATGCTGTATTACTTAAAGGATATGGCGAGCTTCTTAAAAAACAACAACCAGAGCTTACAAAAGTTGTTGATGTAATTACCCTTGATGCAACGCGCCAAGGCGCACTTTATAGTGGCTTAGCACAGCGACTTAAAGACATTAAAGGTACTTACTTAATTCCTCCTTATGAAGATACGCTACATAGCATTGATTTATTGCGTGAAGCGGCAAAACCTACGCTATTTTCTGATGCGTTAACCGATCCTATCAATATGCTAGCAGATATGTCCAAAGGCACTTTAGGGCGTGTAGGCGCAATTAGTAAGCAAGCTGAAGGTGAGGGTGTTGGTAACCAAATGGTAGGTAACCCTAACTATGGTAACTGGCAATCAAATAGTAACGGTATTAGCTTTTGGCAATGGTACGGAATGTACCGTATTTTAGGTGATGTATTTGATCGTGTTGAATATGGAAGCTGGAGTAAGCGCCGAAAGTATAGCTATTACAATGACTATGGCCGCTCGCGTTATTCAAGCCCTAAACAAATTAAAACCCAAAGCGCGCTAGAAACACGCACGCGCCAAACATACCAACGCCAAGGTAAGCAGTTTACAAGCCCTTATGCGAGTAAAAAAACAGGTGCATCAGGTTTAAGCCGTAGTAGTTATACGCCAGCAAAAAGCCGCAGTAGTTATTCTCGTTCGAGCAGTTATAGCAATAGCTCAGGATCGGTGCGTGATAGCGGTAGCAGAACCTCTCGTGGCGTTAGCCGTGGTAAGTAAAAGAATAAAGTTGGAGTTAGAATAATATGTATGAATTTAATGGAATAACTATGTGGTCACTGCAAGCGCTGGCGATTGATTTTGCAATTATTGTTTTATTATTTGTAAGCCTTAAATATATAAAAGGCTGGGTTTCAAACTTACATGCAAATGATGAAATAACAGAGCGTGATAACTTTGCTTTTGGTATTAGCTTTGCCGCTGGCTTAGTGGCACTGGCGATTGTATTAACGGGTGTAAGTAGCGGAGCTTTTGCTGCAACACTGCAACAAGAAGCACTGCAAATGTTAGCTTATGGCGCATTAGCAATTGTACTTATTAAGTTGGGCCACTTTTTTCAAGATAAAGTAGCTCTTCGTAAAGTAAGCCTGCACGACGAAATCGTTAAAGGTAACGTTACAGCTTCAATAATTGATTTTGGCCATGTTGTCAGTGTTGCTATCGTTATTCGCTCAGCTCTTTTATGGGTGGCTACTGACGGCTGGCATGGTCTTCCAATTGTAATTGCCGCCTTTATTATAGGTAGTGTTGTATTACTACTTGTTAGCCAGTACCGAGTGCAGTTATTTAAGCGTACAAATAAAAGTGGCGACTGCCTACAACAAGCAATTGTTGATGGTAACTTAGCTGTGGGTATTCGTTACGCTGGATTTTTAGTCGGTAGTGCATTAGCTATTACAGCAGCAACGGGTGTTGCACCTTACGCGGCTGATAATATTAATGCGAGTTTACTATACTGGGCTATTAGCGCAGTAGTGAGCCTTGTTGCATTTATTATTTTGCACTTAGTGACAATTAAAATAATTTTATCTGGTTGCGATATTTCCGATGAAGTTAATCGTCAAAAAAATGTAGGTGTAGCTACTATTTCTGCAGCAGTATCATTTGCTGTAGGTATCACTATGGCAACATTACTAGGCGCATAATCAGTGTCATCAACCAACACTCCCCCAAGTAAGTCTCGCTTACTTGGGCACGATATACTACTTATTACTGTTATGGCCGTGCTTGCTGGGTGCGGCCTTATTTATGAATACTTACTGTCTCATTATGCGGGCCGTGTACTTGGCTCAGTAGAGAGCGCTATTTACGCCATGATTGGTACTATGATTGTAGCAATGGGCTTAGGCGCTTTTTTAGCGCGTTGGTTTAAAGATGCATTTACCGCTTTTGCTTGGTTAGAAAGCATTATTGCTTTGGTTGGCATGGGCTGCATTTTAGCGATAGCGGGTGTAATAGCAGTTAGTTATTCTCTTCCTCATTTATTTTCGAGCATTTTTAATTTACCCCCTGATGTTGTACTTAATGGTTACGTATTTCAAAAGCTACAAGAGTGGTCACGTTTTCTACCTTATGTTTTTGGTTTAATACTGGGCTTATTTATTGGTATGGAAATACCGCTTATAGCGCGCATTCGTCAGCACGTTTATGGCCGTTTTTTAGAAAACAACGCAGGGACTATTTATGGTGCCGATTATATTGGTGCTGGTATTGGTGCAGCCATTTGGGTAAGTATCATGCTCTCAATGCCTATAATGCAAGCTGCAGCGTGGACGGCGTTATTTAATATCATCGCAGGACTCGCGTTTTTATGGCGCTACCATACCCATGTGCGCTTTGCTAAGGCACTTTTAGTTTGCCATATAGTATTACTGGCATTATTTGGCTTTATTTTAGTATTTGGCAGTAGCTGGATGAACAATCTAAGTAATGTTTTATACAAAGATAAAGTAATTTATTCGCAAGCAACTAAATACCAACACGTAGTTTTAACCGAAAGATTAAGCAAAAACCAACCTCAGCCAATTACCGATTTATATTTAAATGGGCGTTTACAGTTCTCAAGTATTGATGAGCAAATATATCACTCAATGCTGGTTTACCCTGCAATGCTTGCCTCTAACAGACACGACCGTGTATTAATAATTGGTGGTGGTGACGGGCTTGCACTTAGAGATGTTTTAAAGTGGCCTGTAAGTGAAGTAACGCTAATAGATTTAGACGCGCAACTACTCAATTTATTTGGTCATAAAGACGGTGACTTTACGCCGCCAGAGCACATCAATAAGCGATTACTACAACTAAACAATAAATCGATGCATGACTCGCGAGCCAACATAATTGTGGGTGATGCATTTTTAGAAGTTGAAAAGCTACTTGACCAATCTAAGCAGTTCGACACCATTTTAATTGATTTACCTGACCCTAATCATCCTGATCTAAATAAAATGTACAGTGACTACTTTTATAATCATGTACGGCAGTTATTAGCACCGGATGGCGCAATGGCGGTTCAATCAACCTCACCTTATCACGCTAAAAAAGCGTTTTTAAGCATTGCAAAAACAGTTAAAGCGGCTGGATTTGAGTATGTTGAGCAGTATCAGCAAAACATACCTTCTTTTGGGCAGTGGGGCTGGACTATAGCGACTAAAATGGGGCAGTCGGCCAGTGGTCGTATTAATGATACGACGGCTATGCCTGTGCCATCAAGGTGGATTAGTAAAGAATATTTATTGGCAAGTTTTGTATTTCCTAACCACTACTTTGAACAAGTTAAAAGTATTGAGGTCAATAGGTTAGGGTCTGGTCAGTTGTATGATTACTACCGAACTGCATGGCAAATAGAAAGCGAATTGTATAAAAACTAATAAAACATGGTTGACATAATATGTCGGCCATGAGAATCTTAACTCAGACATAATATGTCAAACGACAAAAGGCAGAGACATGGAATTAAATGAACTTTCAATAAAATTAGCTTCTTTTGAAACTGAAGGCGCTAACTTTGAGTCTTTCTTGATTGCCAACCCAGGCGAGCAAGATGTTTTACAAGTCATTGTTGATGGAAATGATGAACTTCCAATTTTTGTTACACAAACGCAAGAGCAGTTGTTATGTATTAGCTACTTGTTTGACGAGGATGAAGTTAAGAGTGAATTACGCAACGAGTTAAACGAAACATTACTACGTTTAAACGTGCCAATTCCACTGAGTGCATTTGCTAAAATCGATAACAAATACGCGATTTTTGGTGCACTGTCGGTAAATTCATCATTGGATGACGTTACCCACGAACTAGTGACATTAGCCGATAACGCTATCGATGCACTAGAAGCCGTGACCTTGTATTTAAACGATTAATAGCTAGTTAGTGGAGTTAAGATTATGAGTATTTTAAAAAAATTATTTACAGCAGTACGTGGCGGCGCTCGTGAAGCAGGCGAAGCAATTGTAGACAAAAATGGCATCCGTATTTTTGAGCAAGAAATTGCAGACGCGCAAAATGCACTTCACCGTGCTAAAAAAAGCCTTACTGAAGTAATGGCCAAAGAAATGCAAACTAAGCGTAAAATTAGCGCTGTAGATGCATCAATCGCTGAACATGAAGCGTATGCAGGCCAAGCTCTTGAAAAGGGCAACGAAGCGTTAGCATTAGAAATTGCAGAAAAAATTGGTGACTTTGAAGCTGAAAAAGCGGAAAACGAGCAAGTATTGTCTGGCTTTAGCAATCACATTGTTGCGCTTAAGCAGCAAGTTAAAGATGCTGAAAAATCGATTAAAGAAAATCAGCGTCAGCTTACAATGGTTAAAACCACTGAAAGCGTACAGCAAGCAACAATGGCTGTTAATAGCACGCTTAATACAAACAGCTCGTCTATGACATCGGCTCGTCAATCGCTTGAACGCATTAAACAGCGCCAACAAGATCGAAGTGACCAGCTTGGTGCTGCAAAGCAACTTGAGTCAGACGTAAATGGCGATGACTTAAAAGCAAAAATGGCTGAAGCAGGCATTGGCGACACAAGTCCAAAAAGCGCTGATATTTTAGCTCGCATCAAAGCGAAACAAAATAGCTAACCATTACGTTTATACTTTAAAAAGGTAACCGAGTTTTTCTCAGTTACCTTTTTTGCTTAGAAGGCAGCCTTCCTATGTTTAATTTTTTCAAATCTAAAAAAGAGCCAGAACGTCAACTTAATCATCCGAGCGATCTTAAAAAAGGCGACATGTTTAGCGTTATTGACTCATTTGCCTATCCTGCATGGTTAAAGGGTGAAACGTTACGTGTTACTGATATTCAGACTTACCAATATCAGCACAGTAGTGATACTGAATTTGTACTTGAGACAAATAGCGGCCAAGTTGTATTTTTACAAATTGAGCAAGATGACGGCGAAGAGTGGGCTAACTTTTCTATTAAAATTCAGCGAAACGAAGTTGAAGAAATATTTAGCCTTGATGAGTTTGCGCGTATTTTTGATGAAGAGTCGTTAACCCACATTACAGTGCAAAATACACCAGAGCGCTTTATGCAGTTTTTAGCTAAAAGCTATCAACAAAGCGAGTCGCCTTATGTGTGTTATTTCCATAATAAAGACTACCGCAACCAAGCATTACCTCGTTATGAGCAAGAAGGTGGCGAGCCATGTGAAATGATTTGCTTAGCGTCAGATAATGAAGGCTTTGGTTTAAATATCGAAATTTGGGATGGCGGCGAAACCGAAGTATCGCTAACGCTCATGCGTCCAATGTCAGACATTGTAGACTTGTTTCCCGGAGATGCTAAGTGAGTGATGCTAAAGATAAGTGGTTACGTCAGGAACAAGCTGTACGTGCCACACAAATGGCATTCGATCTAAGCAGCGAAGTTCAAAAGCTGATAAAAAAGCAGGCAATTGATCAAGAGCTAACGCCGTCAGATATGATCCGAAAAATACTTGGCTTAGACGTAAAGTCTAAAAAAACGCGTCAACGTTTATCGTTTAACTTAAATGATGATGAAATAGCGCAACTAGCCAGTCGCTTTGATGTACAAAGCGATGATAAGCGAGCCGTAAAGCAACAAGTAGCTGATTTATTAATAGCTCACACTAAAAATAAAAAAGTGAAATAATTTAATTAGGTTTTTATGAATATTATTTTAATTGCTTACTTAATTATTTTTGCGTTGTTTGGTACTGCGGCGAGTTATTTTGTACGCTTTATTTATGCGTATTGGGTGCTTAAAACAATGCCCATGAAATACATTATTAAAGCGGGTGTTTGCGTGGTACTGGTGGTAGTAATTTCAGCGTTAATTCCGTATTTAAGTTAACGCTGAAATTAGCTTATACGCGGCCGTTTTTATTTTATATCAAACGACTGGCATTGGTGGTTAATACACAGCGATTGCACTTCAAGTACAGGAGAACAATCAGTTAAGCCTTGTGCTTTATTTTGTATGTTTTCTTGTTTTGTTATTTGTTGAGCAAGCTGTTCTGCTTCTTCTTGAGATGTGTTTAGCGTTGAATAAACAGCATATTTACTCGGTCCGCCGCATGCGCGGGCGCCCACTTCAAGTACTTTGCACTGAAAGCTTGCAGTGCAGCTGTTATTACTCACCATGTTATTCAGATCATAGTTTAAGTCAGACAAGTTTTTACTTTGTTCATTACCTGACGTTACAGTGCTAGCACAGCCACTTAGTAATAAAATGCTGCTAGCAATGCTTATAATTGATAGCTTAACTGTTGATGGTAAACAACTCATAACGTTATCCTTAAAATGCACTTACCGCTGAGCCTTCAAGTTTAACACATTTATTTTCAACACACTGCGTGCTTGGCGTTGTTAAATGCTGACAAATACTCATTATCCCTTTTTGTGAATTATAACTACTTTCAAGCTTAGTAATTTTGTCGCTAAGGGCTGTTACTTGTTCCTCAGATGCTGCGTTTGTTGAGTACACAACAAAGCTGCTTGGCCCGCCACATGCGCGACTACCTACTGCATTTACTCTACATTGAGTGCTTGTATCACACTGTTTATCTGCAGTTAGTGTATTTAATTCAGTTTTGGCTGCTTTTATATCGTCTATTGAAACATTTTTTAAATCAGCTTTTGGTATTTTTTCAGCAACTACGTTCTTTTTAGTATTTTCTTGTAATTGATTATTCTCTTTTAGCTTTTGTAGTTCTTGCTTAGATGCTTCAGCCTCTGAGGCGATTGTTACTTGCTGCGTTTCAGTGGGTGCTTTATCTAAGCATGCAGTTAAACACAGTGGTAAAAGTATGGCTAACAATGGGGTACGCATAACAAACCTTGATAGTGATGAAATATTCATCACTATCATACACGGTGCATTTTTTACGGCAATAAAAACTATATTATCAAGTAATTAAAGCCGTGAAAAATACCGTTTTGTTAAAGTCCACCCTGCGTTAGTTTGGTGGGGTTAAGTAGTTTTTCGAGTTCACTGCGTGGTAAATCAGTTTCTTGTTCGGCTACATCAATAATAGGGCGGGCTTCTTTATAAGCCTGCTTTGCTATTTTTGCTGCTTTTTCATAACCGATCACCGGATTAAGTGCCGTCACTAAAATTGGATTTTTAGCGAGCGCTTTATCTATATTAGGCTGATTTACCTTAAAGCTGGCAATGGCTTTATCGCCCAATGCCTGCGCGCTATTGGCAAGTAATTCTATGCTTTGTAAAATATTATACGCAATGACTGGCAGCATAACGTTTAGCTCAAAATTACCCGCTTGGCCTGCTACGGTAATCGTGGCGTCGTTGCCAATAACTTGTGCGCTTACCATGGCTGCGGCTTCTGGTATTACTGGGTTTACCTTACCTGGCATAATAGATGAGCCCGGTTGAAGTGCTTCAAGCTCTATTTCACCTAAGCCCGCAAGTGGTCCTGAATTCATCCAGCGTAGGTCATTCGCTATTTTCATTTGTGCTACAGCGAGTACTTTTAATTGCCCCGAAAGCGCGACGATGGCGTCTTGTGAACCTATATTATAAAAAAAGTTACTACTAGGCGTAAATCTAATGCCTACATTGGCACTCAGATTTTCTGCAAATTTGGCTGCAAACTTAGGGTCTGCATTTATTCCTGTTCCAACAGCTGTACCGCCTTGTGCAAGCTCGCATACACGCTCTAAGCTATGTCTAATTCCTGCTGCGGCATGATTAACTTGTGACTGCCATGCACTGAGTGTTTGATCAAACGTTACAGGCATTGCATCCATTAAATGCGTACGGCCCGTTTTAACTATATGGCCTACTTCAGCTTTTTTCTTTTCCAGACTTTGCGATAAATTTTCAAGCGAAGGAAGTAATTCGTACACTACATTTATTGCGCTACTGAGTGCGATAGCAGTAGGGACTACATCGTTAGAGCTTTGCCCCATGTTTACATCATCATTAGGGTGAATGCTTTCATTGCCTATCCGGCTAGCAAGCGTTGCAATAACTTCATTGGCATTCATATTTGAGCTTGTGCCAGAACCTGTTTGAAAAATATCAACGGGAAAATGCTCAACATGTTCACCATCAATAATACTTTGGCAAGCTTGCTCAATTGCATCGGCTTTAGCTTTGCTTAAATGGCCTAGCTCACAGTTACTTTGTGCAGCGGCTTGTTTTATATAAGCCAGTGCAGTTATAAATTGCTTTGGCATTGGTAAGCCACTAATGGCAAAGTTATTAACCGCTCGCTGTGTTTGCGCTTGATAGAGCGCATCAGTAGGTACTTTTAGCTCGCCCATGCTGTCTGATTCTGTTCTAAAGTTGCTCATAAGTGTGCTCCTTAAAAAGGGTTGAATTCGTGACTAAGAATACGAGCTTCACGCTCAAGTATTAAAAATTGTGCAGTATTGTTATGCACTTTATAAAACCGTTTTAGTGCTAATAAAGGTTTGTATAGCTGCTCTAAACATTGTTTACGAATAGCATTATGTATAAGAGGGTCGCACATTTTGTTCATAATTTCATGGTGTGTGCGTCTAAGATAAAACTCTTGAAGCAAGGGATTACGTTGTTGCTCAAATTTTTTGGCGACGTTAAGGGCGGTTTCTATGTAATCGGCAACGAGCATGGGTGCATGCAGGCCAGGTCTTAAGCAATGGCAAGAGAGTTCTTGATGGTAACGATGCTGGGCATAATTTGAAGACATAAAAAAACCGACTCAAGTTAACGATAATAGTTATCATTACATTTAATCGGTTTCAGTGTAAACAGTTATTATAAAAATTATTTGCGATACTAATTTGAGTTTTAATTGTAGCCAAGAATAAATATCTGATCTGTTTCATGTTTGGTCATCGCCTGTTGATTATGTTTAGGGTGCGAAAGTAAATCGATTACTGTAGCTCTCATATCAACGGCGTAACTATGATCGTCGGTGGTTTTTTCGGTTATAGCAATAGCTGCGTCTACAGCGGTATAAGGGGGTATATGCATAATTTTATCCTTTGAAATTTAATATAAGTTAAACCCTTTAGTGGGTTAGTTATATAAAAGCATATTACGTACCAATCGTAATAAATTAACTCAACCATATGATAGTTATAGTGTTTAAAAATTATCTTTTTTTCATCACGACAAAATAAGCTAAATTTGCTTTACTGTTGTGCATTAATCTACAATTTTGGTGCACAGTAATGACAAAGCCATTTTCACAAGCCTGTGAAAACAATAAAACCCCTATTTTAGAGCAATTAAAGGACGTATTAAAAAATACTAAAACAGTACTCGAAGTTGGCTCAGGAACCGGCCAGCATAGTGTTTTTTTTGCAGAGCAATTACCACATTTACAATGGCATACAAGTGATCGCGCTATAAACCACGAAGGGATTAATTTATGGCACCGCGAAGCTAATTCAACTAATTTACATGCACCACTTGAGCTTGATTTAAATAATGAGTGGCCAATAGATAAAGTTGACGCTATTTATACTGCAAACACATTTCATATTGTAAGTTGGCAATTAGTTGAGCGTTTTTTTGACGGTGTTAAACGCCACTTAAATAGCGACGGTATGTTGTGTATTTATGGGCCATTCAAATACCAAGGTGAATTTACCAGCCCAAGTAATGATGACTTTAGTGCCTTTTTAACAGAGCGCGATCCGTTAAGTGGAATAAGAGATTTTGAAGCAGTTGAACAACTAGCTAAGCAAGCAGGGCTTACGCTTATTAGCGATACAGCCATGCCTGCAAATAATCAGTTACTCGTTTTTAAACGGCAGTAATGAGCTACATTGCTCTTTATATATATCAATATGGCCGCGTTCACGCTTTAAGTAGTCGCTTATTGCATTACTAAAGTCGCCATCAACAATATGGTGAGCAGAGTAGGTAAGTACGGGTTCAAATCCGCGTGCTATTTTGTGCTCACCTTGTGCACCCGAATGAAAACAGTTGAGTTTATGCTTTATTGCAAACTCAATACCTTGGTAATAACACAATTCAAAGTGCAGCGAATCTACTTCCTCACTTGCTCCCCAGTAGCGCCCATAAAGCGTATTTTTACCTACTAAACTAAGTGTTGCAGCAATCACGTTATCGTCTCTTTTGGCCAGCATAATAACGAGAGTATTAGCCATTAAGGCATGTAAAAGCGTAAAAAACTCCATATTTAAATAGCCCAAATGACCAGAGCGCTTTAAGTAGGTACGCTGATAAAACTCACAAAACAATTGCATTATCTCGGGCGTAATTTGCGTTCCTTGCAGCCATTCAATATCAATGTTCTGTTGCGCTATTTTAGCTCGCTCTTTTTTAAGTGACTTACGTTTTCGTGAGCTAAGCATCTGCAAAAAGTCGTCAAAGGATTCATAACCTTTATTAAACCACTGAAATTGCACACCCACTCTTAACATGGCGTGTTGCTCAGTTAATGAGGTGGCTTGGGCTTGGTCGCAAAAATTAACATGCCATCCCGACCATCCTTGCTGAGCACTGTGTAAGCTAAGTTGCTCTGTAATGTATTGATATACCGCATTTGGATTAGCGTGCTCGATAGCAATGCGCTTGCCTTCAATAGGGCTAAAAGGAATGCCAGATAGCCACTTGGGATAATATTCTAAATCGTGTTTTTCGTATGCCTCAGCCCAGGCCCAGTCAAATACATACTCGCCGTATGAATGACTTTTTAAATACCCAGGTGCAAGTGCAACGAGCGTATCACTTTCAAAAATAGCGAGGTGATGGGGCTGCCAACCACTTTTTTGTGTTACGCATTGGCTTTGTTCAAGGGCATATAAAAAAGCATGTTGAGTAAATGGTTCATCACCAAATAAACGTTGCCACTGCGCCTGATCAATCTCATTAATACTGCTAAACCATTGGTGCGAAAACGTTCCCATGACTACTTACCTTGTAGTTGTTCTAAGCTGTTCTACGTTTTTAATAAACGTACTAATTTGCATTTTAAGCTCGGTAAAATGAGGATTATAAGTTAAGCGCTGTAAAGCCGGATAGTGTTTTAAGTTGGCGCTTGTACGCTCTCCTAGTTGTGGGTTTTTAGTTGTTTTACATGTTTTATATAGGGACTCGTCGTTAATAAAGCTGCCACAATTGCGATAAGTTGCGTTAATTCCATAATGTGGATTTTGCGGTGAGTTAACAACAGCAATATGCGACATACCATGAACCTTTTTACATTGAGGTGTTGTGCATTGCGGATTATTTACTGTGTAGTCACTAGCAAAGTCTGGCGGTAAAATATCAGTACTTCCATAAAGTACTAAAGTATCGAGTGGCTTATATTTGATTGAATTACCTTTGTGTAATGCACTCAATAACTTTAGCGTGGCACGCGTATCTATCGTGGTATCAATATCGCTAAGTACACTAAAAATAGGTAATTTAAGTGCAGGGCGTTTGTTCAAGCTACTTATGCTTGCAAGTGACATTGCATCGTACGAAGCGGCAGCTGCATTTAAAGGAAATGATTCATACTTAGCAAAGTCTACGTCGGCGTCTTTATCAATCCAATTAACAAAGGGTATGGCATCAATCCACTTTGCTATCCAGCCGTACTTATTATGTGGCTCGGAGCCTGGCGAATAAAGCATAAGCGCTTTAATTTTAGGGGATACAGTGTGTTTGGTTGCGTAATCAATAAGTAACGCTGCACCGGTAGAGTAACCTGCGAGTATCACCTCATCAAAGTCTTGCACCGAGCGTTCAATACCGTATTTTATTGCTTGTTGCCATTGGCTAACGTCTACATTGAGTAAAGCACTTGCGGCGCTTCCATGTCCTGGTAATAAAATAGTACGCACAGTATAGCCTTGCTGATAATACACTTGTGCTAAATCGTGATACGTAAAGGGGGAGTCAGTTAGTCCGTGGATTAATAGCGCAACTTTATTGCGGTTTGGATGCGTAAGCTCAAAAGGGGCAATAATATCTGCAATAGTAGGGTCAGGTTTTCGCGTACCTTGTGTTACTAATTGCTGATACGTTTGTGTAATAGCAGGGCATGGCATATTTGCACGTGGATTGGCTTTATTTATATGTTTATATGCAAAATCTAAGTAATCGTTAAATGGCAAAAGGGCGTGGTAATTAAAGCGCTGGTGGTTGTGCTCATTTTCAAAGCGTAATAAGCCTTGTTGCTTACTTTTTGTTATAAATTTAAAGTCGCTCGCCTGCGATATACAGTTTTGAGCGACAGCTGTATGAGAAAAAAGACTTAAAACAAAACCAAAAAATATTCTTAAAACTATTCTTAAAACTAAACCACTATTGTTCATTAACTTCTGCATATTGGACAAGACACTCGGTTAGCTTAATGAGTTCAAGCGGTTTTGCAAGATGTTGATTAAATCCAACTGCTTGTGCATGTGCTTTATCCTCTGGCATTACGTCGGCAGTTAAGGCAATAATAGGGAGTTCTTGTTCGGTTTTAAACTGGCGGATCAGTGCCGTTGCTCTATAGCCATCCATTACAGGCATTTGGCAATCCATAAGCACTAAGTCAAAATGCTGCTTTTTCACTATATCGACCGCCAACTCACCGTTTTCTACCATATACGGCACAATCCCTAACGAGCCAAGCATCGCTTTAATAACCATTTGATTTACTGGGTTATCCTCTGCGACCAAAATGTCTAGCGAAGTAATATTAGTATTATCAAATGTAATAACATGTTCTTTTTTAGGCTCTGTTGTTTCTAATCGCATTGAAAATGTAAAAGTAGAGCCTTTATCTACTTCACTTTTAAGGGCTATTTCTCCCCCCATTAATTGGCTTAGCTCTTTTGCTATTGTTAAGCCAAGTCCTGTACCGCCAAACTGCCTTGAGGTAGAACTATCAGCTTGGGTAAATGCGTTAAATAATTTTTTATGCTGGCTTGGTTTTATACCTATTCCGGTATCACTAACGTTTATAACAAGCTGTACTTTATTGGCGGCAGTAAACTCTGTTTCTATGTTTAAAGCAACGCTGCCTTGGCTTGTAAATTTAATCGCGTTACTACATAAATTAAGTAATACCTGCTCAATTCGCATAGGATCACCGATAAACCAGGTATTTAAAGGTAGCTTTGAGTTAACTTGCCAGTTAATACCTTTGTTAACTGCGCTTTGTTCAAACATATTGTCTATGCGTGTTATTAAAGCACCTAAGTCGAATGCAATAGATTCAATAACTAACTTTTGGGATTCTATTTTTGATATATCAAGAATGTCATTAATTAAGTTTAATAAACTTTTAGATGATGAGTTTATTTTATCTAAATAGCCAATGAGTGTACTTGCACTGTCTGTTTCTCGAGCAAGTGAAGAAAAGCCAATAACGGCGTTTAATGGTGTACGTATTTCGTGGCTCATATTCGCTAAAAATTGGCTTTTAGCCTGATTAGCTAAATCAGACTGCTGCTTTGCTTGTGCGAGTGAGTGTGTACGCTCAGCAACTTGACGTGTAAGTGCAATTTGTTGCTGATTAAACAGCAGTAAAACCATTAAAATTAAAGAACATACGGCAACTTGGAGTATGAGCAATAATAGAGTTAGTTGGCTATTATGTTGTGTTAAAAAGCTTTCTTTAAGGGCTAGTTTTACAATCCATTTTTGCCCTGCAAAGTCCACGTCAAACGACATTAAACGGCTGCCTTTGGCTTGCTGAACATCCTGAGAGTAATTACTATAAAACGGCGGTGTGTTTGTATCTTCGTATATACCAATCGAAAACATATCAGACTGTTCTTTAGAAATGGCCTGCTCAATAATACTACGCACTAAAAATATACCAGTGGCATAGCCTTTAATTGTTTTTTCATCGTTATATTGGGAGTACACAGGGGCAAATAATAAATAGGCTGGTTTAGGTTGTTTGGTTTGCACCAACTGAATTATTTTAGTTCCGACTGGCATGTACTTTATAGCGGGGTTAAGCAGAGAGTTTTTTCGATCAGGGTTTGAAAATACATTAAAGCCAATCGCTTTTTGATTACCATTAAAAGGAGCTATGTATTTTACTATAACAAGGGGATCGTTAATTTCAAGAGGTTCGCCAACTATATCAATATCTAAATGGTAAATGTTTGATATTTCTTGAGCAAAGACTTCGCGTTGATCTTGAGGTATTTTTGCATTCCACGATAAAGCGTTAATAAACTCGTATTGAGTTAGTAACTGACTAGCATAAGAATAAAAATCTTGCTGGCTCAGCATGGGAGATGATTGAACCTGACTTGCTAAGCTCTGCACTGCAATAATACTGCGATTTGTATATCTATAAAGGCTGTTTTCTATAACGTGGACTTCACGTTCGGCAATTTTAATAGTGCTTATACGATTTTCCTGATCGTATAATTGTGTTGTTACCGCGACTGATAAAAATAAAACTGAGCATACTGCAATTGTCGGAAATGCCGATATAGTATGTTGATTAGACTTTTGTGGTAATAAAGAAAGTAAAAATGGAGTTGCAATTAATACCCCTAATGTATCGCCAAGCCACCAGTAAATAACATTATTCCAATGATTATCAATACTGTAAATCGAGTTAAATTGACTTAGTGCGAATACGCCAAAGTTAGCTGAAATTAAGCTGACCAATATGGCTATGACTAAAATAAAGTAAATTATATTCTTGCGCTTTTTAAAACGCAGCGGGTGACCAAGCCAATACTTTAAAAAAGCTGCGCCGACCATTGCCTGTATAACAACACCAAAGGCGATATACATAGCCTCGTTGAATGAGTTGCCGACCAGGACTAGCTCATGAGCTGAACTATCAAAAATATTTAGGTTAAACGCAATTGCAGCTACGAATAAAGGCGGGATAAAGCGCCACCACCAAATATAACAACCGACTAGAGCTATACCGGCAGGTAACCAAATTGGAATTATTTGCGAGTTAAAAGCAAGTTTAGTGAGTGCTATGCCGACTAAAAAATATGCTAAAGCAAACATGATGTAAAAAATAATGGAATGATTTTTAGAGTTAAAATTTTTCACATAAGGTCCAAGCAATTATTATTATCGTTTTGAAATATCAGTATAGCTAACAGTAAGTTATTTTGGTTATTTTTATAATGGTAACTGTTTTTTGCTAAATGACTGCTTTAACACGACTGTTGATTCTATATTTGCAATACAACTTAAACTACCTAGTTGATGTTTTACAAATGTTTCGTAGCTCTCAAGATCATGTGCAATGATTTTTAATAAATAATCATAGCTTCCTGATATTACACAACACTCTAATACATGTGGTAATTTTTCTACATGTTGCTCAAATTGCTCTGCAGCACTTACCGAGTTTTGGCTTAATCGTACGAATGCATATACCAACACATTAAGGTTAAGTGCTTTAGGATTTATGGCGGCGTGGTAGCCGGTAATAATGTTTTCTTGCTCTAACTTTTTTATACGCCTTAGGCAAGGTGTATCCGATAGGTTGATACCGCTGGCCAAGTCTGAAACCGACATACGAGCTTGGCTTTGCAGTGCAATGAGTAATTGCTGATCTTTTTTATCTAACATAGTTGTCGGCTTTTATTAATTATTTTTATATTTGTAGTGATTATTGCTAAGTATTACAGTTTTTACTAATTTTTTTGGCGTTTTACCCTCATTGAACTCTGTTAGCATTTAACTATAAAAATAATAGAGCACACCAATGAACACACATACCGCTATTTTCGATCACTGGATACGAACAGAGTTTGTCACTTTAAATAGTGAATTAGAGCAGCTTTATTGGCAGCAAACCGATAAAGCCAATGTAGAAGGGGTAGGCGAGGCCTTAAAGCAACAATTAGAAAAAGAAGGCAACGTATTAATTAGCAATTTATTAGCCGAGGGAAACACAGATCAAGGCTTTGATAGCGCTTTTGACTTACTCGGTAACGTAGGATTGTTTATGGCGGCGTGTAGGCGCCATGAAATTACCGAACCAAACAGAGAAACCAGCTCCCCACTAATAGATGCTTCAGCGCTTGCTATGCATATTGGCGCATCCATTGGCGTAACCCCTCGTTTTGCTACCGCCCACTTAACTACTCATAACAAAGCACTTAACGGTATTTATAAACGATTTACCAATTTACCTGATGAAAAGCTATTTCTTGATTACAACACCCAAGGTATTTTGGCCTATAAACGTGCAAGTGATGCTTTATTAAAAATATTGCCGTTAGGTATCTCACACCCCCTGTGTGGTGAGTTATTAAAAGTAGCCAAACAAGCGCTTATAGATGTAATTGAGTCAAATAATGCACTTTATTCTGAGCTCGATACAGATCGCTTTTTTAACTGCGTTCGCCCTTATTATAAACCGTACCGTGTAGGTAAAGAGGTTTACAGAGGTGCAAATGCTGGTGACTTTGCAGGTATTAACGTGATTGATATGTTACTAGGGCTTTGTAGCGCAAATGAGCCTAGTTACTCGCAAATGCTGGTGGATAAGTTTTTATATATGATGCCAGAGGATCAACAAATCCTGCGAGAAGCCATGCGTATGCAAAGCTTTATGGATGACTTTTTACAAGCCAAGCAATATAAAAATACAGATTGGTTTAAAAACCATGCAACGTTATTTATTCAAGTGTGTAAATTACATGGCGACACCGCAGTCGGTCATCATAATCAACTGGTTGAAAAGTTTATTGCTCAGCCCTCAAAAAATATGCAACAGCAGCATATGAGCAAGGTAACAGCAAGTGGTCCGCCGCTTCATGTGTTACTTGATTCGCTCGAAAAATTAAGAGATAGGCGAGCCAGTGCCAAACGCGACGATATAAAAACACGTTTTGACGATCTAAATACACTTAAAAAATGGGTTAAATAGCATGCTTAAAAATGATTTTTGTATGGCTGATGGCTGTTATTTACTAAACCACTCGGTAGGGCGCCCTCTTAAAAATACGCAGCAATATTTAGCTCAGCACTACTTTTTACCGTGGGAGAGCTCAAATAAAGAACCTTGGCAACAATGGCTGTCCGCAGTTGAGCAATTTACTACCGCGCTTGGTAAGTTATTTAATGCGCCTAGTTCGCAGTTTTGTCCTCAGGTTAATTTATCAAGTGGCTTAACAAAGTTGCTTATGTCGCATCCACGGCTACAGCAAAAAAATTGTAAAGTGCTTATGGCGCAAAGTGATTTTCCGAGCATGGGTTTTGCAATGCAAAAAGCATTACCAGAGTGCGCACAAATTATGTTTATACCAGAGCACGAAAACCTAACTGATATTAGTGTTTGGCAGCGTTATATAACCGCCGACATCGATTTAGTTTTTATAAGTCATGTGTATTCAAATACAGGTGTACAGGCGCCTGTATACGATATTGTAGCTATAAGTAAATTAACTAATAGTTTATCAATAGTTGATGTTGCTCAGTCAGCGGGTGTTATACCGCTTGATTTAAGCATACTCGATGCTGACTTTATGGTTGGCTCGAGCGTTAAATGGTTATGTGGTGGCCCAGGTGCAGCTTATTTATGGGTTAACAAAAATCAAATAGAGTATTGCGAGCCTAAAGATGTGGGGTGGTTTTCGCATCAAAATCCATTTGAGTTCAATATAAACCACTTTGAATATAACGCCAGTGCGCTCAAGTTTTGGGGTGGTACTCCCTCTGTAGCACCTTATATTATTGCCGCAAATAGCATTGCTTACTTTGCAGAGCTAACTGCTCACAAGGTAAGGGATCATAATTTAGCTATGCTTACGCTTATTCATGAGCAACTAGGCAAATATGTTGCATCACCTATGAGTAGTGATAAATGCAGCGGGACTATTATTTTGTTTTTTAACAAGCAGCAAGACCATGTACTTACAGCGCTTAATAAAGCGAAAGTCAGTGTAGATGCCCGTAAATTTGGGATACGAGTATCGCCACATATTTATAATACTCAAGAAGACGTTGAGCAGTTTATTTCGATAGTAAAACGAGCGCTTAAGGGTTTTGGCTAAGCTGCTGCTTTCTTTGTTTTAATGACTCTATTTTTTGCTGCGTTTGATTAATTGATGCGTCGTAAGCTTGCTTTAACGAATTTGTTTTAGTTGCGATAGCATCAGCAATAGACGAAGCGCCTAAACGATTGGCTTTATCTTGAGTCATGTAATCTATCTGCTGTTTTTTAGCTGCGTATTCTTTTTGGCTTTGTGCAATAGATAGCTCAAGACGCTTTATTTCTCGTTCTATTTGTTGAACTTCTAAGTAGTCATCCACAGAGGTGTCGGTAATACCTTTACCGGGCGTAGAGCTTTTGTATGCTTCAATTACGTTTATATCTTTAAGAGTAATAACTTGTGCATCTTTAGCGCAAGGCGTTTGGCTAAAGGTAGGAACGCCCTTAATTACACACTTATACACTGTTGTACTTTGTGCCAAGGTAAAAAATGGTGCTGCCGCGCAAACTGATAGCAATATGAACCGGATCATAGCTAAACCTAAAAGTGGCTAAAGTTGTGTTAATAATGCCCTAAGTTATTACTAGGCACAATTTGTTTAGTTTTTATAAATTTTAGGCACAAAAAAACCACAATTAAGTGGTTTAAATTAAGTATGGTCCAGAGGGAGGGATAGACTTGCTTGCATCCATGTAATCAATCGCTGCGCGACGCTTGCAGCGGCCCAAAATGTTCCAGACATTTTGTTGACCCCTGTCAATTTAGTATTGGTGTTAAATTTTAGGCACAAAAAAACCACAATCAAGTGGTTTAAATTAAGTATGGTGGAGAGGGAGGGATAGACTTGCTTACATCCATGTAATCAATCGCTGCGCGACGCTTGCAGCGGCCCAAGATGTTCCAGACATTTTGTCGAACCCTGTCGAGGGTTCTCACCCTCCCTATTTTGTACTGGTGTTAAATTTTAGGCACAAAAAAACCACAATCAAGTGGTTTAAATTAAGTATGGTGGAGAGGGAGGGATTCGAACCCTCGATAGAGCTACAAACTCTATACTCCCTTAGCAGGGGAGCTCCTTCGGCCACTCGGACACCTCTCCAACGCATAACCGTTTGTATTGATGGAAGTAAAAAAAGCCACCAATTAAAATATGGTGGAGAGATAGGGATTTGAACCCTAGATGGGCTATAAACCCATGCCGGTTTTCAAGACCGGTGCATTCGACCACTCTGCCATCTCTCCGTGACGCAGAATAATACTTAGGTGATACCGCTGTGTAAATAGCAAAATGACTGTTTGCCTAAAAAACGTACGTAAATGAGGTTTTTTTTGTAAATAAGGGGAAATTAAGGCAATTTTTAATAAAATAAATAGGTTGCAGCAAACAAGGGGGAGCTAAATAAGTGACTTCATTTAGTGGTTGAGTGTTCGCTGCACCGAAAAATAATCATGGTTGGGTGATTATTTATATTGAGCTGCGCCGCTAAGTGCTAGTCTTTTACCAATAGTGTTAAGTCTAGCTAACATTCTTGCTTTACGGTTAGTTGGTTTAACTGCTACTTGAGCTGCTGCTGTTTGATTTAATGTGTTAATTGGTTTCATTATTTTGCTCCGGGTTGTATATGTTGAAATCGCGTGCATTTTGCACGTTGTTTGATTAAAAAGACAACGATAAAAATTGAGCCTGACGGATTAGTTAAACTAATCCTTATTGATTTTATTAACGTGCGGTTCAGTGTTTTTTATTATGGTTTTTGCATAAATAGTTAAAATAAAATCGGCTTTACTCTCGCCAATACTGGTGTTTCTGTGTTTTTTTATTTATTTATATGCATTTTAAACAAACTTTTTGACTAGTTATTCAGATTAAAAAAACTCAATTAAACTCTTTTTTATTCGTTCTTAAATACATTGTTGGAAACAAAAGCTTGTCACTACTAATAATTATTAAATCAAGTACAAAAAAACAGAGTGAAAAATCACTAATATGGCTTAAAAGCATTTGTAAAAAACGCAGTTTTTCTTATTGTATGTTTACTACAACAGGAAACTTTAACGATGACTGCGCTCAAATAAGGTTGCTACTGAGTAAATTTACCAAAGTAGTTGTACTTGGCGGAGACGGTACATTGAGCTTGGCGGTTAATGCGTTAATAGGGAGTAGCTGTACGTTAGCATTATTGCCTTGCGGTACAGGTAACGATTTCTCGAGAGGGTTTAGTTGCAAAGAAGATGATTGGCGAAAGGCACTATTTAATACACCGACAGCAATTGATGTAGGAAAAATTAATAGCCGCTATTTTATTAATATTGCAGGGGTAGGGTTTGATGCTCATGTAGTTAAAGCGATTAATGCTAAAGCTAGTTTTTCATCTTTTGATTACAGTTGGACGAGCATTAAGGAGCTATTTTATTATCAAGCTCAGCAGTTACAAGGTACGTTTAATAACGATGTTAGGCAGTATAAAAATTTAATTACCGTATTTGCTAATCATAAGTACTTTGGTGGTGGTCTAGAAATAGCGCCAAAAGCAGATTTAACTGATGGGCTGCTTGAGTGTTATCAAATGCGATCGGGTGGGCTTTTTTATAACGTAATAAGCTTTATGAAGTTGTTTTTTAAGCGCCATCAGCATATAAAAAACCTTAACTACAGTCGCTTAAATACAGCTTCCATAAAAACTGAAGGGTTATTGATTGAAGCAGATGGTGAACTGGTAGGTAAAACTCCTGCCGTTATTAGTGTACATGGGCAGGCTTTACTTTTTCATATGCCAATAAAAAAGCGCCTACAGTAGGGTAGGCGCTTTTACGTTAGTTGCGTTAATAACGCGTCTAACTGGGGACGGAGCCACTTTTAGCCATTGCTCTATTAGCTAAAAAGGCGTTAATTCGTTTTGTTGGGGTAAGCACAATGGCGTTACCTAATAGCACTAGGCTAAATCCTGCAAAGGTATTTGCGTGCCATTCAAAGCCTTCAAAAAAGCTACTCAGTGTTACTGCCACTAGTGGGAATAAAACAATAACGTAGCTGGCTTTTTCAGGGCCTATATTTCTAAGTAGAGCAAAGTAGCAACCAAAAGCGATTACAGTGCCAAATATTGATAGATAAAGTAGTGATAGCCAGTAACTTGGTGGAGCGTTTAAACTAAATTGCACATCGTTCATTAATACATATAAAGCCAAGCCTATAGCGCTGTATAACATGCCCCATGCATTGCCTTGCAATACACCAATTTGTTTACGAGAATTACGAACGCTTACCATATTTCCTAATGAAGCCACAAAGGTGCCACCAAGGGCAAGTAGTAACCCGACCAATGCACCATTACTCAAGTCGAACTGCTGTAACTGTGGCCAAAACAGACACGTAATACCTAATACAGCGAGTACAGCACCTGTATAAATTCGTTTTGAGATTGGCTTACCAAAAAATAACCGAGTATTGACTATGTTCATAACCAGCAGCATTGAAAAGGCAATAGAGGTCATGGCTGAGGTAAGGTGATTTTGTGCCCAGTAAAGCATTAAATAATTTAATCCAAAATTACAAATGGCTAATAAAACAAAAAAGCCATGATCCAGTAACTTAAATCGCATGTCGGGTTTTTTGTACGCTACATATAACCACATTAAAAGCGCTGCAATAGCAAAGCGATAAAATAACGATAACTCTACCGCAATATCACCTAACTGAAACTCTATGGCTAACCAAGTTGAACCCCAAATTAAAACAGTTGTAATGTATAGCGCTGCACTTTTCATGGTTAGTCTCCAAAGCCCGGTTGAATGGCTATTTTAAGACCTATCTGTATACTTACCATATACAGAAAAGTAAAAATGTAACCTATACAGATTTGGTGTGTGATGATAAGACAAAAAAATAGCCAAGGGCATGAGTTTTTATATCAGCAAGTTATTCAGTTGATTAGAGATATGAGCGCTCAACAAGTTTTACTCCCCGGCGAAAAACTTCCATCACTGCGTAAAATGGCAGATAACTTAAGCATAAGTATCCCCACTGTAAAACAGGCTTACCAGTCACTTGAAGATCAAGGGTTGGTAGAGGCGCGTGAAAAATCAGGATATTTTTTAAAAGTCGTTAGCATGGCGCATAATTTACCTAAGCGAGTTAAATTAAGTCGCGAACCTGTTGTGGTAAATAAACAAGCCTTAATAGAGCAGGTGTACAGCGCGATTCATCAAGCGAACGTAGTCCCTTTTGGTATCGCTAACCCAATTGCCGCAGCACCTACCGATAAAGCACTCGCCAGAAACATGCGCCGCGTAATGACTATCGCAGGCAGTAAAGCCATAAACTATGGCCCAACAGATGGGTTTGTACCGCTGAAAAAGCAATTAGTGCATCGCTATTTAGATTTTGGTATTGGCATTGATATGGACGAGCTTGTGATCACCAATGGTGCACAAGAAGCCATGGCTATTGCACTTAAGTGTGTAACAAAGCCAGGCGATGTAGTGGCTATTGAGACACCTTGTTATCACGGGATTATAGAGCTAATAGAAAGCTTAGGGCTTAAAGCGCTCGAAATACCACTGTGCCCAGATAATGGCATTTGGTTAAGCGATTTGGAGCGCGCTTTGAATGAACATGACATAAAAGCGTGTTTATTCTCGACAGCAATTAGCAACCCTGTGGGCAGCTTTATGCCAGATACAAATAGGCAGCAGCTGGTGGAGTTACTCGAAAGCCACGACGTAGTGCTTATTGAAGATGACGTATACGGCGATTTATATTTTACGGCAAAACGAGGCACACCTGCTTTAGCGTACTCTAAAAAAGGATTAGTGATCAGTTGCTCATCTTTTTCTAAAACGGCAGCGCCTAGCTATCGTGTGGGTTGGGTCGTTGCCGGTAAATTTGCAACACAAGCGCGGCGATATAAACGAGCACTAAGTTGCTCCGCTTCGTTAATAAACCAATGGGCGTTATCAGAATTTATTGCCAGCGGCGAGTACGACCGTAACTTAAAGGTACTCAGGCAGCGCCTGCGCGATAACAAAGAGCGTATGCGATGGTGTTTACAACAAGCTATGCCAAAAAATACACGTATAAGCGATCCAAAAGGAGGCTGTGTAATGTGGCTAGATTTAGGAGGCGAATACGATAGTCAAAAATTATTTTTACTTGCTCTTGAGGTTGGTATTAGTATTACCCCTGGGCTTATTTTTTCAGCCTCTAATAAGTATAAAAGCTGCGTAAGGTTAAGTTATGGTGTGCCGTGGAGCGAGCAGATAGAGCAAGCAATAGTTACATTGGGCAAGCTCACTTTATTAGCTAAAAAGTAATACCAATCTGCTTATATATGGGGTCTATTTAACGTTAAGAAAATTACGCTAGAACTAGGCAAAAGTTTTTGTATCTAGTTGTTCTAAATAAAAAATTTTTAACGAAGTTATAGTGCAATTTAATTCGTTAAATTGATCAAAGATTTATGCAGGTTGGTATAAGTTTGGGAAACACAAAAAAGCAGCATTTAAGTAAACTTAAGTGCTGCCAAAGGGATGTTAAATAACGTTTGCTGTACTAATTCTGTTTAAAGCTAAATAACTGGTAACCTTTAAGCTCAGGCACTTGCATTACTAATTGCTCTTCTTGTTTTGCAATATCAGCAAAGTTTTCACATAAAGAGTTAGCTCTCTCTTCAAGTGCGCTTGCATGTAGCTCTACTTTTTCTTCTATTTGTGCACCCATATTTTCCATGCGTTGTTCAAAGGCATCCATATCGCCGCCTGAACCAAGTAACTCAGAACCTAAAGCCACTAAAATGCTGCCCATTGATTGCATTACTGCTGATTCAACCGCTGTTTCTATCTGCTGCTCAAATTGTTGTTCAAAGTTTTCGCCAAATTGATTAAAACTTTGTTGGCCCATTACAAATGTACCTTGCTGGTAAAATGTATTTTCTACCTCAATTTTAATGTCGTCCATAAGCTCAGACATATTATCAAGACCGTCAATATTAAATGCATTGCCTACTTCTTCTAATGCTACACCGGCAATTTTAACACCCTCTAACGCTATATTAGCTACTTCAGGTAATTGAGTGCGTAAGCTGTCAGAGTACTTATTCAGTGCTTCGCGTTGTGAGCTATTAAGCGCTACAAGCTCGCCATTTACGGTTAAGTCACCATGGGTATTAAATTGCATAGTTTTATTATTGGCAGTAAAAATTTCTAATTCGTTTGGTTTAATACGTACATCGTTTTTAAATTCGACGTTACATTCATCGTTACTAAATGAAATTGCAGAATCGTTGTCGTTATGAGCCATAGCGGCTGGCGTACAAATTAATGCGCTAACTAATAGTAATTTTTTCATGTTTGTTCTCTACTTTTTGTTGATGACGATTAATTAATAACAAGTTTGATGCCAGTTTTATTTTTCCATAAAAAACAATTGATTAAGTGTTTTTCTTTATTTTTTAGCAAGTCAAAAAAATTAATAAATAGCTATTTTTTAGTCAAATTGGCTAACTAATAAAAATTAATAAATTTTATTTATCGATACGATAAAAAACTCTCACTTTCCTCAATTCAAATTTAGCGCTATTTATTCACATTACTGACATGAAGACTATTTACAGTAGTCGCGTGGCTTTATTTTGATGTTAATTTGCAGAGCACTTTGGCATTAAACATTTTTAATTTTACCGGCTATTGCGATAATAAAATCCTTGGTTGGTCTCAAACACTTTATGGAGTGGGTTGTGGGTAAGACATTTAGTTACGATGCGCTAGATGACGATTTTGTTGAAGACGAGTACGAAATGCTCGGACGTAATCAACACGATAAGAACAAGCAAAAGGTTAAAAAGAAGTTGGAAGACTACCTTGAGCAAAAACGCTTGCGTAAAAATCTAGGCGAAGACGATTTAAGCGATTACACCGATTAAATTTCACTAGTATAAATAAAATACCAATTAATATTGAGAGTTTAAATGTGCAGTTATGCGTATGTTTAAGTTTCAGTAGTATTGGCAATAAAGAGGCCTTGCGCCTCTTTATTACTTTTCAAAGCGTGCTTTTAGCCTGTGCCAAAGCTTTTTGAATTGTAAGTTCTAGCTTTTCGGGTTTAGTAAAAGGTGCATAACGTTTAATTGGTGTACCATCTGCGGCAATTAAAAATTTAGTAAAATTCCACTTTATTTTACGTGTTAAAAAACCAGGTAAAGCCGATTTCAAGTGACGAAATACAGGATGTGCATGCTCACCGTTTACATCTACTTTGGCCGCCATTAAAAAGCTCACACCAAAATTAATTAAGCACCCTTGCTCTATTTGTGTTGCGTCGCCGGGTTCTTGCTGACCAAATTGATTGCACGGAAATCCCAGAATAACTAAACCTTGGCTGGCATATTTATTATGCAAAGCTTGAAGCGACTCGTATTGGTAGGTAAATCCACATTTACTTGCGGTATTAACAATAAGCACAACCTTCCCTTCAAAATCATTAAAGTTGATAGGTTGACCCTGCAAGCTTGTTGCGCTTAATTGATGGAATTTGTGCATATTGGCGTCTTTTTTATTGTTGTTAGCCGCATTTTAACCTGAGTGCAGTATTTCATAAAGTATAAAGATCGCACTAATTTAAAATTAGAAATAGCCCCATACCGGCAAGCGTAGTGTAATAAATATTATGTGTTTTGTAGGCAACAATAATGGCGACTATTGCTGCGCTTAAATAAGGGTTTTGCCAGTTTAAGTTAATGCCATCTTCATTCAAAAACACGATAGGCACCCAAATTGCTGTAAGCACTGCTGGTGCGCTAAAGCTTAAAAATTGCTGCATTTTAGGGCCTACTTTAAACGGCAAAGCACGGTGTAAAAATAAATAACGCGTAAAAAATGTAATGCACGCCATGAGTAAAATAGTCGTCATCATGGCGTTACTTCCTTTTTAGTGGTTAGTCTTGCTGTGCTGTAACCTGCGGCCATTGCCAGCAGCGCTGAGCAAACAAGCCATAACTCAAATCCTGTGCTTTTTAAAAGCGTTGCGCTAATGCCTGCTACAATTACCGTAACGAGTGAGGTCAGATTTTTAATGCCCGGAATAACCAAAGCTATAAACGTGGCAGCAATGGCAAAGTCGAGCCCTAAATTAGTTAAGTCGGGCAGCATTGTGCCTGCTACAATGCCAATTAACGTCCAAATATTCCATGCAATATAAAAGCTAAAACCAGCGCTCAATGCGTATATTAAACGTGTTTTTGTTCTGTACGCTTTTCTATGGTGAGAAAATGCAAATAGCTCATCGGTTAATACAAAACTTACTGGTAAGCGCCAACGCATAGGTTGGTCAATTACCTTATGACGCACAGCTAAACCGTATAAAAAGTGCCGAGAGCTAATAATAAATGTTGTGAATAAAATTGTGAGCAATGGTGTGTTGCCCGCCATAAGTTCAATTGCAACAAGCTGTGCAGAGCCTGCAAAGACTAATAACGACATTGCTTGGGTTTCTAGTGCACTAAAGCCATTTTGAATCGCTAAAGAACCACATAAAATGCCCCAAGGAACAACAGCTAAACACAGTGGTAGCATATCTAAAAAGCCTTTTAAAATAGCTTTTTTAACTGGTTGCATGATATTTACTCGCACGGCTTGTAGAATGGCTCATAAGGATACCTTAATATTATGATGTTAAAGTAGTTAACGAATTAGATAATACTGTTTTTTTAAGGATAGGCGCAATGACGACGTTAAAAGTGTGGGATGGGTTTATTAGATGCTTTCATTGGTTTTTGGTTGTAAGTATTGCGGTGCTTTATTTTAGTATTGAAGAGGGCATGATTGAGCTTCATTTTGTTGCTGGGTTCTTTACTTTAGCACTCATCGTAACGCGTTTAATATGGGGCATTATCGGAAGTAAAACTGCGAGATTAAGTGGGTTGCTGCACTCTCCTCGTGCTATTTTAAAGGCACTAAAGACACCAAGCGATTCGCTAGGTCATTCAGCACCTGGCAGTTGTATGGTAATGGTATTTTTTATAATTATAATTACGCAGCTTATTACCGGGTTAATGAGTAGTGATGGCATTTTAACTGACGGCCCGCTTGCTCAATATGTGTCTAGCGATACGATTGATTTTGCAAATTGGCTACATGAGCTGAATTTTGACATTTTACTTTATGCTATTGGTCTACATGTATTAGCTATTATTGTTTATAGAATAAAAGGTAAGCCGCTAGTTAAGGCGATGATCACAGGCTCAAAAGAGTTAAAAGCGGATGGCTCTGAGGCTAAAGTAACAAAAGCGTCTTGGCCTGCGTGGCTAATATTTATATCTTTATTGGTGCTGCTGATATTTACGTGGGCAAAAGAACCTTTAACTTATTTATTTAGTTAAAAACACACTAAACCAACCCTAAAGGGTTGGTTTTTGTTTTTGGTTACATTCTTTTGTTTGATTGTTATGCGGGGCCGAATTATAATCGCCGCATTGCTGGCAAACTAATCGAAAGATTAGGGCGCAAAGTTTCCGGTCTAAGGCTTTTTATAAAGCTATGGTAGCGGGACTACTGCATAACGTGTTGTTATGTATCACTTGCCCTCAGTGTATTTTTTGTGTATCCATAGTGTATGGATAAGATTTTGTAACTCTTAAGGTGTTGCCGTGTTTATGCATACGTCGTTGGCCTGTGGAAAGTGGTCAACAATAGGTTGCTTAAATCATCATACCCAATTGTTTATTGGCGATGTGGTGAGTGTAACCTTTTATGACATGCAAGGAGAGCTAGTTAGTTTATCATTTGATTACAAAATCACCTCGCTTGAACAAGGTGAGCCTCACGCATGGCCACGTTTAGTTGCCGAGCATATTAACGTGCATGTACCTCTTGTTAGCGCAGGTAAAATGACCGAACAAGGTTTAATTGTTGCCTATAGAAACAATGAAATTTTTGCTTTGCAAAGCAGTGGGATATGTAAAGCGCATGTCGATTTTCATTGTATTGCAAAATGCGATGAGCGTGTTGTTAATAACCTTGATACTTATGATTACGTGTACCCTGAAAATTGTGAAAACTATAATGCGGGTACAAAGGTATTGCAGCCAAAAACAGGGCATGTTTATCAATGTAGGCCTTGGCCATTTAATGAGTTTTGCCGCGCGAGTGACGATAAAAAGTTTATGTTCGAGCCCGGTGTTGGACAAAGCTGGGCTATGGCTTGGCAGCAAATATAAGGCTGTTAGTGAATTATCTTCCCAAAGGTATAGCGGTTTTAGTAATGAAGCGTTTACCGTTTTAGCCCATCCAACTATTGGATGGGCTTTTTTATTTTTATGATAAACTGCAAATCACATTATTTTTTTAATTGGTTTTGTTGTGTCTCGTCCTGACTACTCTTTAAGTTTATTACCTAATTTCCCGATTGCTAAACAGCAAGCCCATACATTAAGTACTCATAATAAAATACGCACTGATAATTACTATTGGATGCGTGATGACGATCGTCAGGATGAGCAAGTACTTGCACATTTACATGCTGAAAATGCATATTGCGATGAACAGTTAGCTGCAATGAAGCCACTCCAAAATACACTTTTTGAAGAGTTAAAAGCACGCATTGTAAAAGACGATAACTCGGTACCCGTTAAAGACGGGAAATACTGGTATCACTCAGAAGTTCGTGGTGACGATGAGTACTCTCGCCATTATAGAAGCACGAGCATAAGGGCTAATAATAAAGAGCTTTTACTCGATGTGAATATATTAGCTGAGGGATTTGAGTTTTTTGAGCTAGGAGAAGTCGCACTAAGCCCATGCGAGCAGCTTATGGCTTACTCTGAAGATACTGAAGGTCGTCGTATTTATAATGTTCGCTTTAAAAGCTTAACGACCGGTGAAATGCTACCTGATGTACTTGAAAATACAGAAGGGCAGGTTGTTTGGGCTAACGACAATAAAACTGTTTTTTATGTAAAAAAAGATTTAAAAACGCTACTAGGATACCAAGTATTTAGGCATGAGCTTGGCAGCGAGCAAAGCCAAGATGTAATGGTTTACGAAGAGCAAGACAGCAGCTTTTTTATGGGGCTTGGTAAAAGCCGCGACGAAGGCTTAATTATTATTGATTTAGCATCGACAGAGACCAACGATACATGGGTGCTTGATGCTAATAAGCCCACTGACGAATTTAAAGCATTAATGCCGCGTGAAGATGGCCACGAGTTTGACGTAGATAAGCTAGGTGACACATTTTATATTGTGACTAACTGGCAAGCTAAAAACTTTAGATTAATGACAGCAACAAACGAAACGATTGCTGATAAAACACAATGGTTTGAGCATACAGCTCACAGAGAAAATGTACTGCTTGAAGGTGTAGAGTTATTTAATGACTTTTTAGTATTGAGTGAACGCGAGCAAGGGCAAGCTCGATTTGTAGTTGTTAATAGGCTAGGGGATCGTATGGCACTTGAGTTTGCCGATCCTTGTTATTATGCTGCAATAGCAATGAACCCAGAGCCAGACACACGCACTGCGCGTATTTATTACTCAAGTTTAACAACACCAGGCTCTTTATATGATGTTGATTTAGCAACTGGCGAAAAAACACTACTTAAACAGCAAAAAGTACTCGGTAGTTTTAATGCCGATGACTATCAGTCGGAGCGATTAATGGTAACTGCTCGCGACGGAGTTAAAGTACCTGTATCTGTTGTTTATCGAAAAGGCAGCTTTAAAAAAGATGGCACAAATCCGTTATTTCAATACGGCTATGGCGCCTATGGCTATACGATTGATCCTAGTTTTTCTAGTTCGTCACTGAGCTTGCTCGATCGTGGCTTTATTTATGTTATTGCGCATGTTCGAGGCTCTGAAATGCTAGGTCGCGAATGGTATGAGCAAGGTAAAAAAGAGCATAAACAAAATAGCTTTAGTGACTTTATTGATGTGACAAAAGCGCTTGTTGATCAAGGTTATTGTGATAGCAATAAGGTGTTTGCCTCAGGTGGCAGTGCCGGAGGCCTATTAATGGGGGCGGTTGTAAACCAGGCACCCGAGTTATATTGCGGTGTTGGCTGTCATGTACCATTCTTAGACGTATTAACCACAATGCTTGATGAAAGTATTCCACTCACAACAAATGAATACGATGAATGGGGTAATCCAAATGAGCCTCAATTTTATGATGTGATAGAAGCTTACTCGCCTTATGACAATATTAGCGCACAAAACTACCCGAACATACTCGTTACTACCGGTCTTCATGACTCACAAGTACAGTATTGGGAGCCTATGAAGTGGGTTGCAAAAATGCGTGAACTTAAAACAGACAGTAATATTTTAGTATTTAAAACCGATATGGATGCAGGTCATGGCGGTGCATCAGGTCGTTTTAAAAGCTTAGAAGAAAAAGCCCTCGAAATGGCCTTTTTTATTGCGCTGTTAAATTAACTGCAAAATCGGAAAATTGTATTACTCTATATATAGAAGTTGATATATATAAGGTAATTTATGTTTGGAGCACATGGCGAATTTCAGATTTGTTCACAGCCCCCTCATATGTATTTAAAATTGAAGGGGAGCTTTAACAATGAAGGTATAACATCATTAACTAATGGTGTTATTCAAGAATTGAGCACTCACCCTGAAAATACGATTAAGTTTGTGATTGTTAACTTAAAAGAGTTTGAACTGTTAACTTTAGATAGTCTTGATTCGTTAGAGGCCTATTTTGCGGGTGTAAAAGAACTTGGCTATCAACGAGTTGACTATATAAACATTAATATCATAGCTAAAAACATGTTTGAAAAAGTATGGAAAAATAGCGATGTAGAAGTTAATTTTTATAAAGATACCGAAAGCTATTTATTAGTGCATCCAAGTGATAGTTATATAAAACAGAACTGGTAATTAATATGAGTATTATAAACCGCTACTGAAGAGGGCTTATAATGCTCTCTAAACACCCTTTATAGCGCCTTGAAAGGTTTAAGCACATATCGTTTTTAAGTCTTACTTTATAATCGCCACTGTCAGTAGGCATCAGTTCACAGATAGCTTGTTTTCTTACCAGCGTTGAGCGATGAATACGAATAAACCCTTCTGGCTCTAGCTGCCGTTCAATATTTTTCATGGTTTCGCGGTGTAATACCGGTGTACTACCTTGGGTAAAATGCAGCTCTACATAATTGCCCGCACCATTAATCCAAATAATATCTTTTATATCAATTAGCCTTACCTTACCTACATCTTTAACTACGATATGTGATGATGGTTTTTCGGTTTGTGTGCTTTGTTGATATTGACGTTCGGCCGCGCTTGCAATCGGGCAAAGGTGAATCAGTTTATCAAAGCATTTATCAATACGTGGTGCAGTTGAATCTACTATTAAAAAATCAACAGCGCCAACTTCAAAAGCAAAACTCGCAAAATGACCCGACTGGGCAATAATGACTAACTTAAGCTTTTTAGCTAGCTCTGTTAAATGCACTATTTGCATAGGGTCAGCCAGATTAGTTAGTTCGTAAAAAAGTACGTTGTATTGATCTGTATCTATCTGATCTAATCTGTTTGCCTGAATAAAAGATTGAGATTCAAAGTGTCGGTGCTCTTGCACGCGCTTTGTTAAAAATGTTGCAAACTTAGTGTTACTAACAAAAGTTAATGCATGAAAAGAAGCGACCATTATTTTATATCTCTTGCTGTATATAATAATAAAGACCGTGCTTAGCGGAAAAACTGTTATGAAAAGTACAATATATTTATAAAATAATTGTGACGTACTAATTCGTCCCATCAAACTAGCTATTCATACCAAAGATTACGCCTAATAAATAACGTACGTAGAGTGTTTAAATAAATCCCCTTACTGTAATCCGCGAAGTAACTATTTAGTTACAAAAATAACAATTCAGGGGAATTATATGACATTAACTAACAAAGGTAGCGCGCGATTATTTAAAAAATCGTCGTTAACAGTTGCGCTAAGCAGCGCGATACTTGCAAGCATTTCATTTCAAGGTGTGGCTGCAGAAGATGACGAAATTACTAAAATAGAACGTGTACAAGTTACAGGCTCTCGTATCAGCAAAGCGAAGCTTTCTCAACCAGCACCTATTGTAACAATTACAGCTGAAGATATTGCAAAAGGTGGCACCCCTGATCTAGGTAGTATTTTAGCTGAATTACCTTCGATAGGCGCAACAGATACATTAGTTGGTAATAACAATAGCAATGCTGCCGCTGGTGTTAGTTCTGCTGATTTAAGGCGTTTAGGAGCAGCAAGAACACTTGTTCTAGTTAATGGTAAGCGTCATGTAGCAGGGGCACCCGGCTCATCACAAGTTGATTTAAATACGATACCTTCCGCACTGATAGAGAGAATTGAAATTATCACAGGTGGAGCATCTGCTATTTATGGCTCTGATGCGGTATCTGGGGTAGTTAATGTCATTTTGAAAGATAACTTTGATGGTTTACAGTTTAATGCTTCAGTTGGTAATTCAACTGAGGGGGTGGGTACTGAAAACCATAGCTTTAGTGTTGTAGCTGGGACAGATATTGCTGGTGGTAAAGGTAATATAACCTTTTTCGCAGGCCAAGATAGAGTGCGCCAGGTTTTAGCCAATGATTTACGCCAAACAAATGCTTATGGCACAGTAGATAACCCATTAAATACTGGTGAAAATGATGGTATTCCAGATCGTTTAACAGTGCCTAATGTGCTTTCTGAAAGAATAAGTGAAAATGGTGTAATTAATCCATTTGGCGATAGTGGAAGTATCTATACTTTTAATAATGGTGGTAGAGCTGAGTTAATGCCAGCACGGGAAGCAAGCGGTAGCTTTGCTTTTGGTAATTTCCCTGATGGTTGTGAATTTTGTGCTAATACACAAGATTATGAAAATGTATTACCAGAGCTTGAAAAGTTAACACTTGGTTCTACATTAAATTATAACCTTACAGATAATCATACATTTTATAGTGACTTTAAATTTGTGCGCACTGAAGTTGAGCAGCAATTTCAACCATCTTTTGAATTCGGTGGTATTTTCATTGATGTTGAAGATAATCCATATTTAGATAGCAACCTTCGCCAACAGCTGCTTAGTGAAGGTACTACTAGCGTTGAAATGTCTAAATTTTTTGGTGAGCTAGGAAACCGAAGCGCAGATAATAAACGTGAGTTATTTCGAGTTGTAACTGGGCTTAAAGGGATCTTTACTTTAAGTGAAACTGACGTTGATTATGATTTTTATTATGTTTACGGCCAAACAGATAATCGCCGAAAAACACTTAATGACTTAATCCCAGATAATTTGGTTGCTGCACTTGATGCCGTGATTGATCCTGCCACAGGCGAAGCTGCATGTCGAAGTCAGGTACCTAGCTTACAAGGAGAAGGTTATATTGATCCTGCTAGTGTAAATGGTGACGCTTGTACTCCATACAATGCATTTGGCTTTGATCAAGCCTCAGCAGCTGCTAAAGATTATGTATCAGCAGATGTTACTCGTACAGATACAATTACCCAAGAACTTATTGGCGGCAGCATAACGTTTGATACAGGTGAGTTTTTTGAGCTTCAGGGCGGCGCAATTGGTTTGGCTACCGGTTTCGAATACAGAGAAGAGACTTCTGAAAGCATTACTGATGAATTCACAAAAGCTGGATTTTTATCAAACGCGGCTACACCTGATGCATACGGTGAATTTGATGTAACGGAGGCATTTGTTGAAATCAATTTACCTCTATTAACTGATGTAGCATTTGCAAAAGAGTTAACTATTGATGCAGCATACAGAACAGCTGATTACTCTCACGCTGGTACAGCTGACGCATGGAAAGTTGGTTTACTATATCGTCCAGTAGATGATGTTCGTATACGTGGTACATATGGACAAGCCGTTCGTGCACCAAATATTACAGAAGCTTTCGATCCAATATCGCCTGGTTTTGATAATATTGCAGATCCTTGTGATGCAGATCGTATAGATAACAACCCAAATAGAACAGCTAACTGTGCGGCATTAAATATAGGTGCGGGCTTTCAAGCTAACGATAATGTAAGTATTGATGTTCTTAGTGGTGGTAACCCTGAACTAGAATCAGAAACATCAACATCACTAACCGCTGGTGTTGTGTGGACTCCGAGCTTTTTTGAAAACTTTTCATTAACTGTTGATTACTATGATATTGAAATAGAAGATGCTATTTCTTTTATTTCTGCACAGAGTGTTATAGATAATTGTGTTGATGCTGCTGGTGGTCCAGATGCAGCGTTCTGTTCGCAAGTTGATCGTGACTCAGCTAGCAACGATATAACTTTAGTACGTTCAGGTTATTTAAATGCAGCCTCAATAACAACAAGAGGTATTGAAGCTGATTTTGATTACGATATGAACTTAACTGATTACTCATTAGAAGGTGATTTGAAGTTCAACTTATTTGTGAATCATCTTCTTGAGCTTGATGTGTTCGAATTTCAAAGTCGACCAGATACAGTAAATGTTGAAGACGGTGAAGTTGGTGATCCAGAATGGCAGGCACGTTTCTCTGCTGTGTATAACTATAACGATTTAACGCTTAATTGGACTACTCGCTATACCGACCGTTCTGCGCGCTTTGATTTATCACCAGACGGTGATATTGAAGAGGATTTAAAACCTGGCTATGTCGGTTCTATTATAACTCACGATATTTCAGCAAGTTATAATGTATTTGATAATACACGTGTAGATTTTGGCCTTCGTAATGTGACAGACAAGCTACCGCCTGCATATATCTCTGCTAGTGGTGGTGATGAAGCTATTTATGATGCTGTCGGTCGACGCTTTTTTGCTAATTTAAGTGTGAATTTCTAATCCAAACTATTTTTAGAATAAAATCATCGATGATTACAGGCTTATTACCCGCTTAAACCAAAAACAACGCCACTGGTAACAGGGGCGTTGTTTAGTATTGGGAGTAGACTAATATAGTAACCGAATCGCTAAGTTACTTAACGATTTATCCCTATTTGTGGCCCTCTTCATTGAGGGCTTTTTTTGCTAGTTTAGTCTAAGTAAGCCTTTAGCATCCAAACCAATTTTTCTTGCTCTGAGATGTAATCGCTCATTAGTGAGGCTGTACCTTCATCGTCTGCATCACCAGCTTGGCTTAAAATATCACGCTGCATGTGAATTAATGTGCTGTAACCAGCAAGTAGGTTTTCTACGGCTGTAACGCCATCACTAATACCTTTAGCTTCTTTGATTTTACTTACTTCAAGGTAATCAGAAAATGCATGTAGAGGTGCGCCATCTAACGTTAAAATACGTTCTGCAACTTCATCTACTTTTAGAAGTAGTAAGTTATAAATTTCTTCAAACTTAACGTGTAGTTCAAAAAAGTTACGGCCTTTAATATTCCAGTGAAAGCCACGCGCGTTCATGTATTGAATCTGGTAGCTACTCAATAATGTATTGAGTGACTTTATGATGTCTTCGCTTTTTGCGCTGTTTAGACCAATTGCGTTTACATGTGACATAACTTGCTCCTTGAATAACCGTTGATTTGTGAACTTGTGATAAGTATTACTAATTTCGATAAATTAGTAAAATCGTTTAAATTTATCTAGTTAATAGTTTTAACCTATTAGCTGTTTTTGATACCTATATTCACTTTAGACTATTAATAGAAGTGGGTCTGATTAATAAAAATACTACCCCTCAAAAGTAAATAAACCTCAAAAGTATATAAATCATGATCTAAAACAAACTTTATTCAAGGTAATAACTTAGCTATTTTTTTTATTGATGCAGGTCAAAAATCATCCACCCTAACGGCGCATAATAATGTTGTCGAAATAATTAGGAGAGATAACATGCATGCAAAAACAGCGAAACAAAATAAAGCAGAGTTAATAGTGGTAGGAATTGCAGTCATCGCATTTGTACTTGGGTTAGTAGCGCACTTAGCGAGTGCAAGCTTTGCGAACTCAGATTTTTTTGGCTACATTGCGGCGCCGATTCCGCTTATATTGGCAGTGGTATTTTTAATTAGTTATAAAATAGCAGCCAATGCTGAGGATTAATCTTTCTCGTTTAAGCACTTTAAAATGTAATCGAGTACTTGGCGCGAGTAAATCATACTGGTATGGCTTAAATGAAACACTTTATGTTCGGCCATACCTTTAAGTTTGGTTTCATCTAGTAATACAGTGCCATCTGACTGGCTACCTTTGACTATTAAGGGCATAAGCCCAATAGGTAAATCGCCCGCAATACTGTAAAGCTTAGCTTTAAAAGGCCAATTACCATTTTTAGTGAGTAAAAATTCAACACTATTTTTTAAAAATGATTCAAACCCTTTTTGCTTCATTTTTTGCGCTATATGGCTGCCTTTATGTGGAGTACCCAGTGTAATTACCTTCGTAACATTCTGGCTAGCAGGGGAGTTTGCCTCTAGGTAAGCACGTGCAATAAGCCCTCCCATTGAGTGGCATACAAGCGCTGCAGGTTCGTTAGAAATACACTCATCAATTTGTGCAAATATGGTATCGCGGTGAGGGTCGAGCGTATTATAGGTAATGTTTAATACCGTCATCCCCGATTCTTCAAGTCGTGAACAAAGTGGGCGCATAACAAAGCCAGACATATACAAGCCATGTAAAACAATAACGTGTTTAACTTTCATATGCTCCCTAATACCAATTTTATTAAAAACATGATCATTCTAGCGTATTAAATAATCCGCTACCTGCGTTAAAAATTATTTATATAGAACAACTATATGTCATAATTTTTGCCTTGTTATCGACTTATTTATTTGTCGCTATAATAGATAACTAATTTAATGCAATTGGTATAACTACCGTAATTACATTAATTGCAGCGGTTTTATTTCAATATTGGTTGTATCGGTATTTACCCATACTTCACCATCTTGAATGGTAATGGCGAGCTTAATTCCACGATCAACCAAAGCAGCAAGTGCTTGTGTTGCTGCATAATCAAGGCTAAAAATACTTAGATTTTTAAATTCATACAATTTAGGTTGGTGTTTTTGCCACCAAATTGCTTGATTGTTTTCACCGTAAGTATATAGCACCACTTTTTTAGATTTATTACAGGCTTTTTTAAGACGTTTTTCATCTGGTAAGCCAAGCTCAACCCATAGTTCTATTTCTTCACTATAGCTTACATGCCAAAGTTCAGGCTCATCATCAGCGCTTAATCCTTTAGTAAATTCTAAACCATCACAGCTATTTAGCGCAAAAGCGAGTAAGCGAATCATCAACCGCTGATCGGTTTCTGATGGGTGTTGAGCCAAGGTTAAATTAAAATCTTGATAAACGTGGCGGTCCATATCGCTAAGCGATAACTGCACTTTCATAATGGTGGATTTAAGAGCCATAACAACTAATCTGAAAAAATTTGCGTCAGTATAGCGCAATTAAATGAATTGCCAGTTAAAATAGCGGTTAATTATACGTTAGGAGTTAAAAATGGCTATCCAGTGGTTCCCTGGGCACATGAATAAAGCCCGCAATGAAATTAAAGAAATAATGCCACAAATGGATGTGATCATTGAAGTGCTTGATGCGCGCATTCCTTATAGTAGCGAAAATCCGATGGTGGCAACCTTGCGTGAAGGTAAGCCGGTCATCAAAATTATGAACAAAGCTGATTTAGCTGACCCTAAAATGACTCAAATCTGGAAAGATTATTTTGAGCAAGAAAACGGTGTTAAAGCTATTTCTTTTGGACATGATAAAGCGGCTGAAGTACATCGCATTAACGAACTTTGTAAAAAACTGGTGCCGCATAAAGTGGGTGCCGATAAGCAAATTAAAGCCATGATAATGGGTATTCCTAACGTAGGTAAATCTACGTTAATTAATGTATTAGCTGGGCGTATAGTTGCAAAAACAGGTAATGAACCTGCAGTAACTAAAGCGCAGCAACGCATTAAGCTTGAGGATGGCATTATGCTTTACGATACGCCGGGTATGCTTTGGCCAAAAGTAGAGAACGAAAACTCAGGTTATCGTTTAGGTGCTACAGGTGCTATTCGTGATACAGCGCTTGAGTATGAAGAAGTAGCTAGCTATACCGCTGAATACTTATTGCGTGCGTACCCAGAGCTTTTAAAAGCACGTTATAAAATTGCCGAACTTCCTGAAAGTGATTGGGAGTTTGTTGAAATGGCGGGTAAAAAGCGTGGTTGTATTCGTGGTGGTAATCAAATCGACACGTATAAAATGTCTGAAATACTAATTAACGAATTACGTGATGGTATTATTGGTCGCATTACAATGGAAACTCCGCAAATGCGTGAGGAAGAAGAAGTAATGGTTGCTGGTTTACGTGCCGCTGCAGAAGCTAAAAAACAAGCTAAAGAAGAAGAGAAACTTCAACGCCGAGCACGAGCGCGTAAAAACCGTCGTTAATAATTAACCTGAACCTAGGGCGTGTTGATCTTTCGTGGTTGAATTTGCAGCAGTATGTTTGGTATTTGGGCAAGGCAGAGCCTATGTAGTGTGGTTATTCCCCATAAATAGGCGATAACGCAGCATAAAGGCAAGACATGCGCTGCCCTTTGGGTTCTTTCTAGGGACGATTGACTCTTTGTTGCTCGGTTTTTACTTAGCCCACTAGGTTACAAACCTCGCGCCGCGATTAAATCGCCCCTAGATTGAACAAATTTCAATCCACAAAGGTCAACACGCCCTAGAATAATAAATCTATCTCGAGCAGCTATTTTCAGCGCTAACTGTGTTGAATTTACTTGCAATAGACCAGCTATTGACGCGTAAATTCGCCTTGTTTTCACTGAAAATCTCTGGCTAGAGAAAATAAATTTAAATATCACCATGACTCAATACGTTAGTAAATCTCTTAACCAGAGTTCAGGTTATTTAGCGTTATAAGTAACTTAAATTTGTTAAATTGCAGACATAAAAAAAGCCCGTAAGGGCTTTTTTAGTTTCATATCTACCGTCACCGATATGAGCAATGTAGCAAGTAAAATAGGGCGGTTACTTATTATCAACATCAAGGGGCGTTGCGGTCCATAATAAGTAACCATAGCTGTTAACGTGCGCTACACGTTGTTTCAGGGTCAGAAACAATTAATCAATTCATTCCGTCACAAGCCAGTATGTCTTCCGTCTTGTTGATATTGATTATCAGTTAGATCTAACTATCTGTCAACACCTAAATGCAAATAATTCCTATTATCTCTTTGTTTGTTTTGTAAGCTAATGTTAAGTATGAAAAAGAATAATAATCTAAGCTGTTTGACTAACCAGTAGAGCTTTAATTCGATATATCTAATAGTGATTTTTATTTATTAGAGCTAATCGATTAATGCAGGAGAGAGGTTTTCGTTTGTATTTTAAGCTTAGGGCCCTAGGGCTGTGTCTTTGGAAAAGTTTAGCGAGCTTTAATGTGAATGCTCTATAAGGTTTGGACATAAAAAAACCCCAGTAATTGGTATGTCCAACTATTGGGGTTACTTCATTTACTGCGCATTTTTAATTGGGATTATACTATTGGTTATTAGCGTAGTAGGCGTTTTCACCACTTACATTTGTTTTTAACAAATCATTTTTTCTTTGTAACTCTCTAAGAATAACGATTCGCTTAGCTGGAATATTAAGATTGTTTAAGCGAGGAAAGCTATGCTGAGGGATCAGTAATGCTTTATCCCAATTACTAATAATAATATCGTAAGAGTCTCGGTGCTTAGGACCTGTTACATCAGTAATGTCATAATTATCGATGGTAAAAAGAGCTGTTTTTTTATTTTTTAACTTATTTAGTAAATCGTTATCTGCATACAAACTCAGGTGAGCAAGTAAATCATTATTAAAGTCATTAAAATATGCTTTTTTATCTTTATACATGGTCGATACATTAAGAAGGTTACTGCTGTAATTAGTGCCTCTATTTGAATTAATAAATTCTTGAGCGTTATCAATTAATGAAGGCATTAAGTTATTCGCGGTGTATGCCTGAGTTCTAATATTTGGTGAACCGATATAGCCTTTATATAAGCCATACATTACAAGAGGGTTATTTTTATTTAATGGCATTAATATTTTGTATTCAATGTCATCTAAACTAAGTTCTTGCCCGTTATATGTGAATAGCTTTTTGTAAAAGAAGCTGCTTTTATCAGCCACGTCATAAGATAAACTATTAGTGTCTTTTGGGTAGCGCTGAGCTAATTCATTTATTACTGCTACATTATGTAGATTCAGCCAAAATGCAGTTTGTTCTTCATTACTTAATTTACTAAGTTGGTTATTTGCTAAATAACTAAGAAGATTACTTTGTATAGCGGCAATTGATTTTGTTAATTCTGGATCATCAATAAATTGCTCATAATAAAAGCGGTTTGCTTCTGCATCAGTCGCTCGGTTACTTCCGAGGTTAGGACCTTGCTCATTTTCATCATAGGAAATGTACGATCTATCTGAACGAGCCAATTCAAGAACAGAGGCTTCTAAAACAGTATTGTATTGAGAGTAGTCAACTGCAAAATTAGCAGTCACTTGATTCTTACTGTTTAAAGAATTTGTTGTATTGCTACTTTCAGCAAAGCACGGGGCTGACAGTAACGTACTCAGTATTACAGATTTAGCTATTAATTTGATCATATTATTTCCCTCGATGATTATATCCAATATCGCTCACGGTTGTTTGTTTTGTGAACAAAGTAATAATATGCATTAAATTAAGCTTAGTCAAATTATTGTAATTTATTGGCTGCTATACGTAAATTAATTTGCTTTACGAGTACTTTATCTTGTTTGTTAAAACGTCCTACAATAAGTAAAAAATCACTACCGTCAGTTTTTATTACTTTAATACTTGTATTATCAAGTTTGGTTTTACCGTATGTGATTTCTATTTTTTCTATGTCTTTAAAATGACTAAGATCTGATTCAAGTTCTCCTTGGTCATTTTTGTAATAGCTAAAAATATAGTTCTCGGTTATTCCGTTACCGTCTTCTCGGTAATCAAACATTGCATCGCTATAAAAATAGAGTATTTCTTCGTTTTCAGGTGTTAGGCGATTACGTTTTAAAAAGTGTACTTGGTAAGACCATAAACTATCGCCTTTTATAATTGCGGCATTAGGTAAAATATTTACTTCTTGAAGTACGCCTAAAAATAATAGAGGTGCAAACGCAAGCGAGATTAAATACTGTCTAATTCGCCAGTACGAGTTGTAATGTAGGGCTTCTTTACTTGTATCGGTTTGTTCAATGTAACTAACTAGAGGCAACCATAAAAATGGCATTATACAAATCACTATGGTTGCGTATTCGTCCATACGATAAGCAAAGGCGCTGGCGAGTACCATTAGCCAGAGTGTTAAGGCAGTCCAGTTAGGCATTACTCTATTTTTGTTTAACTGTTGTTGGCTGTGCTCTGCAAGTGCGAGATACAAAGGGTAATACCATAAAAACGCAAATATACCTCGAGCAATAGGCATAATACTTGAGTTATCGCGCTCTTTAATGGCTTTAAAGTTACGATAACTCCAGTAGTTAACAAATATGCCTAAACTTAAAATACTGTAAATAATAAACTTACTTATAGACACTGCATAAAATGGACTATCTTCAAATTTAACTTTTTTTGCTGACTCTAATCGCCAATCGGCGAAAAAGAATATGAGTACTAAAATATAGCCAGCCAACACATATTTAAGCCAGCTATAACCAAAGCTATCTAGCACATCAGCTGTTGTTTGAGGTGTTTCGCTCGCTTTTGCATATTTTAGAATAGGGTAATGGGTTGCTGATATTAACTTTTTACGCTGTGCTAAATAATCATCTATTTGAGCGGCTTTAATATGATCTTGTTTTGCGTAATAGTCATAACTCAGTGTTAAAACGTTATCATTAAATTCAGTAGTTGTTTTTAGATTGAAGTAGTTGTTATCAATTTCTTGTTGATCGCTATCAAATCCCCAACCTTTTTCTGCAAAATGTAGTTTTATTGTGGTGTTAATTATATTGGGGTAGTCAAAGTAAAGTGGGTCGGTGCGATTTACCTGCTTTGGTTCGTAAACGCTATTTTGTATTTCACTCGCATAAAAACTAGCTTCGTAGCCTTCGTCTGTTTTATCCCAAAATTCACTAATTAAATACGATTCTTTGGTTATTAGTTTACCCGTTTGTTCTTGCTCACTAATTGCCATTGCTTCATTGATTGATAAGCCATTTAAAAAACTTTGGTAATACTCGAAGTAAGATTTAGCAACGCTATTTAGACCACTGCTGGCTATATTACTTCTTCGGTTAATTGCTTCAAATTCAGCATAAGTGTACTGGGTTTCAAAACGTGATGGCTCAGATACTTTTTCAGCAATAAAAAAGTTATCCTCTACAGATACATTTGTATGTACAGGCTTTTGCGCCATTGAAGTTAAAGCGGTTTCACCTTTATCAATAATTAGGGCATAGCCATAATCAGGCTGCGCTAAATATTCGAGAGCACCTCGTTGGTAGCTAACCGTAGGATCGAGCCAGTAGCGTTTTCCGTTTTGTTTAAGCGTAACAATTACGTGATTAAATACACTTGCAGAAGGTGGAAGTTCTTTTAAACGTTTGGTTTCCTCTGTATCAACTAGCGCAGGGAAGGCCTCTATATCCATCGCTTTTAATAACGAGATAAGCAGTACTGTTTTATCTTTGCAATCGCCATATCGTAGCGAAAGCGTTTCTGAAGCTGACGTTGGTTGATGCGAGTTAGTGCCCATTTCAAGCCCTAAATATCGAACTTCGTCTTGGCTAAAGCGCAGTGCTGCTGCAATTTTGTCTGATGTTTTTGTGTGCTTTGCTTTTATTTCTTCAGCTACATCCAAAATGCTGTTTGGGGTTTCTATGGCTGATTGATAAAGTGGATATGCCCAGTTAACTACCTGACCCCAATCGTCAAACTCAGAAAAGTAAACTTGTGTATATGGGTCGTACCACGTTGGGGTTTGAGAATTCTGCTCCAGTAAAGGTTCTTCAAAAAGAGTTATAGAATAATCTTTGCCATATTTGTTAAGCGTTTCTTGAATATCTGCTGTGCCGTTTATTGTATTAATATGTAAAGGCGTTTGTTTACCCCAAAGTACACGCATATTTTGTTGCACTACGGGTACCGACCAGTTTAGCGTGCGTCTTGTACTAAATTTATTAGCATATATAGGGTTGCTACCTGCCACTGTGTAGCTGTAATCAAGTATGTCGCCACTGCGCATATCATCAATAATAATGTTGAGTGATAAGCTACCATTATAAATACGATCAGCTAACTCAGATTCACCTTGCATAACCGTCATTCTCGCGCTGCCAAGCTTATCAATACGCTCATTATTTCTAATAATCGTTAAGCTGTTTAGTGTTAGCGACTCATAACTTGGATCAAAATCAAGATTAAGCTGGCTTATATAATCAACACCACTTTGATTTAAAGCTTTCATAACCAAACGCGTATAGCGTTGCTGTTTTTGTCTGCTCGGTATATAGGATTGGTTATCGAGTAACAAATAAAGTGTGCCGTCACGTACTTTGGTTATGTCGGAATGCTTGGGTTGCTCAATAATATGTGTATTAACCCAATTAGCTGGTTTATCTATTTTATATTGCTGCGCAAAAATATTATGAGAGAAAATTAATAAGGTAAGTGCAATTAGCCAAGAGCTGAGTCGAAGGAAGTTCCATTTCATTGTAGGGTCTTATAGTTGTTTTTATAAATACTATTGAAGGAATAATGTACCAAATTTAGGCTTTTTTGACAATGAGATGTTAATAGAATCCATCCACATATTTATTTCTATAATTATGATAATAAATAAGTTCATCTCAATTTAGCTTGTTATTTATATGCATAGGTTATAAATACAATGAAAGCATAAAGGTATTTAATTATCTCTAAAAATGGCTTTGCTGTTTGTCTTATTGCTCGTCACACATTTTACTTTGCAAGATACACTATGCTTTTATAAAGCACGCAACCACTGCATTTACCGCTCAGCAAATGGGCGATTTGGTTGGTGTTAGTCGCTCTACAGCACGCCGTTATTTGGAGTATTTGCTTGAATCAGGTAAGTTAACAGCGGATCAAAGTTATGGCAGTATTGGCCGCCCTGAACGTTGCTATAAAATAGCGAAGTAACTTTTTGTACCTAAGGCTTAAATATTAAATTTCATTTATTTCAATGCCTTACGTTTTTTTTGTTATGTTTGATATTTAATAGATTCTGACGATAAAAAAAATATGTTGAATTGATTGCATTTTAAGCGGCTTGTATGGTGATGTTCGCTTTAAGTGATGTTATACTCCTGCGGAATAATTTATCGACTTTATTAAGAGCAAAATTAATGGCAGATTTATCGAAGTACAGAAACATTGGTATTTTCGCGCACGTTGATGCGGGTAAGACCACGACTACTGAGCGTATCCTAAAGCTTACTGGTCAAATCCATAAAACTGGTGAGGTTCATGATGGTGAATCTACTACTGACTTCATGGAACAAGAAGCTGAGCGCGGTATTACTATTCAGTCTGCGGCTGTAAGCTGTTTCTGGAAAGATCACCGCTTTAACGTTATCGATACTCCTGGACACGTTGACTTCACAGTTGAAGTTTACCGTTCACTTAAAGTACTAGATGGCGGCATCGGTGTGTTCTGTGGTTCTGGTGGTGTTGAACCACAATCAGAAACTAACTGGCGTTATGCTAATGATTCAGAAGTTGCACGTATTATCTTCGTAAATAAATTAGACCGTATGGGTGCTGATTTTTACCGTGTAACTGAGCAAGTACGTAAAGTACTTGGCGCAACTCCACTAATCATGACTTTACCAATTGGTATTGAAGATGAGTTTGTTGGTGTTGTAGATGTTTTAACTAAAAAAGCATACGTTTGGGATGACACTGGTCTTCCTGAAAACTACGAAATCACAGACATTCCTGCAGACATGGTAGATAAAACTGACGAGTATTATGAAATGCTTGTTGAAACTGCCCTTGAGCAAGACGATGCACTACTTGAAGCTTACATGGAAGGTGAAGCACCTTCTTTAGAAGACATCAAACGTTGTATCCGTAAAGGTACTCGTGACCTTGCTTTCTTCCCAACATACTGTGGTTCTGCGTTTAAGAACAAAGGTATGCAGCTTATTCTTGACGCTGTTGTTGATTACTTACCATGTCCTACAGAAGTTGATCCTCAACCTCTTATGGATGAAGAAGGTAACGAAAATGGCGAGTTCGCAGTAGTATCTACTGACGAACCTTTCAAAGCGTTAGCATTCAAAATAATGGATGACCGTTTTGGTGCATTAACATTCGTACGTATTTACTCAGGTAAACTAAACAAGGGTGACACTATCCTTAACTCGTTTACTGGTAAAACTGAGCGTGTTGGCCGCATGGTTGAGATGCAAGCAGATGACCGTAACGAATTAACTAGCGCACAAGCTGGTGACATCATTGCTATCGTAGGCATGAAAAACGTGCAAACTGGTCACACTCTATGTGATCCTAAGCACCCTGTAACACTTGAGCCAATGGTATTCCCAACTCCAGTAATCTCGATTGCTGTACAGCCTAAAGATAAAGGCGGTAATGAGAAAATGGGTGTTGCTATCGGTAAAATGGTTGCAGAAGATCCATCTTTCCAAGTTGAGACTGATGAAGATTCAGGCGAGACTATCCTTAAAGGTATGGGTGAGCTTCACTTAGATATCAAAGTAGATATTCTTAAGCGTACTTACGGCGTAGACCTTATTGTTGGTCAACCACAAGTTGCTTACCGTGAAACTATCACTAAAGAAATTGAAGATAGCTACACGCATAAGAAACAATCTGGTGGTTCTGGTCAGTTCGGTAAAATCGACTACCGCATCAAGCCAGGCGAAGTTGCTTCAGGTTTCACGTTTAAATCATCAGTTGTTGGTGGTAACGTACCTAAAGAATTCTGGCCTGCAGTTGAGAAAGGCTTCAAGTCAATGATGGGTACTGGTGTTCTAGCTGGCTTCCCTGTACTTGACGTTGAAATTGAACTTTTCGACGGTGGTTTCCATGCCGTGGATTCATCTGCAATCGCGTTCGAAATCGCTGCTAAAGGCGCTTTCCGTCAATCGATCCCTAAAGCGGGCGCACAACTTCTTGAGCCAATCATGAATGTTGACGTGTTCACTCCAGAAGATCACGTTGGTGACGTAATCGGTGACCTTAACCGTCGTCGTGGCATGATGAAAGACCAAGAAGCTGGTTTAACAGGCAGCCGTATTAAAGCTGACGTACCGTTATCAGAAATGTTCGGTTACATCGGTACACTACGTACAATGACATCTGGTCGTGGTCAGTTCTCTATGGAGTTCTCACACTACGCTGCATGTCCGCAAAACGTTGCTGATACAGTAATCGCTGCAGAAAAAGAGAAAAAAGCTGCTAAGTAATTAGCTCTTTAACTCTTTAAAAAAACCCGCACATGTTGCGGGTTTTTTATTGCCTATAATTTGGTTTTATTTTTTGTAGTTGTTTATAACTACTTTTTATTATTAATTAGTCCTATGTTACTAATTAATAAAAAGGTACTAGAGAGCAATTTATTTACCTAAATTACTTAATTGATTGGTTTATAAGAGGTTAATTGTAAGGTGAATGTAACTATATGAATTTTAAGAACTTCTATTGATGCATCTATATACGTAATGTAGAATACTAGCACTTTTAGACTAGAGCTCTAAAGTCAGATAAGGAAGTCTCCGCAGCAGAGACGTTTGCTATTAATTCTATATAAGATGTAACAATCATGAAATCTATTAAATTAGCACCAAACTGGTGGCTACAATTTACAAAATGCGTTTTAGCATTCAGCTTAATATTTTTAATTCATATTATATTTTCTGTGAACCTAAAAATTATTTTTCTCACTGTAATGCCAGCTCTACTGATTATTACTACTTTTAATATTCTTCATCTTCGTTTTTTACATTGTTATAAAGCAGGCATTTGTTATACGCGTTTATGTACAAAGCGTTATATCAATAGCGAGGAAATTAGTTGCGTATCATTTAGTTCGTTTTTTCTTTTCACCATTTTTAAGGTGGAGTTAGATAATGGTAAAACGTTCCATTTTTATAACTGGCAACTTGATGATGAAACGCAATCAGCTATTTCTAAAATGTACTGCAATAAGTTAGCTAACAAAATTGAAAATATTAGCGATAAATGCAATGCTTGATCTTTAATTTAGATAGCAAAAAGGAGCGATTAATCGCTCCTTTTTTGTTTTTGTATTTTATAACGCGCTAATTAAACTTTTTTATAGCCTTAGCTTTTAGCGCTTTCATCTTTAGCCTGCGTGGCTTCTTAAAAGACTGGATAGGCATTGTTACCAACTGCTCTTGTGGTAGTGCCGGTATTGTTTGTGGATAAGCACCTTCCTTTGGTACCGAAATTTCTTTTAGATGTATTTTAAGTGCTTCTAGAGTTGAGTCGTTATCAACTTCACTAGGGCAAATAAATATACCTAACTTTCTTAGTTGTACACCGAGTTTAATGCTACTGGTATAACGGATAATCGGAGCGCCTAATACTAAGCCCAGCAATATAGGTGATAACCACCAAAAGAATACTGGTGTGAAGTAGTAAGCCGTACAACCCCATGCAATAGCCACAATAGTTGAGAATAACGTATAACCAAACGCCTCTTTCCACGGAACCATACGACCTTCGCGCGGTTGCGCATCCCACTTCACTTTTTTACCTAAAAACACACAAAGTACAAAGTAAGCATGAAATACCATCATTAATGGGGCAACAATAATAGCAAATACGGTTTCAATGATTGAGCCTAGTATGAGCTTAATTGAACCACCAAAGCGTTTGTTTCTATGTATTAAGGTGACTATTATGCCCATTAGTTTAGGCATTAATAAAATAACAATAGTTAAATACAAGAGTGAATCAATCAGATCGGTTTTAGCTATTTGCCATGTAGGGAATAATTGATAAACACGGTTAAAGTACACATCACTATTTAATGCGCGCGTTACTGCATCAATAGTACTTAGCGCTAGCATTGAGAGCCAAATTAGTGATGAAATATAGGCTGTGGCACCGAGTAAAAAGTGTAGCTTACTCATTAATTTTAATTTGGATGACGATAGTAAACCTAAGTGCTGAATATTACCTTGCACCCAGCGTCTATCGCGTACAGCGTAGTCTAGAATGTTACTTGGTACTTCTTCATAGCTACCTTCAATATCTGATAGCAACAATACATCCCAACCAGCACTGTGAAGTAGTGAAGCTTCTACAAAGTCATGACTTAAAATTTCGCCGCCAAAAGGTGCATTACCTTTTAGTGTTGGCAAGCCACAGCACGTTATAAATGCTTCAACTCTAATGATTGCATTATGACCCCAGTAGTTGGCTTTATCAGTTTGCCAAAAAGCTGAGCCAGTAGCGAGCATTGGGCTATATAGCACTGACGCAAACTGTAAAAAGCGGCCAAAAAAGGTATCTTGACGAACAGGGATCGGAATAGTTTGGATCAGGCCTGCTTGTGGGTTGTTGAGCATACTTGTAGTAAGCTCTAACATACATTTCCCGGTCATTACGCTATCTGCATCAAGCACAATCATATGGTCGTACTGGCTGCCCCAGCGCTCACAAAAGTCGGTTAGGTTACCTACTTTACGGTGTTTGTTATCTTCGCGACGACGATAAAAAACGTTTTTAGCCGTATCACCTAAACGTTCACACAATGCATGCCATGCACTTAGCTCGTTTTTAGCTATTTCTGGGTCTTGCGTGTCGCTTAATAGATAAAAATCGAAGTTTGCAAGTTGACCTGTTTCTTTTAACGATTGCAGACTAACTTCAAAGCCCGCGATAACACGGTGGGTGTCTTCGTTGTAAATAGGCATTACAACGGCGGTTTTTTGGGCGTTAATTGCCTCACTATTAAACTCAATTGGTTTAATACGCTTTAGCGTAAGTGGGTCAATTCGTAATAGCTGTAATACAAAGCCGATTGTTCCACTACAAAATGCCGTTACAATCCAGGCAAAAGTGATTGAGAATAATACTAAAAGAGCATACTCAAGTAATGTCATACCGTTTGAGCTTAAAATCTCAAACATAATAGATATGCCGTAGCCAGATGTGCCAAGCGCTGCAATAGCAAATAGCCAAACTCTTAATGTTTTGAATGGCATTGAAGTGCCCTTACCTTTATTACTTGATGTCATTTGGGTACCAAACATAACTCCATACCTCGCTAATTTCTTTGTCACGTAATTTTAACGATAAACGCATATCAACGGGTTGATCGTCCTGTGGTGCAATTTTAAAGGCTACACGCCATCCTCGTGAATCAGGCAGTTTTTGTACATTCACGTCGGTTACTTCGCCTGTTGTAAGTTGAATGTCGGCATCTAGCTTTAACTGTTCAGAGAGTTGATTTATTTCTGACCCAGTAAAATCAACAGTAAATTGGCGATGGCTTTTTGGTGGTGGATTGTCCTCACCTGGTAAAGCGGCGCTACCGATCCTTGTGCGCAGTACTCTCGCTTTCTCGTGCTGAGTTAAAGCTGCATTAAAGGTCGTCATTTTGTAGCTTAGCTTTAACGAATCACCGGCTTTCATTGGTTTTTCTGGTACCCAGTAACTGACGATATTGTCGTTAGTTTCTGTGTCAGTAGGTATCTCTACAAGCTCTACACGGCCATTTCCCCATTCACCTTGTGGTTCAATCCATAGACTAGGGCGGTTGTGGTAATGTGCTTCTGTGTCCAGATAGTTATTAAAATCTCGATCTCGTTGAGCTAACCCAAAACCTTTTGGATTATTGTATGAAAACGAAGTTACACTTAGCTGTGAAGGGTTGTTAAGAGGGCGCCATACCCATTTATCATCAGCTGATTGAGTTAATAGGCCATCTGAGTCATGAACTTCAGGGCGATAGTCATCAAAAAATTTGGTACTGTTTTCACCGTGGTAAAACATACTCGTTAATGGAGCTACGCCGAGCTTTTTAATGTCTTTACGTGCAAATATCTGCATATCAACATCAACTAGCATATTAGTTGTAGGGTCAACACTAAACTTGTATGCACCCGATATAGATGGGCTATCTAATAATGCAAAAATGGTAATTTGTGTTTGGTCGGCCTTTGGTTTAACTAACCAAAATTCTTTGAACATTGGAAATTCTTCACCTGAATTTTCTGCAGTATCAATGGCAAGGCCTCTAGCTGATAATCCATAAACTTGCTGAGGGCCAACAACTCTAAAATACGATGCTCCCTGAAATACCATTACTTCGTCTTTATACTCGTTAGTATTTAACGGGTAATGTAAGCGAAATCCAGCATGGCCTAGTTGAGTATCCGCAACACTTTTAGCTATTTCTTCTTGTAGTGGTGCAGCAGAGCCATCGTATTGGTAAAAGTCAGTACTGAAAGGTAAGCGACTGCGTTTAGAGTCGCTATCAACGGTATTTATTGTCACAGGTGTTTTATATAAAAAACCAGGATGGAATAATTGCAGCTCGTACAGGCCTTCATCTTTCCATACTGCTTTGTCTTTTTTAAATCGAATTGAACGGTAATCTTGATAATCAATATTGTTAAGTGCTTCAAGCTCAATGTTTTTAGGCGCCACGTATTCTTCGCTTGCTAACTTTTTAGCACGGGCGCTAATTACGTCAAATAAGCTACTTTGTGGGATTGCTACATCAACGGTTGCAGCAATCGCTTGGTTGCTATTGCCCCAAGTCGAAAAAATAATAAGTAGACCCAGTAGTGGTGCTGACTTCTTTTGCCATTTAGGCAGATTTTGGGTTAGTTGTTTCATTCTCATTCCTTTATAAAAACACGACTTATTTTTACGTTTAGGGTAAATATTGATTTCTTTGTAAGTATCTTCTAGATTACTAAAGCAAGAAGTGAACCCTTTAAAAGTTTATATTTTTCAATAGGTAAACTTATCACATGTAACTCATTGAGGTTTTTTGTGTAAAATTCACTCAAATGTATGTAGTTGTTACTGATTAATTACTAGAAGATTTACGGATCGTATGAACATAGTACGTGGGGTTTAATGAAGCTTGTCTGAATTACATTTGTATAAAATAAAAAAGCCGCAAGAGCGGCTTTTAAATATTTAGATTTAACTTAGTTATTTCTTTTTGAATCTACGCACTATTGATAGTGGTGCTAAAAGAAGTGATAACCATAATAATGAACCTGAATCGTCATCATCAGAGCTCGCTTCAGTGACGTTAATTGTAACCGTTACCGATTCAGATACGTTGTCTACGCTATCTTTCGCTTGCACTGATAGTGCAATTGTACCTTCAGTGTCAAAATCAAGTTCACCGGTTACAATAAGTTGACCTTGTTCATTAACTGTAATTATCTCACTACCCGACACTATAAATTCAACCACTGGCGATACATCCGCATTCGGATCACTGAATTCAAGCGCGCCGATAATTGTGTCAATTGCGCTATTTTCATCAATTGCAAAAACTTGGTCAGCAGCAATTATTGGTGTTTGTTCCTCAGGAGTTAAAATTACCTCAGATTTAATATCAATAATTACAGGATCGTGATCTGATGCGCGGTATGCACTTTCAGAATACAGGCTAGATTGTTGAGCATCACTTTTAAATTCAACGTTGTAATCAAGCGAAATTGGTTCATCAGCATTGATATGCCAATCTTTAGCTGATACTACTTTGCTAAGTAACGATGCACTTGCTACAGCATGGTCAAGGCTACCTGCACGACCAGAGAAGCTATAAGAGTAACCAAGTGTATTGCCATCAAGTTTTGCAACTACATTTTTATATCCTTTGTCTGCAAATGCACGTATTGGATCTTCCATTGCGTAAGCATTCATATCGCCGACTAAAATAGTATCCTCATCGTCAACACCAGTTGGTTTGCTATCAAGCCAATCTGCGAATGCATTAGCACCTTCTGTGCGTATTTCATTCCAACAGCCTTGTCCATCACCTGAATCTGCATTGTTTCCAGAAGCACTACCACAGCTTTTAGATTTAAGGTGTGACACAGCAACAGTAAATACTTCATCAGTTTCTAATGATTTAAAGCTTTGTGCAATTGGAGCACGGTTACTAAAATCAAATGGAGCCTCAGTCGTAATAGCAGCAGCACCTACTTCTTCTACTTTGTTAGCACGATAGATAAGTGCGGTAGTAATTGCATCGGTACCAATTTGATCTACCTTAAAATCAACAAATGCATAGTTGTTAGCACTATCAGCGTCATTTAATGCATCTACTAAGCTTGCAATTGCACTAAATTCGCCAAAACCATCATTTTCAATTTCCATTAAACCAACAACATCGGCCTGGATAGCGCTAATGGCACTTACAATTTTAGCTTCTTGGCGAGTAAATTCAGCTTCTGAATCTGCACCTCGGGCTGTAGGGAACCCTCCGCCTTGGCCATCACCATTAAAGTAATTAAGTACGTTAAAGCTAGCTACACGTAAATCTGCTTCAGCATTAAGTTCAGGCGCATTTTCACGTGCATTTGTTGCAATAAACGAAGGTGCTACAGTTGGGTGGATTCTGTAAAGGCTAAAGCTATAAGCAAGTGCCCCCGTAACCGTATTAACTGTATCGCCAGTGCGTAATGTATTTTCTGCTGATAAGCCTGGAGTTGGGTAGGCTGTAGGGTCTAAGTTTTGTACTGTAGAGCCATCATCTAGTAAAATCTTTTTAAGTAGATTTTCTGTTTCAACTGCATTAGCTGCATCTCCAGGTAATGCAACCTGAGTACCTTGATATAAGCGTTCTGTTGCTAATTCAACTTCACCATATCGACCAAGGCCAAAGTTATTAGTCACTACTAATGGTTGCTCTAATGTAACTAACATACCTTCAAAAGCTTCTAAATCAGTTGTATCAGCTAAAGGTAAAGTGATTTTTGTAGCTGCTGCAGCTAAACCAGTGCCACATACGGCAACTTGGCTAACACTGCCGATCTGTGTTGCATCAAAATATTCTTCTACAGTACCTTGTACACGTACATGGTCGCCTACGTTTACGTCAATATCTGCAAAATAAACAAATACACCTTCAGAGGTGAGTGGATTTGCATCTATGTCAGCAGCAAGTGAGCTAACAAAAAAGCCTTTTAATTGATCATCATCTTGGAAGTCTGCGGTTACAATACCTTCAAACTCTACTAAAGTATCGACAAGCGGGCTTGCAGAACTATCGCCTTGTATAGCGTTAATTAGTACTTTCTCTGCGCCACAAACAAGTGGAACAAGTGGTTCTGGCTCAGGATCTGGTTCAGGTGTTGTTCCACCATTACCTGCGTGCGAACCTAATCCATCAAAATCATCTTTTTCAAACTGCACCCATTCTTCGCTTGGGTTAAATACTGCATCTGGTGTTGTTCTCCCTACGGTAATGCTGTCTTTACGACGAAGTGTTTTATCTTGTGTTTGTACTGCGCCTTCAGACCAAAAAGAACCGGGATCTACACCGCGCTGTCCAAAGCTATCTACTACGGAACTACCTTGCATTAGGACTAACGCATCATCACCGTTAAAGTTAGCAACACTATGTTCTAAATCGGCTTTTTCTTTTAGTGCATCATTTGAACTTGAATTAACAATAACAAAGGTACTGTTAGCTGCTAAAGTACCAGACAAATCAAGAGTTGATTGAATTGTAGTTTTGCCATTTGCATATAAATTTAATGAGTATTGATCAAGGGTTAGTTCCGACGAGGAGTTATTATAAAGTTCAATCGCTTTATTATTACTGCTTCCTTCAACATATTCAGAAATGATTAGATCAGCGGATGCTGGTGCGCTAAGACTTGCTATAACAAGTGCGAGTGGTGTTATTTTTGTTTTAAACATTTTTATTATCCCCGTGTATTAAATCCCAGAATGGGACACTAGTTTAGAGAATAAATGTGACTAAAATAATACAAAAGTGTAAATGCATGTAAAAAGGCGGTTTGACCGCCTTGTTATAAAATTTACTTTTTAGCGAGGTATTGTGCGGCTTGCTTTGCAAAGTAGGTTAAAATTCCATCAGCCCCAGCACGCTTAAATGCAAGTAAAGACTCCATTATAGTCGCTTCCTCACTTAACCAACCATTATCAATTGCCGCCTTGTGCATTGCATACTCACCGCTTACCTGATAAGCAAAAGTAGGTACACCAAATTCGTCTTTTACACGGCGTACAATATCTAGATAAGGCATGCCAGGCTTAACCATGACCATATCAGCACCCTCTTGTAAGTCTAATGCGACTTCACGTATTGCTTCATCAGAGTTAGCTGGATCCATTTGATAGGTTTTTTTATCGGCGCCTTTTAAGTTACCAGCAGAGCCTACAGCATCTCTAAAAGGTCCATAGTAGCTAGACGCATATTTAGCAGAGTAGGCCATAATACGAGTATGAACAAAGCCATCTGCTTCAAGTGCTTCACGAATTGCAGCAATACGACCATCCATCATATCAGAAGGGGCAACAATGTCGGCACCTGCCTGTGCATGAGAGAGTGCTTGTTTAACTAAAATCTCTGTAGTGACATCGTTAATAACATAGCCTGAATCATCAATGATGCCGTCTTGCCCATGCGTAGTAAATGGATCAAGTGCTACGTCAGTAATTACACCTAACTCAGGAAAGGCTTCTTTTAAAGCTCTTACGGTACGTTGCGCTAAGCCATCATCGTTATATGCTTCTTCGGCAAATAGTGATTTTTTGTCCGCAGGGGTTACCGGAAAAATAGCAACGGCAGGTACGCCAAGCTCAACAAGTTCTTTTGCCTCAAGTAATAGTAAATCTATCGATAGACGTTCAATACCAGGCATTGATTCAATTGCTTCGCGACGATTTTTACCTTCTAGTACAAATACAGGGTAAATTAAATCGCTTACGCTAAGTTGGTTTTCGGCCATTAAGCGGCGAGAAAAATCGCTGCGGCGCATTCTGCGCATGCGAGTATACGGAAAAAGGTCTAATCCTGATTGGGCCATATTAATATGCTCCTACTGTGGTAATGGAAAAGTGATTACTTGATTACGGCCATGTTGCTTTGCGTAATAAAGCGCTTTGTCGGCGCACTCAGTAAATATTTGAGGATTGCTAACGTCATCAGCAATACAGGTGTATATACCTGCGCTAATTGTAAATTGGATATCGCTATTGGCAACCGTTACAGTGCTTGCTGAGATAGCAGCTCGTATTTTTTCTGCTATATCTTGTGCACCTTCATTGGGGGTATTAGGTAATAACACCACAAATTCTTCACCGCCGTAACGGGCAACTTCATCTAGTGGGCGCTTTAAATGATCTTTTATAAGGTCAGATACCGCTTTAATAACTTGGTCGCCAATGATATGCCCGTACGTATCGTTAATGGCTTTAAATCGGTCTATATCTAACATAACAATGCTAAGCGGTGTTTGTTCTCGACGAGAGCGGCGAAGCTCCATTACGAGTTTTTTATCAAAAAAGCGTCTGTTTTTTATTCCGGTTAAAGCATCTTCGGTATTAAGTAGCTCAAGGGACTGGTTTTTCTCTTCAAGCTCTCTGAGCGTAACTTGCAATTCAAAGGTGCGTTCGTCTACTTGTGATTCTAGCTCTTGGCGTGCTTTTTCTTGTAACTGTAAACGCTCTTTGAGTAGCCTATCTTGAGCTGCATTTTCAGCAATCAAGGTTTGTTGAGCAATTACTTCTTCATCACGCTGTAAAATAAATAATTTCATAACGCTGTAACATAGACAAAATGTGCAACTAAAAAAGCATGTAAACACAAATGCGAGTGTACTCCTGCTAAATGCGTATAGCCCCATTACAGCAATAGTAAAATAAAGCATCACAACCAAGAAAAAAACCAATACGAGCAATAGTGCTTTATTCGGTTTAGAAGGAGTTATACGTATGCACATAAATGTAGTTGTTATATATAAGACTAAAGCGATTTGGGTCGCGATTAAACAAAATAATGTAACTATATGGCTTGGGAGTAACCAAATAAATAATAACGAAATGGCTAAAGCGTTAACTACTACTTTTTGAACGGTAAGTAAAAATGATGGCTGTGGATGGCAAATTTGCTTTTGCAAAGGCAAAAACATTAAAGTAATAAACATGAGTAATATAGGGAGCATAACTTGCTGTAACGCGGGTAAATTAGGATGTATATACCTAAGACCAAAACCACAAAAATAGGCTAATACACTGCCTAATGTGAGAGCTATAACACCAGCATACACAAAATAATGTTTACGTGAAAAACCATATAAAACTAAGCAACTCACACCTAAGGAAAATATAAAACCAATCAATAAGCCATAGAGTAGATTAAGTTTACTTTTATGTGCTAAATAAGCTTCTGGTTGCCATAGTGTTAAAGGGACTCGCAAGCCTGAGCTATTCGTCACTCTCATAATAATAATCGTTTCGCTATTTGCAGGGCTAATTAGTTTAACTAATAAAGATTCACTCTTAATCGCACGTTTATCAAGGGGGTATGCATCGCCAATTTGGGTGTGAGAAATTAATTGCGAGTTATGTAACTGATATACTTGAACGTCGTTTAGCAGAGGGTTGTTTAGTGACAACAGTTGTTCGGTATTATAACTAAGCGTGTTTTTTATTTTAAATTTCATCCATACAGAACGCTGCTCAAGACCTAGGTTAAGAGGTTTGTCTGTGTTTTTTTGCCACTGTCTACTTTGTTGTGCATCTAATAGCGAAGTCGGTTCAAAAGAGTAATACAGGTTATTGATGTTTTGGGAGTTGAAATCGTGTTTTATTATTACCGGGTTTGCGAAAGAGCAAAAAGTGCAAAGGAATACTAATAGGCTTAAAAATGCCTTTGCATAGGCCATTAACGATCTTCTAAACCAAAAACACGGTGAAAGTTTTCTGTAGTTTTACGGGCCACAACTTCTTCATCTATTTGATAAAGTTGTGCAACCGTTTGACAGATATAAGGAAGCAGTGCAGGTTCATTTTTACGTGATTTAGGTTTTGGCTTAACTGTTCGTGGAATTAAAAATGGAGCATCAGTTTCTATTAATAATCGATCTAGAGGAATACTAGGCACTAGCTGTTGTAGCTCTTTACCACGTCTTTCATCACACACCCAACCCGTTATACCAATATAAAGACCTAAATCTAAATAGTGTTTTAGAGCTGGTGAATTACCTGTAAAGCAGTGAAGTACACCGCGAATATTAAATTCTTTTAGAATACTTAGCATGTCGTCACTTGCATCACGTTCATGTAAGTAAACAGGTAAATCTAACTTTTGAGCAAGTACTAACTGGCGTCTAAAAACATCACGTTGTACATCGCGAGGTGAAAAGTCACGGTTATAATCAAGGCCGCACTCACCAATGGCAATAACTTGCTTATTATTTGCAAGGGCGGTTAGTTGTGCTTCGAGTTCACTAGTCGCTGATTTTGCATCATGCGGGTGGACACCCGCCGTAGAGTATTGAAGGTGTTTTATCGCAAGTTCAAGTGATTGCTGACTGCTTTCAATATCGCAGCCTATAATAAGCATGTCTGTAACACCCGCTTCGCTTGCGCGGGTAATTACATCATGATGCTGGTCATCAAATTGATGATTAGTTAAGTTAACTCCAGCATCAACTAACGTATATGACATTATTTAGTGCGTTTAACGCGAATAGAGCGGTTTTTACCGTCTTTCTTCAATAGGAAAGAGCTGAATGCACCGCGGCTAATTACAATTGTATCGTCTTCTTTTAAGCGCATGCTGTCAGAGCCAATTTGACGCCATTGTTGACCGTTATCTAGCGAAATAATTAATTCACCATAAGCAGCCTCATCAACTGAAGTAACCATAGCTTTGATTTCAGTTTCTTTTTCTACTTGTTCTTCTTTTTTATGTTCTAAACCAAAATCGTCAGTTTTTTCAATTGCTTGCACTGCTGTTGTAGCTGCTGTTTGAGGTACATTGTTAGTCGTTGGTGGTGTGAGCATTTTTGTTACTGATGGCTTAACCAGTGATTTACCTGCAATGGTATTGTCGTAACAAAGTAAGCGGTTAAAATCGTTTTCAATAAAGCTACATGCCTGTAACGCTTGAGTATTAAACTCTGTTTGCGCAGCAAAAGTCGGTGCGCTTAATAAAACCAATAGTGAGAGTAGTTGTTTTTTCATTTTATTCCTCAGATTCTTTTTGTGGTTTAGCGGTATAAAACTTTGCTAAAATTAGACCTAATTCAAACAAAAGTAGCATCGGAAATGCTAATAATGTTTGTGATAACACGTCGGGCGGTGTCAAAAACATCGCTACTACAAAAACACCCACGACAATATAAGGGCGTTTTTCTTTTAAGCTTTTTGTTGTTGTTGCGCCACTCCAGCATAGCAGCATTATTGCCACTGGAATTTCGAAAGCGACACCGAATGCAAAAAATAGTTTTAATACGAATCCTAAATAGCTAGCGATATCGGGTGCTAGAGTCATCATTTCGGGACCTGTACTTGTAAAAAAACCTAATATAATTGGTAGTACTGCAAAGTAGCAAAAAGCGATACCCCCATAAAACAAGACAACGCTTGAGATTAGTATAGGTATTAGCATTTTTTTTTCATTTTGGTACAAGCCAGGAGCTATAAACCCCCAAATTTGATGAAGTATCCATGGAGTAGATAATAAAGCCGCAACAAAAAAAGTAAGCATCATAGGGACTATAAAAGGGTCACTCACATTTATAGCTATCATGGTCGCGCCATTAGGTAAATGAACCACTAATGGTGCAGCTATAAGTTCGTAAATATTATCTTTAAAATAAAACAGCGCGATAAAAAATAATAAAATGCTCAATAGCGCTTTTATCAGTCGATCACGTAACTCAATTAAATGAGATACAAACCCCGATTTTACTTCCTCAGCCATTATTTTTTATACCATGTAGTGAGTTGACCACAAAGTGAGAGATAAATTTCACTTTTTTTCATCAAGTTGTTGGTTATTTGATGTATCAGGTTGTGTTTTTTTGTAGCTGTGAGTAACTGACTCAGCCGCTTTTTGTAGCTCCGTTAATGAACTTTGTAGCTCAGGGCTTAAGTCTTTTAGTTCTTGTTGTTCTGCTTTTTTAAGGTTTTCGTGAAGTTCATGAATACGCAGTTCTTCACTTACTTCGGCTTTTACCGAGTTGGCAAGTGATTTAGCGGTTTTAACCCATTTACTCACTGTTCTAATAGCAACAGGTAAGCGCTCAGGGCCGAGCACCACTAAGCCAACAATAAAAACAACAACAAGTTCCCACATCCCCATACTAATTAAACCTTATTGCTATCTTTGTTTTTTTCAGTATTGGTTGAGTCGTCAACGGTGCTTTTTTCTGATTGTTGAATTTGCTCTGATTTTTCTTGCTCACTCGCTGTGTCGTCCGACATTGCTTTTTTGAAGCCTTTAACAGCGCCTCCAATATCACCACCCATACCGCGTAGTTTTTTTGTGCCGAAAAGTAAAACTATGATCGCTAAAACAATTAATAATTGCCAAATACTAATACCACCAAAACCCATGGTTTTCTCCAATATATAAAATGGTTAAATGTATATTTTAAATACTAATTATACGCCCAATAGCGCAAATAGCACTCAGTTTATGCGTTGCGCCATGCTGCAATAAAGCTAATAGCGGATAAGGCTATTGCAATGCTTGCAGCTACTAAATCGTGCTGTAAATAACAAAGTGTTGCCATAATCATTGTAGCACTACCAAATAAACTCAATATTAAAGGTTTATGAGATACCTTTTGTTCTTGAGGTTGATGAGCGTGTGGCGCACGCTTTAAATTTTGGTAAATTAGATCAGGTAGTTCAGGCATTTTTTCAGCCCAAAATGGCAAGTTAGCATACATTTGCTTCAGTACTGATAGCGGTCCAACTTGCTGCTTCACCCAATCTTCTAAAAAGGGTTTGGCTGTTTTCCATAAGTCGAGTTGCGGGTAAAGCTGACGCCCTAATCCTTCAACGTATAATAAGGTTTTTTGTAGCAATACTAATTGCGGTTGTACCTGCATGTTAAAGCGACGTGCAGTATTAAATAGATTTACGAGCACGTGACCAAATGAAATTTCAGCCAAAGGTTTATTAAATATAGGCTCACAAACTGTGCGAATTGCAAATTCAAATTCTTCAATGCTAGTATCTGGTGGTACCCAACCTGAATCAACATGTAGCTGTGCAACTTGGCGATAATCACGATTAAAAAAGGCGATAAAGTTTTCAGCTAAATAGCGTTTATCTTCTTTGCTTAACGTACCAACTATACCGCAATCAATACCGATATACATTGGATTTTCAGGATGCTCGCGAGAGACGAATATATTACCAGGGTGCATGTCGGCATGAAAAAAGCTGTCTCTAAACACCTGCGTAAAAAACACTTCTACGCCGCGCTCAGCAAGTAATTTCATATTAGTGTTTTGCGCCAGTAATGCATCCGTATCAGACACCGGTATACCGTAAATACGCTCCATTACCAGCACATTGCTACGGCTATAATCACTGTAAACTGCAGGGATATATAATGAATCAGAGCCTTCAAAATTGCGTTTTAGTTGAATCCCGTTGGCACCTTCTCGCATTAAATCGAGCTCGTCTAGGAGTGTTTTTTTGTATTCTTTAACCACTTCAACGGGGCGTAGACGTTTTGATTCGTTATGGACTTTTGCAAGTACCTTAGCGAGCTTTTCCATTAACGCTAAGTCGGCATTAATTTGCTCGTAAATATTGGGTCTAATAACCTTAATTACTACATCTTGCTCAATGCTTTGCTCATCAATAAGCTTTGCTGTATGTACTTGCGCTATAGATGCTGAGGCCAGTGGAGTTTGTGAAAACTCACTAAACAACTCGCTTATGTCGTTAATTTCTAACGCTTTTTCTATAATTTTTTGTGCAAGTGCGCCTTCAAATGGCTGAACTTGATCTTGTAAAAACGCAAGCTCTAAAGCGATATCATGAGGGAGTAAGTCACGACGAGTTGAGAGCATTTGGCCAAATTTAATCCAAACAGGACCAAGCTCTTGTAGTGCCAAACGTAAGCGTAGTCCTGCAGGTTTTTCTTTGTGCTGATTACGCAGCCAAAACAAACTGCCACGAGCTACTTTACCAAACCAAGGGATCTTATGTTTTGGAATTAGCTCGTCTAACCCATAGCTAAGTAATGTTTTGGTGATGTTATACAAACGTGCAGTCGACACAAAAAATCCTTAGAGGGTGTTTGAAGGTGAAAAAGAGTTTAACAAGGTATTTATACGCTGCTCAACAGCAGCGACTTGGCCTTTGAGTTCTCTATTTTTTTGTTTAAATTGCTCAAGCTCTAATGGGTGAATAGTAATTGCGAGCTCATCTTGGCATAAACTTGTAAGCATTGTACTTATTTTAGTGTTGGTTTTGCTGCTCTTTTGTTTTAGTTTTTTTAAGTGCAGATATAACTGCTGAGCGGGGGTATCGCCAATGTATTTAGAAAGTTGTTCAGGCCAATCAATATCAATACCTGAAAATGCATTGCTATAAGTTTGCGCAATATTTAAATCGCCTTGTAAGTCGAGCTTATCTTGGCGAATTAACTGGGTAAGCATAGCTGGGTTTTTAAGCGCTAAAAGCGTGTCTATGTCGGCGCTGATCATACAATCTGCGTTTTCATTATTTTGAGCACTGTATAAGTGTAATTGCTCAGCGCTATAAACAAGTTGGATGCTTTGTTGCCAATCTCTTACTTCAACCACTAAGCGCTGATGTTTAACTGCGCTTAGCTTTTGAGATAATTGTGGGTCAAGGCTAAGTGCTTGATTTAGTACGCGCTCAATAAGCGAAAGTACAAAATTAGGTAACATAAAAAACTCAGATGGCATTGCATCATTATTATCTTTTGTTATTTTTTCAAGCGCCATAACTGCTAGCCTTAATATTTAAAACCACGATGCAGCGCAACAATTCCGCCTGTGAGGTTTTGGTATGTTGTTTGCTCAAAGCCTGCATCTTCCATCATCGCTTTTAGCGTGTCTTGATCTGGATGCATACGAATAGATTCAGCTAAATACTTATACGATTCACTGTCGTTAGCAACTAGCTTACCCATTGTAGGCAATAAATTAAATGAGTAAAAATCGTAAGCTTTACTAAGTACGTCATGCTCTGGTTTTGAAAACTCTAAAACAAGTAAACGACCACCTGGCTTTAAAATGCGGTACATAGAGCGTAATGCTTTGTCTTTATCGGTAACGTTACGTAAGCCAAAGGCAATAGTGATCACATCAAAGCTATTATCTGGGAACGGTAGCATTTCTGCATTCATTTGTACGTAGTCGATATTGCCCACTAATCCAAGATTATGCAGTTTTTCACGACCAACTTTAAGCATAGATGAGTTTATATCACCCAAAACAACTTGACCCGTTTCGCCCACTAATTGGCTAAACTTTGCCGTTAAGTCGCCAGTGCCGCCGGCTAAATCGAGTACATAATGGCCTTTACGAACACCTGAGCTTGCAATAGTTTGACGTTTCCATAAACGATGCACACCAAAAGACATTAAATCATTCATTACATCGTATTTTGCAGCTACTGAGTGAAATACATCAGCAACCATAGAAGCTTTATCGTTCTCGGCTACTGTTTTATAACCAAAATGCGTGGTCTTTTGTTCGGTTTCGTTCATGATTAATCTCTATCGTGACAATAGAGGTTAGTGTACTTTATTGTACACAGTAGGTGCAATTTGAATATGATTTATCAGGTAATTTATTGCCCTGCAGTGTAACTACTTTGACCTAATGAACGTGCTTTAAAAGCAGCATGAGATGCTTTTTTTGCTAACTGATCAAAATCATCTTCTTGTTGATGCTGAGCAATTCCTAGTGATAAGCCAATACTTGGTAGCTTGATACCTGTTTTTGAACTAACAAAGCGTAGCTTTTCGACCCCATTTCTTACTTTCTCGGCAATAACATTGGCCGTATCTGGGTCGATGTCGGCGAGCAAAACAGTAAATTGATCTTTAGCTGTGCGACCAGGTAAGCCACTTTGAAAAACATACTTTTGCACTTGCTTAGCTACTTTACTCAAAATGACTTCACCAATAATATCACCATAATTTTTAGTAAAGTGATCAAGGTTGTCTATTTGAATCGCTATTGCGCAAATAGATTTTTTTTGATTAGTCCACACTTGGGTTTGTTGCGTTAAATAATGGCGCTTATAAAGCCCTGTTTGGCTATCAATAATATGTTGTTTACGAAGTTGAGTTAGCTGCTTTTGTGTTTTTTCGTGTAGTTGTTTGGCTTTGTTTAGTTCTTGCTTAAATTGCTTATGTTGGTTTAGTAATTCGGCGGTTTGATTATGAAGTACTTCAAGCGCTTGACGGCTTTGCTCTATGTTGTTCTCGTCTAGCGAATGTAGGCATTCGCTCACTTGATCCGCAAAGCGAATTATTTGCTTTTCAGTGGCTTGAGAATTTTGAGAAAGTGAATTTATAACACCATCAACGTTTTGAATCATGCTGACTTGCGCTGTGTGACCCGTATTTAAAAACTCAGCATGTAGCTGTTCAATAAAAATACTGTCAATATTATCTTCAACCGCAATAGCGCGGTCTAAAACTTTATTTAGCTTAAGATTAGCCTGGCTGGTATAAATATAAATAACGTGATAATTGAGCGGTGTAGGTGGAAGTGCATAGCGCTCTAAAAACACACACACTTTAGTCATTTTTTCTTGAGCAATAGCCATGGAATCATGGAACATCATTTTAAATACCAACTAAATACGCATAAGTGCAAATTTTAAATATCTCATTCCATGAGGCGGTTATGCATCCAGCTTTTTATTATTTTTTACTACAGTAATCGTTATGCGAACTATTTAAAAGTAAAAAGGAGAGTTAGGATACTTAAATTTAACTTTAACGACTCAACCGCTGCTTTTCTCATCAATTAGACTGGATTTTAGCTCTGTTAACGTAAGTAGTACTTTAATTACACTTACTGCTTGTAAGGTTTTTAGCGCGTCAGTTTGTCTCATTTACTTGCTATTTATTTACCCTACGATAGTTTTATGAAATCTATTGCATTATCAAGTTACATTATAATGAATCATTTTTTAATTAAGCCACTTCGCCAATCTTTATTTGGTATCACGGTTTTGTGCTCATTAAGTGCATGCCAAATGACCATGCAAAATTCAGATCAACAATTTACTAAAGTAGCGCAAAGTATTGTTGATTATAGAGAAAGCATTAACCCTTACGATAGTGTAGGTGGTGTTGAAGGTTATTTATTACCAAATTTATCCCCTGAATTTTTAGCGCAAGAATATAAAAATAAAACGCGATTACTTGCTGAATTAGACACTATTAATATTGAAAAGCTAAGCGATGAAAATCAAATTAACTTCGATATTATTCGAGCTCAAGTACAAAACAGTGTCGATGAATATGTATTTAATGCGCACTATATGCCGCTCACCTCTGAATATGGGTTTCATTCTGGTTTGTCGTACATAATAAATAGCTCTAAATATAAAAACCCGGAAGATTACCAAGTGTATCTTGCACGATTGGCGCAAGTTCCACGCTTTTTTGAGCAAAACATGTATTGGATGAAAAAAGGGCTTGAGACAGGGCTTACTCAACCTAGAGCTGTATTAGAAGGTTATGAAGATTCAATTAATGCTTACATTGTTGACGATGTAACTACGTCTGAATTTTATAAACCATTTTTAACTAACACAGCTGGTTTAAGTGAAAGTGAATTTAAAGCACTACAACAAAAAGCTAAAAATACTATAAAAGAAGAGGTTATAAAATCTTATAAAGATTATTTAGCGTTTTTTACGCAGCAGTATCGACCTAGTGCACGTACAAGTATTGGCATATCAGAAACACCTAATGGCGAAGCGTTTTATAAAAATAGAGCTAAGTACTACACCACCACCGACATGACACCTAAAGAGATTCACGAACTTGGCTTAAAAGAAGTTGAACGAATTCGTAGTGAAATGGAAAATGTAATAGCAGAAGTAGGTTTTAAAGGCACGTTTGCCGAATTTATCCACTTTTTACGCACTGATCCACAATTTTACGCCACAACACCAGAGCAACTTTTAAAAGAAGCATCTTATATTGCAAAAAAAATGGATGCACAACTACCTAAGTTATTTCATACCTTACCGCGCAAACCTTATGGCGTGGCACCGGTACCCGCAAGTATTGCCCCTAAATACACAACAGGTCGGTATTCAGGCTCTAATCGAGATGATGAAGCAGGGTATTATTGGGTAAATACTTACGCTTTAGATAAGCGCCCTTTGTATGTTTTAGAAGCATTAACGCTGCACGAAGCAGTGCCAGGTCATCATTTACAGATATCACTTAATGCAGAGCTTGAAAATCTGCCGAGCTATCGCCGTGATGCTTACCTCTCGGCATTTGGCGAAGGTTGGGGGCTTTACTCTGAATATTTAGGTTTAGAAGCCGGCTTTTACCAAGACCCATATAGCCGTTTTGGTCGTTTAACGTATGAAATGTGGCGAGCGGCACGTTTAGTTGTTGATACGGGTATGCATATGTATGGCTGGAGCAGAGAGCGTGCCATGAACTTTATGAGCGAAAATACAGCGCTTTCGTTGCATAACGTTAAAACAGAAACCGATCGTTATATAACATGGCCTGCACAGGCGCTTTCGTACAAAATAGGTGAGCTTACTATTAAGCGTTTACGCATTGAAGCAGAGCAAGCGCTAGGAAAAAGCTTTGATATTCGTGAATTTCATCATCAAATATTACGCCATGGTTCAGTGCCTTTATCGGTACTTGAAACACAAGTGCGTTTATATATAAAAGCAGAGTTAGCTAAACAACAGAATTAGATATAAGGCAGTTAAAGCCTTGAACAAATAAAAGTGTTATGTCATTTTGGTGGTATAGCACTTTTTTATTTTAAAAACAGTCATCAAGGGGCCTTGGGTGAGTAATTTTATAATGTTTAGTATTGATGTATTTGCAAGTATGTTTATTGTTGTTTTAGGGTTGTTGGTTTTAATCGTTGTCGTTTTTTATATTCGAGATGTAACACAAACCAAGCATGCTATTAGACGTAATTACCCTGTTATTGGTCGCTTTCGATATTTTTTTGAACGCCAAGGTGAGTTTTTTAGACAGTACTTTTTTGCTCAAGATAGAGAAGAAATGCCGTTTAACCGCGCAGAGCGTAGTTGGGTTTATCGTGCAGCAAAAGATGTTGACCGTACGGCTGCATTTGGCTCCACGCAAAGCTTAGAAGTAACAGGTACGGTTATGTTTATGAACTGTGCATTTCCTACTTTAGACGAAGAAGCGCTCGACCCGAGTAATGTTACTTTGGGTCCATACTGTAAAACACCTTACACGACCAACTCGTTATTCAATGTATCTGGTATGAGTTTTGGTGCGCTTTCAAAGCCAGCTGTACGAGCCTTATCAAAAGGGGCAAAACTAGCGGGTTGTTGGATGAACACCGGTGAAGGGGGATTAAGTCCTTATCATTTAGAAGGTGGTGCCGATTTAGTGTTTCAGATTGGTACAGCTAAATATGGTGCACGAGACGAGCATGGAAATTTAAGTACCGAAAAGCTAAAAGAAATAGCGGCTCACGAACAAGTAAAAATGTTTGAACTTAAAATGAGCCAAGGTGCAAAACCAGGTAAAGGCGGTATGTTACCAGGGCGCAAAGTTAACGCCGAAATAGCTAAAATTAGGGGCATACCAGAAGGGCAAGATTCTATTAGCCCCAATGGTCATCCTGAAATTAAAAACCCAGCCGATATTCTCGATATGATTGCCACTGTGCGTAACGCGACAGGTAAACCTACAGGGTTTAAAGCCGTTATTGGTGCTTACGGATGGTTAGAAACGTTGTTCGCTGAAATAAACCACCGTGGTATAGAGTCCGCGCCTGACTTTATTACCATAGATAGTGCTGATGGTGGTACGGGCGCAGCACCACAACCGCTTATGGATTCAGTGGGTTTACCACTGCGCGAAAGTTTACCGCTTGTAGTTAATATGCTTGAAAAACATGGGCTGCGAGATCGTATTAAAATAATCGCCTCAGGTAAATTAATTGTTCCTTCAAAGGTTGCTTGGGCGTTAGCGCTCGGTGCTGATTTTGTTGTATCGGCTCGAGGGCATATGTTTGCACTGGGCTGTATTCAGGCAATGCAATGTAATAAAGATACCTGTCCGACCGGGATCACTACGCATAACGAGCGTTTGCAACGCGGCTTAAATGTAGCTGATAAAGCGCAACGAGTAGCTAACTATAATAAATACATTCATTACGGAGCTGGGCTAATAGCCCATTCTTGTGGTGTGACTAGTGCACGCGAATTAAAACGTGAACATGTACGTATAGTGCAAGAAAGTGGTTTATCAGAACCGCTCGATAAAATTTACGAAAACTATAAGTAAGTTTTTGACTAACTAAAAAAGGCGCTAATAGCTGTCTCTTATACACAAATCCCTGCTAAGAAATTAGCGGGGATTTTTTTGAACTAAATCTCAATGTCATGATCAGATCTTCAAATCTTGTTTGAGGGCACATTATGATTAACGAACATACTCATTGGGCAAAACAACAATTCGGTAAATCGGACTTAGGTGATCCAAGAAGAACAGCGCGTCTGGTAAAGTTAGCATCAACGCTTGCAAATGAACCAGGAAAACCACTTGTGAACATCACTCAATCCCCCGCCGATATGGAAGGTGCCTACCGCTTTATTCGCAACGAGAATATTGACGCAACGGCTATAGCAGAGTCAGGCTTTAAAGCCACGGTTGAACAAGCAAAAAGTCATAACTTATTACTCGCATTAGAAGACACGACCACACTAATTTATAAACATTCCTCCATTCGAGATGATTTGGGTCATGTCGGACGAGGAGCAAAACAACGAGGCTTGTTAGCTCATAGCGTATTACTGTTTGCGCCAGACACAAAGCAAGTTGTGGGATTAATTGAACAGTCTCGCTGGAGTCGTGATATCAACACGATTGGAAAAAGAGAAAAACACGCGACGACTTCTTACGAAGAAAAAGAAAGTTACAAGTGGGAGTCAGCGTCACGAGCGATGGCAGAGCGGCTGCAAGGACAAATGGCGAACGTGATATCGGTGTGTGACCGCGAAGCGGACATCTACGAATACTTGCAGTATAAACTGAGCGAGCAGCAACGATTCGTCGTACGCTCGATGCAAAGTCGTCATATTGAAGAAGGTGAGGATAAGCTCTATGCGTTTGCAAGCGAGCTGATGAGTGCAGGCACCAAACACATCCACATTGCACAAAAAGGAGGAAGAAAAGCCCGAAGCGCAACACTGGATATCACCTATGCGCCAGTGACACTCAAAGCGCCTTACAATAAGAAAGGACACTCCCTCCCAGTTTACTATGTCGGCTGTGCAGGGCGAGGAAACGCTGAGAACGGCTTAAGCTGGCACCTATTAACCAGTGAACCAGTCACCAGCAAAGAAGACGCTTTAGCTATCATCACCTACTATGAGCACCGTTGGCTTGTAGAGGAATACCATAAAGTCTGGAAAAGTGATGGTACGGATATCGAAAGTTTACGCCTTCAAAGCCAAGATAACATGGAAAGATTGGTGACGATTAATGGCTTTATTGCGACGCGAATATTGCAACTAAAGTTCACCAATGAGCAGCCTGATTCTCCAAGTTGTGAACAACTGTTATCTCCCAAAGCATGGAAGTTATTGTGGTTAAAGAGAATAAAAACACCATTGCCTGAAACTGCTCCAAATATGTCATGGGCGTATCAGGAACTGGCAAAGTTAGGAGGCTGGAAAGATACCAAGCGCACAGGGCGTGCATCTGTGAAAGTGTTATGGCAAGGATGGCTTAAGTTACAAGCCATCCTGGAAGGCTACGATTTAGCAAAATCTCTTGAGTCAGACTTGTGATCAAGAGACAGCTTTTAAAGCGCCTTTTTTTAGTTTAATTGGCTTATTAATAAACTAAAAAATGCTTCTTTGTTGTTGCATGTTTGGGCATTCAAAATAAGTTGCTCGCCTAGTGCTAATGTTTGTTTTTGCACTATAAGACGCGCCTTATCATCACCAATACTATCTATATCGGTTACATGTGCGAGCCCTATGGTGCGCCTAATTAACTCAGCACCACAGTAACCAATGGCGTCTTGTAGCACCCCTTTTATAAAGTATTCACCGTAGCCTGTAACTTTTAGCGAATTATCAGTAGTGTGCTCATTTATAAGCGAAAGCCAATGCTGTTCAAATAATGTATAGCATTCAACAAGGGTGCTTAATAAGTGGGTTTGGTAATTACGACGAGCCATAAAATCTTCAACATGCCCGTATTGTGCGCAGTAATTTAAAAGTAAATTGCCAATAAAAGAGCCAATATCGAACCCAGCAGGACCAAAAAAACCAAATTCAGGATCGATCATCTTTGTATTGTTACAATCAACAAAAATACTGCCGCTATGCATATCACCATGAAGTAATGTTTGCGGGTTAGATAAAAAATTAGCTTTTAGTTTTGCTATTTCTAATTTTAATACGCTGTTTTTGTGTATTGCATCAACTTCGCTTTGTAGTTGCTTTGGGTAGTTATTGCGTTCGTGCTCAATGTACGGATCGCTAAAAAATAAGTCTTCAGTGATTTGGCAAAGTTCAGGGTTAGTAAATTGGCTAACGAGCGCTTTTTTAGTTTGTGCGGTTAAATAAAAATCTGAATTATAAAAACCAGTATGGCTTAAGTAGGTAGCTACATGCTGCGCTAATTTAGGAAATTGCTCAGCATTATTTTGTGCAGTTCGCAGTATTTGTAAATTACCTAAATCTTCTAAAATAGTCAGTGCTTGCATTTCACTATAATGTAAAACCCTAGCAGTATAAGTTGGGCAAATAGCGCCATGATTAAGCAAAACTTGTGCTTCTATACGAGCTCTATCAAGCGTTAATGGCCACGACTCACCCACGCAACGCGCGTAAGGCAGAGCTTGCTTTAAAATAACACTATTGTTTTGCTCATCAGTAATTCTAAATACTAAATTAAGATTGCCATCACCAAACTCATATGCCGATAAGGCTTGTCCGGGAGAAAAAAAATTACATTGTTTAGATTCAATTAATGTCGATACATAATCGATAGCGCGCTGTGCATTAAAAGCAACATAGTTAGTCATGGTTTAAATCTCAAAAATCAGCTTTTAAGCATTCTATACCTTTAAATGTTTAGATGTCTACAAGTCCAACTTGAGAGTTATTCAAAGTGGTGTAAAATAACGTTACGCATTTTTAATACCTTAAGCATTATGCAAAATTTAATCGCAAGCAGTTTAAAATATGAAAACGGGTCGCTTAGTGTGCTCGACCAATATTTACTACCTCACCAGCAGGTATGGCATCAATGCCATGATGTAGGAACCATGAAAGAGCTGATCATTAGTTTAAAAGTACGTGGAGCTCCACTTATTGGTTTAAGCGCGAGCTTGTTAGTGGCGTATTTAGCTGAGCAAGGGGTAGTTAAAGGTGAGCTTGAAAAAGCAATCAATGAGCTAGAAGCCACTCGCCCAACGGCGGTTAATTTAATGCATTGTATGGCTGCATTGCGTAGAGCTTTAACGCAAAGCGATTATGTTGCCGGTATTGTTACCACAGCTGAGCGGTTGTTTATTGAAGATATTGAGCTGTGTGAGCGAATGGCAAGCCGTGGCGCCGAACTTATAAATAGTGGCGACAACATATTAACCCATTGTAATACAGGGGCGCTTGCAACCGCTGGTATTGGTACTGCACTAGGTGTTATCTATAAAGCGCAGCAAAAACATGGCAACGTACATGTGTGGGTTGATGAAACACGACCATTATTACAAGGCGGTCGCTTAACTGCCTTTGAGCTTGAGCGCTGGAAAATACCTTACACATTAATTTGCGATAATATGGCGGCAAGTTTAATGGCTGCAGGTAAAGTAGATAAAATAGTGGTAGGGGCTGATCGTATTGCTGCCAATGGTGATTTTGCTAATAAAGTGGGCACCTATAATTTAGCCGTACTAGCGCATTTTCATAACATTCCATTTTATGTGGTCGCGCCTATTACCACGCTTGATACCAACACCGCGTGTGGTGGTGATATAGAAATAGAGCAACGTAATCCTCAAGAAGTGCGCGGAGTTAGCGGTAGCTTTGGTGAGGCTTTATGGGCGCCCACTAATGCTAATGTGTATAACCCTGCATTTGATATAACGCCGGCAAAACTGGTCACAGGGTGGGTGTTAGATACGGGTGTGTATAACCAGCAACAAGTATTAATGGGTAAACTTAAAGAGCTAACTCAATAATATGCGACTGAATTCTGAAAGAAACTCAGAGGTACTATTTAGGTAGTTGGGGTAGGCTTTTTCTATTGATTTCAAGTCGCTCCCTGCTACCAGAAGCACGTTATTGTGAGTTTGTTTTTCTTGTTCGGCGTAATGTGTTAGAGCTTCTTGCTTTTTATTCTCTGCATATAAAAAGACTCGACCCATTTGTGTTTCAGTGTTGTGAACGAGTAAAGCAAAGCCCGTATCTTTCGATTTATTTTTAATTTCGTCAACTTGGAATGCGCGATTAAATGCATCAAGCTTATGAAATGCGGCTAGCTTTTTATTTAGTGCCGAAAGCTCATCAACAAAGGCCTGCGATTGTTGTGAACTTAATTGATTTGAACAATCTTTGACTGCAAGAAACTCACCCATGATAAAAAATAATCGCTTCCAATCTGTGTCGGCTGCTTGGGGATTGGTTTTTAGTGTTTCTTTTTCAATAATATCTACAATTTCAACAGTAGTAGCCCAAAGGTGCTGAAGCCTAGTGCGCAACTGAACTTCAATTTGAAAGCCTTTATAATCGTGAGATTCTAAATTGTTATAACTTTTATAAACACGATGAATACCTCTGTAGCCCGTCGCTTTTGGGTTTTCAATATAATCATATGACTTAACGCTATGAACAGCTCTACTCGAGTCTAAACTGGCGTTGAGTTGATATAGATGCTCTAGATTATCTAAGATTACTCGGCAGCCACCTATATCGTGCATTCGCTTCAGATTTATTGCGTTTTCACTTTTACCATCTAACGAGGCTCTTTGTAACTTATCTATAATAGTTGGCAAGCGCTTTAAGCGTCTAACTATAGTCGCCGACTCTAGCAAATGAAGCTTTTTTACATGTTTCCATACGAGGTTTTTAATAATAGTCAGCGGATATAAATGTGCTGCACGATAGTTTTGTACAACCTCTATTGCAAAGTCAAAATCACCTTCATTTTTACGAAAAATACGACCAGCCTTTTCAACTTGCTTACGTGAGTAGGCTAGTTGTTGTTTAGACTTTTGATATTGTTCGTTCACCATTAGAAAGTTACTCTTTATCAGCTGCATTGCTAAAATAATATTACAGAGTTAAGTGATTGAAGTCATCCTGCAAATAGCATAAATACGCTTATAGAAAATATAGTTTAGGCATGCGTGCACTGAGCTTTATTAATCGAGCAAGGGAAATTGCTCTGCAATAGACGAGTCAGTGCTTTTTGCTACCCAGCCCTCTGTATTGTTAAATAAGCGAATGGCAGTAAATTCAGGGTCGCTTCCCATATCAAACCAATGCGGGGTAAGTTCAGGCACTGAAATTAAATCGCCTTGTTGGCAAAGTACCTGATAAACCTTATTGCCTAAATGTAGGCAAAATAGCCCTTGGCCTTTTACAAAAAAACGCACTTCGTCTTCACTATGGGTATGTTCAAATAAAAACTTTTTGCGCAGCTCTGATGCGCCAAGATTACCTTTAGCTAGAGATATAACGTCTACTGTTTGATAGCCATTTTCAGTTTTTAACCGATCTATATCGTTTTTGTACGCACTAATAATTTGCTCATGGGTGGTGTGCTGATTAATATCTGCATTTGCTTGCCACTGTTCAAAGCGTACGTTTACTTTAGCTAGTTGATTTACAATATCATCAGCATTTGATGTGCTTACAAGTGCTTTGTTTGCATTGTTGTCGGCATACACCGTTAATTGGCTCATACTAATTTCTCCAATTTAAATTGGCTAAAGTCATTAATATAAGGGTGTGCTTTAGTGCTTGCTTGCCCATCACGAATTAAATGTAGTGTTTTTAAGCCCGCAGCTTGTGCGGCATCAAGCTCGCCGGCTACATCACTTAAAAAGAGTATTTCTGCTGCTTTAAACGGTAACAGATCAACAATAGTGTTATAGGCTATTTGCTCTTGTTTTGCGCCAACTTTGGTATCAAAAAAGTCAGTAAACAAGCTGCGAATGTCGCCATAATCACTGTATTTAAAAAGTAGCTGCTGCGCTTTTACCGACCCTGACGAGTACACATATAAAGTAATGTCGTTGTTGTGTTGAGCTTGTAAAAAATCAAATGCATCTGGGTATAAATGACCTTTAAAATCGCCGTGTTCATACCCTGTTTGCCAAATTAAGCCTTGTAACTGCTTAAGTGGTGTGATTTTTTTATCTTCATCAATCCAGGTAAGTAAATTGCTAATGACTTCTTCTATATCGGCGTTTGGCTTTTCGATAAGCGCTTTTACGGCATTAATTTGCTCGGCTACATCTGGCTTATTAGCATTGGCACGTACAAAGGTCGGTAATTGTTTTGCCGCGTAAGGAAACAACACCTCTTTAACAAATGAGATGCGGGTTATTGTGCCTTCAATGTCGGTTAAAATAGCTTTAATCATTTAGTTAATCCCGCTTGAATACCTACTATTTTTAGGCGCTCTAGTTCGCAACTAAATAAAAACTCTAAGGCTTCTAGGTGGCGGCGAACTTCATCAATATTGCGCCCTACAGCATATAAGCCATGACCACGTATAAGTACGCCATGCTCTATTGGTGTATGTAAATGATGGTCACTGACCAGCAGGCTTAATCGGTCAATATCTTGATCGTTATCGAAAATAGGAATGCTCAGCGTTTCTAAATGCGAAGTAAAGCCGCTCAGTGCTTTTTGCATTTCATAGCCTGTTAAATCAAGCTGATGCCTTTGGGTAATTTGCGACAGTACGGTGGCGGCTACAGAGTGAGTATGCAAAACACACTGTGCATCAGGTATAAGCTGATACAAACTTAGGTGTAATTGTGTTTCTGCCGATGGCTTTACAGCTCCTGCTAGGCGCTCGCCTTGGTGATCTAATTGCAAAAAATGCTCTTGCGTAAGTAAGCCTTTATCGTGCCCACTTGCTGTAACAACAAAGCCAGTGCTAGTACGAGCTGAAAAGTTTCCACCTGTTGCGGGTACCCAGCCTTTTTGGCTAACCCATTTTCCGGCTTCAATAAGTTGTGAAATAGCGGTATTGTTTTGCATACATTCCTCACTAATGAGCGTAAAGTTAATTGTTTTTAGACGGCTATACTTCTGTTTTAAGCAATGATAGCATCGCTTTAAGCGCAAAACCATCATTAAGGGCATCACGTGTTTGAAAGTAAATTACCAAATTTAGGCGTTAGTATATTTAGCCAAATGAGCGGGTTGGCTAATGAGTTTTCGGCAATTAATCTCTCTCAAGGCTTTCCTGAGTTTGATGCTCCTGATCTTTTAAAAATGCAGTTAAATTATTATGTGCAGCAGGGCGTTAATCAATATTCACCTTCAAGTGGTGTACCACGATTACAGCAACAAATTGCTGATTTAGCAAAGCGCAAATATGCAACTGATATAAACGCGGCTGATCAAGTGACTGTCACCTCGGGTGCAACAGAGGCATTGTTTGTGGCTATTCAAACAATTGTGCGCCCCAGTGATGAAGTGATTGTATTTGACCCTGCATATGACTCCTACCAACCCGCAATTGAACTCGCTGGTGGAAAGTCGGTACACATTGCTTTAAGTGCGCCAAATTACACTATTGATTGGCAAGTAGTAAGCCAAGCAATTACTAAAAATACCCGTGCAATTATTATTAATACGCCTCATAACCCAAGCGGTAAAATATTACAGCCACAAGATATAAAAGCGCTTAAAGAGTTAGTTGGTACTCACAATTTGTATGTAATAAGCGATGAGGTATATGAGCACATTACGTTTGATGAACAACCGCATTTAAGCGTATTACGCGATGATGAATTATTTGCCAAAAGCTTTGTTATATCGAGTTTTGGTAAAACGTTTCACAGTACGGGCTGGAAAATGGGTTACTGTATTGCACCTGCCGATTTAGCTGTCGAATTTAGAAAAATTCATCAGTACGTTACGTTTTCAAGTTTTACCCCCGCACAGCATGCGCTTGCCGATATGCTCGAGCAGCAAGGCGAGCATATAGATGAGCTAAGTGGGTTTTATCAGCAAAAACGCGACTTATTAGCGAGTCATTTAAGTAATAGCCGTTTTAAAATTTTGCCTAGCCAGGGCACTTACTTTTTATTGTTAGATTACAATGATGTATCGGATTTAAACGATGTTGATTTTTGCCACTGGTTAGTTGAGCAAGCAGGTGTTGCGGCTATTCCGTTAAGTGTGTTTTATCAAAAGCCCCCAACCGACAAAGTAATTCGTTTATGCTTTGCTAAAAAGGACAACACTCTCATAGAGGCTGCGCAAATATTATGTCAACTTTAACCATTACAGCATTGCAAAGCTCGCTTCATTGGCTTGATAAAGATGCTAATTTAGCCATGTTTAATAAACAACTTGAAGCAATTACGCATCAGCCCGATCTTATTTTACTGCCCGAAACATTCTCGACTGGCTTTGCTATTAATTTAGATTGTGCAGAGCCAGAAAACGGTAAAGTACTGACTTGGTTAAAGGCGCAGGCTCATAAACATAATGCGGTTATTGCCGGTTCGGTACTTGTTGCACAAGGTAGTAAAAAAGCGAATCGGTTTTATTGGGTAAAGCCCGGTGGAGAGGTGAGCTATTACGATAAGCGCCATTTATTTCGCTTAGGCAGTGAGGGCGATTACGTTGTAGCTGGGCAAGAGCGCAAAGTTTTTGAAATCAACGGCTTTAAACTATTACCACAGGTATGTTACGACCTGCGCTTTCCGGTATTTCAACGTAATAATAATGACTACGATGTAATGATAAACGTAGCAAATTGGCCTGCTGTACGCCGCCATATTTGGGATACGTTACTTATGGCGCGTGCAATGGAAAACCTGTGTTACGTAGTAGGCGTTAATCGTGTGGGTGACGACGGTAATGGTGCCTTGCACAATGGCGGTACAGCGGTATACGACTTTAAAGGCGATGCATTAACTAAAGCGCAAGATGACACCGAGCAGCTAGTTACGATAACACTTGAAAAAGCACCACTGGATGAGTTTAAAGCAGTGTTTCCTGCCTATTTAGATGCAGACCCTTTTACATTAATATAGACACGTTAATTTAGCGCAGAGCCAATAAAGTGTTAAAATAGTCGCTGATATTTTTGTTGGCGGCTAATATACATTATGAACACTTTAATCACTCCTGTAATTTTAGCTGGTGGCATAGGCTCTCGCTTGTGGCCGCTTTCTCGCCAAGCAATGCCTAAACAATTTTTATCACTACTAAATGAAAACACGTCATTGCTACAAAGTACGTTGGCGCGTGTTTCTAATGAGTTGTTTGATAATGCTATTTTAGTGTGTAACGAACAGCACCGATTTATTGCCGCCGAGCAAGCTGCAAGCTCAACTCCTAGTGCATTATTGCTCGAACCCAAAGGTAAAAATACCGCGCCTGCCATCGCATTAGCCGCCCACTATGCACTGCAAAATGGGATTACCGGTCCGCTATTAGTGATGCCTGCCGATCATCATATTAAAAACTTTGATGTATTAACAGCTAAGCTCCCTGAAGCTGTAAAACTTGCTGAGCAAGGAAAGCTAGTTACATTTTCTATTACTCCTACAGAGCCGCATACTGGTTATGGTTATATAAAACAAGGCGCGGCTATTGCTGGAACGGGTTGTTACGATGTTGCTCAATTTAAAGAAAAGCCTGACTTAGAAACAGCGAACCGTTATTTAGCTCAAGGTGGTTATAGCTGGAATAGCGGCATGTTTTTATTTACCCCCGCAGCCTATTTAAAAGAGCTCGAGCGGTTTGCGCCAAAAATAGCAACGAGTGTCGCTGCAGCAGCACAATTTACCAAAGATTTAGGGTTTACCCGCCCAAGCAACAGTGCGCTTGAGCACTGCCCAAGCGATTCAATTGATTACGCCATTTTAGAGCGCAGTAATAACGTAGTTGTTATGCCTGTTGATTTAAAATGGAGTGATGTAGGTAGTTTTTCATCCCTTGATGCGCTTACAAAAAAAGATAAAAACGGTAATAGTTTAAACGCTAATTATATGGCTCAAAAAAGTACTAATAACTTAGTTATTAACGAGGCTGAACACACTATTGCCACGCTTGGAGTAAGCAATTTAGCAATTATTCATACTCATGATGCCACGTTAATTGCAAACCAAAATGAGCTAGATTCTTTGCCTTTGTTGCTTAAGCAAATTGCTACAACACAGGCTGATAAACTTAACCATCATCAAGTGGTTTTTCGCCCATGGGGGAATTACCGTACTTTGGTTGAAGGCATTGGCTTTAAAGTTAAGAAAATTACTGTTAACAGCGGTGCTAAGCTTTCGACGCAGCGCCATCAGCATCGCGCTGAACATTGGGTTGTGGTTTCGGGTATTGCAAATGTATGTATTAATGAGCAAGCGTATACGCTAACGCACGACCAATCGTGTTATATCGCCGCAAAGCAAATTCATAGCTTGGCTAATAATCAAAAAGAGCCGTTAATAGTTATTGAAGTGCAAACCGGTGCTGTACTTGATGAAAGCGATATAGAGCGATTTGATGATAAATATGGAAGAGGCTAATAATTAGCTATTTTAAAGCTAATTCACTATTACTCTAACTGCCCACGCACAAACTTTAAATATTGCTCTAAGCTGCGTTGCCACAGATCTAGCGCTTCATCAAGCATGTCGTTATGTGGCTTTTTATCGAGTAAACGGCGCTCTATTTTTTTAAGCTCAATACCATAGCGATTAAAACCAAGTTGCAGAGCGGTACTTGCTTGGCGATGTAAAAGCTTAATGCATTGCTCTGGTTGTTGATCAATAAGCTTTTGACAGCGAATTAGCTTGTTACGCGCCGAAAGCACAAACTCATTATAAATCGACGATACTTCATCTTCACTAAACGAGCTGGTGAGTGTTTCGGCCGCTGTTTTGTCATACAAGGTATCAATAAGCTCTACTGCAATGCTCGCAGTTTGATTAGATTGAGAGTCGCTAAGTGCTTGTCGAAGTTTTTCGTGCTTTATAGGTTTGCCTACAATGTCTTTTATACCTAGTTCTAAGTACTCCTTCACTTCGTCAGGGCTAAGGCTTGCAGTAAAAGCGAGCACTGGGGTTCGTTGATTTTTATGATCAACGCGTTTTAGACGTTTAAGTACTTCTTGACCTGTTAAGTCAGGTAGGTTCATATCAAGTAAAACAACATCAAAGTGATGAGCTTGCATGAGCTCTATGGCGCTTTTACCGTCTTTTGCGAGCTTAATTTTGTGCTCATCGTCGGCCATAAATTCTATAGCAATTTTTTGATTTAAATCTAAATCTTCAACCAGTAATACATCAAGACCTGTTAAGTAATCTTTAGTTTGATGGCGCTGCTCTACAAGGCTTAATTCACCTAAAGTAAAAGTAACGGTAAAGCTAAATACACTACCAGTACCAAGCTGGCTGGTTATTTCGAGTCGGCTACTGAGCTTTTCAAGCAGGCGACTGGTAATCGCTAAACCAAGGCCGGTTCCGCCTTTCTCTTTGCCTGCACTACTTTGTACATAAGGTTCTGTTAAGTAGGCTATCTCGTCATTTTCTATACCTGGCCCTGAATCTTTGACACTAATTTTTATAGTGTGCTCAAGTTGCTTTTCTAATACTAAATCAACCTGAATTTTAACGGTTCCGTGGTCTGTAAACTTAATGGCATTACCCACTAAATTAATAATTATTTGCCTAAGTTTTTGCTGGTCGCAGTAATAACATGCTTGCTCAGGAATATTACATATTAGTTCAAACTTGAGTTGCTTTTGCTCGGCGAGAGGACTGAGTAATAAGCATAAATTATTAAGCCATGTTTTAAACTCTACATCTTCTTCGTAAAGCGCTTCGTCACTTTGATCTAGGCTCGCGTAATCAAGGACCTTATCTACCAATAAGTTAAGTGATTCGGCAGAATTTATAATCGCTTCGCAATAGGCTTTATTGCGGGTATCACTTGTTTGGTTCATAACAAGTTGGGCGCTGCCTAAAATACCGTTTAGCGGGGTGCGAATTTCGTGGCTTATAGTTGATAAAAAGAGCCCGCGTATTTCTAAATCTTTTTGTGCTTTATCGGCTAATTTATTGAGGTGCTGCTCTCTGCGCTCATTACATAATAACGCCATACCTGCAGCATAAAACATGGGTGCAATTACGCCATTTAAAAATAATAATGAGCTAAACCAGCCGTTTACTAAAAGGTTTTTTTGTTCAATGTTATCCATAAATAACGAGCGGCCAATAAAGCTTAAAGCAACAAGCGTTAAAATGGTTATGTATACAATACTGCCATTAGGATAGGGTTTGCGTGCACACTTAATAAATATAAACAGTAAAAAACCAGCTTCTGCTATGTGTTGTATATCGGATGCAATCACTCTTTCGTGTAAAGATGGGTCAAAAAAGGTGTAATAGCCAAGCATTACAGTGCAAAAAGCGGTCACTGAGCAGAGTAATTTAAAACCAATACCGCGATAATTTAAAAACTGACTAAGTGAAAGGCTGTGCACTATTGATGCGGCAAACATCATGTTACTGGCAGCGCTGATAATTACTAAATTATGTGTATCACCAACAAGAGTAAAGCCAATAACAGAGCCTAATAGCAATATGGGATAGAAAATGTATAGCAGCGTGCCCGATATTTGTTTATTTGTTCGCCATGTCAAAAAGTTAAGTAAGGTCATTACGATCATGATGGCGATGCTGGCAAAATAAAGAGTGAAGGAGTCGAGCATTAATATTCCAGCAAAGTAGTTATTAAACTAAAGTTATCAAAAGTATACACTTATACCAATCCTCAAAACAGATTACTTAGGCAAGCAAATTGGTATTAAATAAGTGTGTAACACATACAAAAACAGACACCTAAGTGTCTGTTTTTAATTTTAAACTGAATATATGATTAACGAATTTCATCAGGGATATTTTGTTGTGCCCAAGATAGGAGTTCAATACGGTTACGACATTTAGTTTTTCTAAATGCGCTGTATAAATGTGTTTTAACAGTATGTGGGCTAATGCTAAGTTCTTCAGCGATTTCTTTATTTTTAGAGCCATTACTCATTAATGAGATAATTGCTTTTTCCCGCTTAGTAAGTTTAACCGGCTCAATATCGCCTTCGGTTAGTTTATGCAGCGCGTCTTTGTTAAACTGCAACATACGATTTAATGCATTACACATAATATCGCGACGATACCAAAGTTGATCTTCCATTAGTAGGCGTATACCTTTCATTAATACATCCGCGTTATCGGTTGTATAAAATACGCCGCGAATACCGCTCAAAAGCGCGCGATTAGCAAGCTCTGGGTTTTCGTCTAGGTTGAATAATATGATATCGCATTTAATACGCAGGTTTACTAGTTGTTCTTTTAGTTTACCCCATGCATCTTTACTTGATGTTTCAATAAACAAAAGTCGAGTCCCTTCAGGTATATCTAAAATGTTCGTACCTGTGGTTACGTCAAGGCCTTGCGTTTTTAACAAAGGTTCTAAAACGTTTATGCCAATAGTGTTAATTGGCTCTTGATCTAATAACAAAAAGGCTGAACTGCTCATGTTTTTTATACTCTTTTATAAAGCTGGCTGGTTGAGTTTATCACGACTTCCACACCTTTAGTATTAGAAAGTCGATAGTGTACTCAATAACAAATACGATTTTACAATTATTTAAACATAAAATGTTGCAAATAAGTAACTATTTCTCACTTTATGCTCATGAAAAACCATAATATTTGTAACTAATTACTTGAGCAGAATAAAGTAACAAAAAAATCTTAATTAATTTACTTTTTTTATGCTTTGATAAGGTGGCCATCCCATTTCTTTACCGCCAAGCATATGTAAATGTATGTGATAAACAGTTTGCCCTCCATGCTCGTTACAGTTCATAACTACGCGGTATCCGTCCTCAGCAAAATTATGTTGCTTAGCTAATTTAGCTGCAACTACGTATAAGTTACCTACTAAATGTGAGTTTTCAGGATTTATATCATTTATAGTGGCAATTGCTTTTTTTGGGATAATTAACACATGAAATGGCGCTTGTGGGTTTATATCTTTAAATGCGAGAGTGTTTTCATCTTCGTAAATAATATCTGCTGGAATTTCACGATTAATGATTTTGGTAAAAATAGTTTCTTGGCTCATAGTGTGTTCCTAATTAAGTGTTGTGAATTTTAAGCTCACTAATGACAAACTTTCAAAGCAGTGTCAAACTGAAATCAAATAAAGGAGTTAATATGCTTAAACCAATTTTAATAAGTAGTGCAGTTGCATTACTAGTTAGTTTTTCGGCTAATGCTGAGAATATTCACTTTCCAGAAGAATTTGTACCACTGCAAGTGGGCGATAAAATGCTAGAAAGCTCTTTGTTTAGTCGTATTGATGATGTAGAGCTTGCCCCCGGAACTTATCAGCTTAGGCTAAAGTACACCGATTTATATGAAGATGATTATGACACGCATGAAGTTGTGGAGTCGGAACCATTTTGGGTAAGTGTAACTGTTGAAGCAGGTAAAGATTATACCTTAGTGTTTAATCGTGCTGAAAATGCAGTATCTGCAAAAGTGTTTGCAGAAGCCCCTCAAGTGAGTTTAAAAGCAAAAAGTAGCGCTGTTGCTAAGCCTTTAAGTGTTATTTCTAACACGCAACTAGCAAGCAATAAACCGGTAATGCAAAATACATTGCCAGCAGGACCTTCACGTCCTAGTCAGCCAATAAAGCCGATAGCACCAATTACAGGTAAAGGCATGCCAAGTGCGCCGCAAATGCTTGATTTTTGGTGGCAACAAGCCACAACTACAGAGCGTAAAGCTTTTTTAGAAAAAGTAACAAAGTAAAATAACAGAAAAACAAAAGGGCCAAATTTGGCCCTTTTTAGTTTCTAGTTAACGCTATTTATTCAAATAATGCGTCAATAGTACCTTGCGCAAGAGGGTGATACCCAGGGCGTGCTTTTAAGTACACGCTTTGTGCCCAGTCTTTTTTACCGTTAGTGATAAGTGATTTATATAACGGCACAATTAACTTACGACGGCCAATACCTGATAAGTGCTTATTAAGCGCAGGATAAATTGGTTGATAACCATTACCTACTGCTAGCATAAACCAAGCAAACGCACGTTCAGCGTTAGTTGATTGCGTTAGGTTAAATTCACTATCAAGCTCGCTCATTTTCTCTATGCTTAAATCGCGTGGTAAGTTATTTAAAAAGTGTAGCCACTCATGCACAGACCAATCAGCCGTTGGTAGTTGAGTTGCTGTTGTGTCGCCTTTCAACCATGCTGCTGTTGCAGTATCTACTTTATCAAATGCATCAGACGTAGGATTTGGCGCATCACTTGGTAAGCCAGGCTCAAAAATCCATTCGTTTACTTTATCCATACTTACAACATCAGGGTACTTCTCAATTAAGTTAGCTTTTAAGTAAGTAACAAATTGCGCGGTAGTAAGTGATTTAAACGAAAACTCTTTAAAGTACGCTTTTACGAACGGGTCAAACTTATCGCGGCCATATTTATTTTCTAGATAGATTAAAAATAACTGACCTTTAGTGTAAGGCACTGAGCTAAACGCATCGTCTGGGTCGCGGCCATTAAGTTTTAAATTAAGGCGTGTATCTGGTGCATCAATTGTTTTAATTTGTGCGCGTAAAGACGCTGAATCAAGTGCTTGTTCCATAACCGCACGGTCACGACCAAATACTTCTTCCATAATGCGGTTTTCAACGTACGAGGTAAAACCTTCGTTTAACCATAAATCTTCCCACGTTGCGTTAGTTACTAAGTTACCTGACCAAGAATGAGCAAGCTCATGGGCAATAAGGTTAACTAAGCTTTTATCACCGGCAACAACCGTTGGGGTTATAAATGATAAGCGTGGGTTTTCCATGCCACCAAACGGAAAACTTGGCGGTAGCATTAATAAGTCGTAGCGACCCCATGCATATTCGCCGTACATAGCGTTTGTTTTGTCGATCATGGCTTGGGTGTCGTCAAATTCAGCAACTGAGGCATCTAAAATTGTAGGCTCAGCAAATATGCCCGTTTGGTGCGACATTGCTTTAAATTCTAAGTTACCTGCACCAATAGCAATTAGGTAAGGTGAAATTGCTTGTGGCATATCAAAAATGTAGTCGCCATCTTTATAAAGCGCATCTTTGTTGTCGGCACTCATTACAGCACGTATATCTTTTGGTGTATGAATTCGTGCAGAGTAAGTTACACGCATTGCGGGTGTATCTTGCACTGGGATCCAACTACGTGCATGAATTGCTTGCGATTGGCTGTACATAAATGGATGCGTTTTACTTGCCGTTTGCTCTGGTGTTAACCATTGCAGGCCAGATGCTTCTGGACGACTGTTGTAGTAAATACGAACTACTTCAGCTTGGTTTTTAAACTTAATAGTAAGCTTTGAACCTTTAACGTCATCTCGCTTAGCTAAATCAAAAGTCGCCTTTTTCCAGTTACCACTTTGATCTTTGTACATTACTTTATCAATGTCTAAGTCGCGGGTATCAAGTACCAGAGTTCTGCTTTTGCTGTTGTTCCACTGAAGAGTATGCTCCACAAAACCTTCTAACTGCTTGTCGGCAAAGTCGACATCTAAATCAAGGTTTAAGTGAGTAGTAACAACATCATCAAGGTTAGCATACGAGTTTTGGTCAATCGCATTAGCCATTGCTTGCGAACACATACCCGCCATAGCGAGGCTTAAAAAAAGAGGTTTAATTTTCATCATTACTCTGAACACAAATAAAAAAGTGCTGGTTTTATATCACGATTGACACGGTGGGTTGAGTGATTTTTACAATCTAGTGCCACATTTGCGACGATGAGGTAAACTATTGCGATTAGTTACCGGTATTTTTAGAGAGCTTTGTGGCGCATTCATTACACTCCTTACATACATTCGCATTAAACAGCCAATGCCAAAATTTTGTTGAAATTACTCAGCTTGAGCAACTTAAAACGCAAAGTTTTAGTGCACCGTTTTGTTTGCTAGGCGAGGGCAGTAATACCGTATTTTTAAATGACTACATGGGTACGGTTATAAAAATAGCCTTAAAAGGCATTAAAATTACCGAGCGTGGGAGCGACACACTAATAAGTATTGCTGCAGGCGAAAACTGGCATCAACTAGTCAGTTATTTATTAGAGGAAAATATACCCGGGCTTGAAAATCTAGCACTTATACCGGGCACTGTTGGCGCATCACCGGTACAAAATATTGGTGCTTATGGCGTTGAGATAGCTAAATTTGTCGAGTTGGTAGAATACTTCGAAATAACCACTAAAACGATGCACTCACTAAATAACGAGCAATGTGAATTTGCTTACAGAGACTCAATATTTAAAAATGCTCTCAAAAATAAAGCGGTGATCACGCAAGTGCATTTAGCGCTCCCAAAAAAATGGCAACCAGTATTAAGTTATGGCCCTTTGCAGCAGCTAGATATTATTACTCCGCAAGCAGTATTCGATCAGGTTATGAAAACGCGTAATAGCAAATTACCTAACCCATATACACTTGCCAATGCGGGTAGCTTTTTTAAAAACCCAATAATAACCAACCAGCAGTTAGCTGAGCTATTAAAGGAATTTGCAGATTTACCTCATTACGAATATGGACAAAGCCATCACAAGGTCGCAGCAGGTTGGCTAATCGATAAAAGTGGTTTAAAGGGGCACCGCGAGGCCGGTATCGAAGTGCATCAACAACAAGCATTAGTACTTGTTAATCACGGAAATAGTGAGGGTATTGACCTAATAAAAATGATTAAACACATTCAGCAAGTGGTTTATACGCGTTACAGCATTATGCTAGAACACGAAGTGCGTTTAATAGATGCGCGCAGCGAATGCCATATTAACGCGGAGCCTGAGCAATGAAAGCACCTGATGGAAACAAACTCGCTATTTTAAATGCACTTAACCAAGGGGGCTTTGTATCTGGCCAAGCCTTGGGTGAAAAGCTAGGAATTAGCCGAGCTGCGGTGAGTAAACATATCAAAACGTTACAAGAAATGGGCTTGGATATTTTTAAAGTGACTGGCAAAGGCTACTGTTTGAATAGTCAGGTGGGCCTTTTAAATAAAACACAAATTGATCAGCACTACAAAGCGCTAGGTGCTAATACTGCCGATGTAGAAGTACACCCTATTATTGATTCGACCAACAGCGAGCTTATGCGCCGTATACAGGCTAAAACAGCGCTTGAGTCTGGCACTGTTATTGTTGCTGAAATGCAGCAAGCAGGGCGTGGCCGACGCGGCCGTGTTTGGCAATCCCCATTTGGCGCTAATTTGTATTACAGTTACTTTTGGCGTTTAGATGACGGGCTTCAAGCTGCAATGGGTGTATCAATTGCGGTAGGCCTTGCTGTTTATGATGCAATTAAAGCGTTATACCAAATTGACGTAGAGCTTAAATGGCCTAACGATATTTATATAAATAAACAAAAACTTGCAGGTGTATTGGTTGAATTAGATGGGCAACCGCAAGGACCTTGTCAGTTAGTGATTGGTATAGGTATTAATTTACAAATGCCTGAGAGTTTTAGCCAACATATAGACCAAGCGTGGACCGACTTAAATCAACATACTCAAAAGCTTGATAAAAACCAGCTGGTGGCGTCACTTACTTATCATTTAGAGCAGCGTTTAGTGCAGTATCGTCAAACTGGCTTACAAGATATGTATGAGCAATGGAATTCGCTTAATGCGTTTGCTGGCGATTATGTTGAGCTAAATACAGGACACCGAAGCTGGCGTGGAATATGCGAAGGTATTGACCCACAAGGTGGAATACGAATTCGCCAAGATGGTGAAGTAAAAAGTTATTACGGTGGGGAAGTCTCCCTCAGAAAGGCGCAAGTATGAGATTACTGATCGACGTAGGAAATACATCACTAAAAGCTGTGCTGTGGCATAACGAGCAAGCACAACCAGCAGATATAAATAACCTACCTTGGTTGCAAATAACCGAAGTGATTTATGCGTGCGTAGGGCGCAGTGATTTACTAAACGATATTCTTGCGCAAGCGGCTAGCAATAATATTACTTGCTTTGAAGCCAAGGTAACCAAAACGCTTGGAGATCTTGTATGCGCTTACGAGCATGTGGGTAACTTAGGCATAGACAGGTGGCTTGCGCTTATTGCAGGCTTTACGTTATATCCAAATAAAGCATGTATTGTTGTTGATGCGGGTACTGCGACAACAATTGATGTGCTTGATAGTGAAGGCCTACATTTGGGTGGCTGGATTTTACCCGGGCTTGATTTAATGACCTCATCGCTTACACAAAACACCCAACGTGTTTTTGATGACGGTAAAACACCGTTTACTAATGAACTGGGTAAAAACACGCCAAATGGTTTAAAAAACGGTGCCTTAGTGGCAACCATCGGGGCAATTGAGCAAGCTAAGCTGAATTTAACGGCTCAAAAAACAGAACAAGCAACACAAATTATTTTTGCTGGTGGCTATGGCTCACTATTACAGCAGCAATTTGCAGGAAGTATTTTTGATTCATTGCTCGTAATGAAGGGATTGAATTATTGGTACGAATTAACCGAAACAGTATAAAAAAGTGCAAAAAACGCGTTTTCGCGTGAATATTGAGCATTTAAACTAAAAATTTACACTTTTTTTAATTTTATTGTTGCATCCCAATAAACCTTACTCTAATATCTCGCCCCGTACTAAAGCAGTGCCGACTTAGCTCAGCTGGTAGAGCAACTGACTTGTAATCAGTAGGTCAACCGTTCGACTCGGTTAGTCGGCACCACTTTCCTTTTACCGGAAGTGAATTAGTAGAGAATTATCGTGGAGGGGTTCCCGAGCGGCCAAAGGGATCAGACTGTAAATCTGACGGCTCAGCCTTCGCTGGTTCGAATCCAAATCCAGCTCCCTCCACCACTTTATTCTTGACGGTTAGAGGTAGTTTAAGAACAGATTTTTATGCGGGCATCGTATAATGGCTATTACCTCAGCCTTCCAAGCTGATGATGCGGGTTCGATTCCCGCTGCCCGCTCCAGTTCTTGTGTTGCTGATATAGCTCAGTTGGTAGAGCGCACCCTTGGTAAGGGTGAGGTCGGCAGTTCGACTCTGCCTATCAGCACCAGTCCTAAGAATCTCCTTGATTACTTCCTTTATCTGTCAGAAAATACTATTTGAAAAAATTAACTTAATCTACCTCTGGTGGATTATTTTCATATGTAATTTAGATACACAAAACTGATAGGTTCCGTCATGGCAAAAGAAAAGTTTGAACGCGTAAAACCGCACGTAAACGTTGGTACAATTGGCCACGTTGACCACGGTAAAACTACACTAACTGCAGCAATCACTAACGTACTTGCAAAAGTATACGGCGGTGTTGCTAAAGATTTCGCATCAATCGACAACGCTCCAGAAGAGCGCGAACGTGGTATCACTATTTCAACGTCTCACGTTGAATACGATACTCCTTCACGTCACTACGCACACGTAGATTGTCCTGGTCACGCCGATTATGTTAAAAACATGATCACTGGTGCTGCTCAAATGGACGGCGCGATCTTAGTAGTTGCTGCGACTGATGGCCCTATGCCACAAACGCGTGAGCACATCCTTCTTTCTCGTCAAGTTGGCGTTCCTTACATCATCGTGTTCATGAACAAATGTGACATGGTAGATGACGAAGAGCTACTTGAACTAGTAGAAATGGAAGTTCGTGAACTTCTTTCAGAATACGATTTCCCAGGTGATGACTTACCTCTAATTGCTGGTTCTGCGCTTAAAGCGTTAGAAGGCGAGAAAGAGTGGGAAGATAAGATTGTTGAGCTTGCAAACGCACTTGATACTTACATCCCAGAGCCAGAGCGTGACATCGATAAGCCATTCATCATGCCTATCGAAGACGTTTTCTCAATCCAGGGTCGTGGTACAGTTGTAACTGGTCGTGTTGAAGCTGGTATCATCCGCATCAATGACGAAGTAGAAATTGTTGGTATCAATGATACAACTCGTTCTACTTGTACTGGTGTTGAAATGTTCCGTAAGCTTCTAGACGAAGGTCGTGCTGGCGAAAACATCGGCGCACTTCTACGTGGTACTAAGCGTGAAGACGTTGAACGTGGTCAAGTACTAGCTAAGCCTGGTTCAATCAACCCACATACTACATTCACTTCAGAAGTATACGTACTTTCGAAAGATGAAGGTGGTCGTCATACTCCATTCTTCAAAGGTTACCGTCCACAGTTCTACTTCCGTACAACTGACGTAACTGGTGACGTACAGTTACCAGATGGCGTAGAAATGGTAATGCCTGGTGATAACATCAAGATGACAGTAACTCTAATCGCACCAATCGCGATGGATGAAGGTCTTCGTTTTGCTATCCGTGAAGGTGGTCGTACTGTAGGTGCTGGTGTTGTAGCAACTATCGTAGCGTAATAATTAACGTTAAAGTTAATTGTTAGAAAAAGGTCACTCAGGTGGCCTTTTTTAATGCCTGAAGAAAAGTGTCATATGAAGGTGGCGCTCTTACCTTAGGCGTAGGTGCTTTGTAGCAATTATCGTAGCGTAATAATTAACATTAAAGTTAATTGTTAGAAAAAGGTCACTCAGGTGGCCTTTTTTAATGCCTGAAGAAAAGTGATTTGCTCCTAGGTATAGCTTTGTTGCCGTAGCTTGGGTTGAGTTTTACGAAACCCGAGGAAAAAGGTTGCTGAAAATAACTGAGCTCTTAGATATAAAAAAAGCACGGCTAGGCCGTGCTTATATTGAGTTAGCTCTTGGGCTTTTAGCCAATTACTAATATATGATAAAAGCTTTAATGCTTTTTAGCATACTCTTCAGCTTGTTTTAAAACTCTTAATAAATTACCGCTAAGAATCTTTTTAATGTCTTTGTCGCTGTAATCTCTGTCCATTAAACCTTGAACAAGATTAGGGTAGCTAGATACATCTTTTAAACCGATAGGTAATGAATCGCCAACTCCATCATAATCAGAGCCAATACCTACATAATCAATACCAATTAGCTCAACTACGTGATCAATATGGTCAAGCACCTGCTCAAGGCTTGCAAATGGGTATGGGTTTTTAGCACGGTATGCAGCATCAAAATCTTTGCTTAATTTAGTGCCGTCTTTTTTAACGGACTCTTTTGTGCTTTTTAACTGCTTGCCCCAACTGCCTGCTTTAGCGGTAACAAAGCTTGAGCCAAAGTTAATTTGAATAACGCCGCCATTTTCTTTAAGTGCCAATAGCATATCGTCATTCATATTACGCTCAAAGCCAGGCGTGTATTTACGAAGTGATGAATGTGAGGCAATTACGGGTGTTTTAGATAGATCCATAACCTGATAAAACGCATCATCAGAAATATGCGATACATCGATTAGCATACCAATATTATTCATTTCAGTGACAAGCTCTTTACCAAATGGGCTTAAGCCTTTCCATTTACGGCGTATATCGTAAGACGAGTCCGAAATATGGTTGCTTTGCGAGTGCGCTAGCGTAATGTAGCGAATGCCACGGTCGTAAAAGTGCTGAAGGTTTTTCATATCCCCTTCAATAGGAGAGCCGTTTTCCATACCCATGGCTATAGAAAGCTTACCTTGTTTAAATTGCTCTTCTATATCAGTGCTTGAGCTAGCAATAGCAAACTTATCGGGTGCGCGCTGGGCTATGGCTTCCATACTATCAATCATTTGATTGGCTAGCTGGTAGCTTTTTCCTTTACCTTCAAATTCCAAATGCGCAGGAATATAAATCGACATAAATGGGGCATTTAAACCGCCTTTTACAGCGCGAGGGTAGTCAAAATCGCCATCAGTTGTCGCTTTAGTTACATCAACCCAGCTTTCGTGAATTCGATAAGGTACGTCGATATGGGTATCAATTAAAATGGTGTCTTTAGCGAGTTTAATTGCCTTGTCAGATGCTGTTATTGTTTGTTCTGCTTGGGCTTGGCTAGTTAAAGCTAGTGATATGGCTACCACTAGAGTGCTGAGTTTTATCATGTTTTGGCTCTTTGGGTAAAAAGCCATTGTGTATGTTCAATTCAAAAGTTACAAGTACTACACCTTAATCAAACGCCTCTGCTTGATGCTCTTCACTTTGCAGCGCTTTAAATTCGCCCTTAGAAATAATAGTAACTGACTCATGTAATTCAGAGAAAAACACCATTGCTTCGCCATTTTTAAGCTGAAGCTTAACTTGGTTAACTTTAGATTCGATGCTTGCTTCTACTTCGCCATAATCGGTGCCTTCGCGCAGTACGTAGCTTTCTATTAGGTTGTATAGTGTATCTTTATCGAGTTGTTCAAAAGGGATAATCATAATTGCTCTTTGTTTGCGTTGCCTAAAACATGTTGCCCAAAATAGCATGGCACGGCTTTCTCTAACCAAAATATAGGCTTAAACGGATTTTTACCGCTAATAAAACCAACGTGTCCGCCTTTGTCAGAGATGCGCAGCGTAACATGCTCACTTACGTCTTGCCTACTTGGTACGGCCTTAATTGAGAGCATAGGGTCGTCTTTGGCATGAATAATAAGTGTAGGTATAGCGATATCTTTTAAGTACGGCATTGCACTGGCTTTGCGATAGTAATCGTGTGCGTTTTCAAAACCATGCAGAGGGGCTGTTAACTGATTATCAAACTCTAATAAATCGTCAATTTTCATTAACTGTTTTGGTGTTAGTGAAATTTGCTGCTTAATTTGTGGCAGCTTTCGCTGCATTGATTTTTTCATGCGATCGAGCAGATATTTTTGGTAAATTTTACCTAAGCTTTTACGAATAACATCGCTTGATGACGACAAATCATAAGGAGCAGATACCACCGCTGCAGCACTTAGTGGGCATGCTTGTGATTGTTCACCTAAGTATTTGGCCAGTACGTTACCGCCTAACGAAAAACCTACAGCGACCATAGTGCGCTCAGGAAATTGCAGCTTTAAGTGATTTATAAAAAAGGCTAAATCGGCGGTGTCACCGCTGTGATAAGCACGTGGCAGGCGATTTACTTCAGTTGAGCAATTTCTAAAGTGCATAAGCACAACTGCATATCCTTGCTTTTTTAACGCCTTCATCATGCCTTTGGCATAAAAGCTATTTATATTGCCCTCAAGGCCATGTAAAACAACGGCAAGTGGAGCGGTTTCGTTATGTGGAAGTGACCATGCGAGCTCAATAAAGTCACCATCAGGTGTATCAAGTTGCTCAAGTTCGTAGCGAGTGTGGTGAAATGGGCGGAAAAAACGCGGCATTATGGTTTGAACGTGACGATTGGTCATCCACCATGCTGGTTTGAACTGAGAGATCATGTTTGTACTACGCACTTTGTATTAAACGAAAAGCTAGTGTACCAAATTTTTCGCTTCAGAAAATAAAAAGCGCCTAACTAGTAAACTAATAAGGCGCTTTAGTGCGTCGTGCTTAATTTTGTTCGGGAATTTCTGCATCATGTATTTTTTTCAAAAAGAAAAAAGCAAAAAAGATACACAAAGAAACAACGATGGTTAAAAACCCAAAAGACATAAATAAAACTGGATCTGTAAAAAAGTCTCTAAAGAATACGTTCATGAGTTGTTCCCCTCGTTGTTGATGGGTTAATCATAGGCGGTGTTTGCAGGTCGCAACGTGATCGAGATCAAGTTATTTACATAAGCAGATATAGGGGTGAAGCTAAGTTGATTTAGATCATGCTTTAAAGGCTACTAAGTTATTATCACTGAGAGCTAAGAGAGTTTTTCACTTTACCTAAAAGCGTAGCGCTTTAAACTTTTTTGAGTAAACCACTTAAAGATTTTTTGCACAAAGAGAAAAGAATGAGAAGTAAATGAGGGTAGAGCAACAAACTGCTCAATATTTATATCTAAGTAATTTAGTTTGTTTTCCTCTAAAAGCCCCCTGTGTCAGGATAGTTGTCGCCTCTAACTTTTAATAGAGGCAGATAAAATGAGACGTCGATTTACACAAGAATTTAAAGTTCAAGCTGTTGAAAAAGCATTATCTCAATGTGATGATGTTCGCCTAGAAGATATTGCGCTTGATTTAGGCATCGGTTATTCAACCTTGCAACGATGGATCGCGCTTGCTAAAAACCATGAACTTGAAACTAAAAATAATGGTAGTCACATGACAACAGAAAAACGCCCTCATGACTGGAGCTTAGAAGAAAGGCTTAACGCCATTATTGAATGTGCGAGTTTAGATGAAGCAGCTCTTAATGAATATTGCCGTGCTAAGGGGCTTTACCCGCATCATATTAAACAATGGAAGCAAGATTTTGCTAAAGGGCCTTCAACGAAGCCCGTAAAATCAGACAGTAAACAGCTCAAACAAGAAATTAAGCAGCTTCAAAAAGAGCTTAATCGTAAAGACAAAGCGTTAGCAGAAACAGCCGCCTTACTCGTACTCAAAAAAAAAGCAGATGCGCTTTGGGGTTTCAACGAGGACGATTAACCAGCTCAACTGAGCGTCATGAATTGATAAAGCTCATTACCGACGCGCAGAAATCAGGGGCAAGGCAAGAAAAAGCATGTGAGTTACTTGGTCTAACGGCAAGAACAATTCAACGCTGGATTGAAGCTGATGATATGACAGATAAGCGAACAAGTACGATAAAGCGACCACCTAACAGGCTAACTGAATTAGAGCAACAGCGTATAATTAAGACGGTTAATTCAATAGAATATGGGCATTTACCACCCAGCAAGATAGTCCCTAAACTATTGGATAAAGATGTGTGGATAGCATCAGAAAGCTCGTTTTATCGCGTTATGAAATCGCATAAATTATTAACACACAGAGAAAAAGTTAAACCAAATAAAAAGATAAAAAAGCCAAAAGCGCTCAGGGCAACACGTGTAAACGAAATTTATACATGGGATATCACGTATTTGCCAACAGCTGTTAAAGGTCAGTTTTTATACTTATATTTAGTGATGGATATTTATAGTCGAAAAATAGTTGGTTGGCAGGTTCATGACACACAACTAAGCACACTGGCGGCTGATTTAATGGTAGATATTTGCAGGCGAGAGCAGGTAAAGCCTGAGCAAGTCACGTTGCACTCGGATAATGGCAGTCCAATGAAAGGGGCAACGTTATTAGCGACATTGCAGGAGTTAGGTATTGTTCCTTCATTTAGCCGACCGTCTGTGAGTAATGATAATCCTTATTCTGAATCGCTATTTAAGACGTTAAAGTATCGCCCGGAATACCCTGAGAAAGCCTTTGAAAGCATGGGTAGCGCAAGAAAGTGGGTTAGCGGATTTGTTGATTGGTACAACGATGAGCACTTGCACAGCGGTATTAAATTTGTCACGCCAAACCAGCGTCATTTAGGATTAGATAAAGCGATACTAGCGAAACGTCATCAGGTAAATGAGATGGCGAAATTACAGAATCCAAGTCGTTGGTCAGGAAAGTCTCGAGATTGGACGATGATCAATGAAGTAAATTTAAATCCAGAGAAAAAAGAAGCAATGCGGGCGGCATAAAATTTAATTTGATGCGACAACTAACTTGAAAAACTCCGAAAGCGAAGCGCCTCTTAACCTCTTTGTGAGTAAATTACTTAAAGGTCTTTGCGCAAAAAGAAGAAAAAGAGAAGAAAATTAGGGCAGGGTAATAAAATGCTGAGCTAAACAACCGCTCAATATTTATATTTTTACCTAAGTAATCTAGTTTGTTTTCCTCTAAAAGCGAAGCGCCTCTTAACCTCTTTGTGAGTAAATTACTTAAAGATCTTTGCGAAAAAAGAAGAAAAAGAGAAGCAAATGGGGGCAGGGTAATAAAATGCTGAGCTAAACAGCCGCTCAATATTTATATTTTTATCTAAGTAATCTAGTTTGTTTTCCTCTAAAAGCGAAGCGCCTCTTAACCTCTTTGTGAGTAAATTACTTAAAGGTCTTTGCGCAAAAAGAAGAAAAAGAGAAGAAAATTAGGGCAGGGTAATAAAATGCTGAGCTAAACAACCGCTCAATATTTATATTTTTACCTAAGTAATCTAGTTTGTTTTCCTCTAAAAGCGAAGCGCCTCTTAACCTCTTTGTGAGTAAATTACTTAAAGATCTTTGCGAAAAAAGAAGAAAAAGAGAAGCAAATGGGGGCAGGGTAATAAAATGCTGAGCTAAACAGCCGCTCAATATTTATATTTTTATCTAAGTAATCTAGTTTGTTTTCCTCTAAAAGCGAAGCGCCTCTTAACCTCTTTGTGAATTATTTACTTAAAGGTTTTTTGCACAAAGAAAAGAGAATGAGCAGTAGAGGAGGTTATAAAAAGTCGCAGCCTAAGTGGCTTTCATATACAGCTCAATATTGTTTGGTTCTGCATGCTGGATTAATTCAAACTCATTTACTGCTTCAATCAACATATGTTGCTGTTGCTTTTCAAGCTTTAGCTCAGCGCTTAGTAACTCTGCGCGTATTGTGGCGTAATCACTTATCGTATTCTGATTAGCTTTTAAATAGCTACGAGCAGCGCGCAGAGGCTGTAATGCATAAGTATCAAATTCACTAACTACTTGCGTTAACTCATTTAGCTGTTGGGTATTAATACTTAAATTTAATGAGTCTAAATAAAGTAGCAATAAGCATAAATTAACGTTTTTTCCTTGCTGGTTTTGTAGTGCCAGCAAGGTTGTTTGTTGATCAGGCTTTGCGTACAAGGTGCACGCAAACTGCCAAAAATGGTCGCTATTGAGCAAGTTCATCGGCGAATGCCTGCTCTTTTTCTTCCATTTCTTCAAGTGCCATAAGTAGCTCTTCTTCAACTTCGTTAAGCTTAGGCGTAAGGGTTGCTTGCTTGGCTAATAACTCTTTAAGCTTGGCTTTGTTGTCGTCGTTGTAGAGTTCGTTATCACCTAAGGTCACTTCAACTTCACTTAATTCGGCGGTAAATTTATCGAGTTGCTTTTCAAGCTTTTCAATTTGCTTTTTAAGTGGCTGAGTGGCTTTTCTAAATTCAGCCTCTAAGCGCTTTTGCTCTTTTCGGTTAACGCCTGGGTTTGCTTTAGGCTCGTCGGTTTGCTGCGCTTTAACCGCTTCTTTATTCGCGTTAAGTAACCATTGATAATACGCATCTAAGTCGTAACCAAACTGGGTTACTTTGCCGTTATCTACTAAGTAAAACTCATCGGCAGTATTTTTAAGCATATGGCGATCATGCGAAACGGTAACCATAGCGCCTTCAAAGCCTTGTAGTGCCATAACAAGTGCATGGCGCATCTCTAAATCAAGGTGGTTGGTTGGCTCATCCAGTAATAATAAGTTTGGCTTTTGATATACCAACATGGCAAGTACTAAACGTGCTTTTTCGCCGCCCGAAAACGGGGCTACAGGCTCAAGTGCTTTATCGCCAATAAAGGCAAAACCACCTAAAAAGTCACGTAGTGATTGTTCAGTGGCTTTTGGGTCTAGTCGTTGTATGTGCGTTATTGCACTGGCTTTTAAATCAAGAGATTCCAGCTGATGCTGCGCAAAGTAACCAATATTTAATCCGTGATGCTGAATAACTTCGCCCGCTTGCGGCTCTAAATCACCAGAAAGCAGTTTAATTAACGTTGATTTACCCGCGCCATTTCGACCAAGTAAAGCAATTCGGCTACCTGGTACAAGGTTTAGCTCTATATTATTTAAAATAGTGACGTCACCATAACCCGCTTTGGCTTTATCTATTGTCATTAGTGGGTTTGGTAATGCTTTTGGCTCTGCAAACTCAAAGTTAAATGGCGAGTCGGCATGTGCTGGCGCTAGTTTTTCCATGCGTTCCAGTGCTTTTACACGGCTTTGTGCTTGTTTAGCTTTACTGGCTTTTGCTTTAAAGCGCGTTATAAATTGCTCTAAGTGTGCAATTTGATCTTGTTGCTTATCAAACATCGCTTGTTGTTGTAGCAAGCGCTCTGCTTTTTGGCGTTCAAACTGCGAGTAGTTACCTTTGTACACGTTAATAAGTTGCTTATCTACGTGCCAAATTTGATCAACCACCGCATCTAAAAACTCACGGTCATGCGATATAAGTACAAGGGTGCCGGTATAAGCACGCAAAAATCGTTCAAGCCAATAAACGGCATCTAAATCAAGGTGATTTGTTGGCTCATCGAGTAATAGTAAATCGGCGTCGCGTATTAATGCTTGGGCAAGGTTTAAACGCATACGCCAACCACCCGAAAACGAGCTTACAGGGTTTTTTATTAGGTTATTGGCAAAGCCTAAGCCGTGTAATAGCTCACCGGCGGTTGACTCAATGCTGTAGCCTTTAATATTTTCAAGCTGAATATGTACTTTGGCTTGTGTGTCGCCATCGTTGTTTTTTTCGGCCTCACGCAGTGCTATACGCATTGCGTAGTATTCTGGGTGGCCTTGAAGTACATAATCAATCGCGCTTATTTCAAGTGCAGGTGTCTCTTGCTTAACAGAGGCAATAGACCAATCTTTTGGAATGCTGCAGTTACCGGCATCTAGTTGCAGTTCTGATTTTAGTAAACCAAATAACGTTGATTTTCCGCAGCCATTAGCGCCAACAAGGCCTACTTTGTGCTCTGGGAATAATGTAGCTGATGCGTTTTTTAATAAGGCTTTACCGCCACGAAGTAGTTCTATTTCTGAGATTTGGATCATGAATGCGTTACTTTGCTGTGCCCTTGTTAAGTTGGCGCTATCATAACATAGAACTTAATGCTCTTATCAAGCGTATCAACAAGTGAAGTTATACGATAAAATAGCGGCAGTTCAAACCACAGGAAAAATGTTGTGAGACAAAAGAAGCGATTTATTGCTGGTGCATCGTGCCCTGACTGCAAAGCCATGGATACTATGATGCTATACAGAGAACATGATGTTGAAAAAGTAGAGTGTGTTGAGTGTGGTCATAAAATGGCGCAACCCGATAACGCTGTTCAGGCGTCTACTCGTCAATTTGAACAAGTAATTGGTGTATTTAAACCGGGCGACTAACCCGGTTTTTTATTGCCTAATTTTTACCGGTTTTAGTAATGCGGTGGAGGCGGCTCAGGTGCTTCAGACATCATAGACGATGATGACTGCGACTCTTTAATTTTTTCTGCTAGCAGCTCAGTTTGGCGTTTCATTTTTGCTAACAGTTGCTGGTGCACTTTTATTTCATCATTTAAGACTTCAATTGTTTCGTCTTGAAAAGCCACTTTGGCTTCAAGTTCCATTAAGCGATGTTCAATTGTGTTCATTATTCTCTCGTATAATAAATCGCTCTGCGATACCGCTGGAGCTTTCGGTTAACAACGACTTACCGTTATCTGTAAATGTCACATCTAGTACCACCGCAGATTTAGGCTTACTGCCTTCGCGCGGGGTAACCTGCCAAGTTTGAATTTTTTCACCGCTTGGTATTTGCCACAAATCTACGCGCTTATTTGGCGAGCCGGTTGCAAGCAAAGTGCCTTGTTCGTTAAAACGCACAGCAGTAAAAATTTTCTGACGCGCAATATACTTCAGTTTACTCACAAGATCACCTGTAGTCAGCTTCCATACATTTGCTTGTGCCATACTGTCGGCCGTAAACGCATAGCGACCTTGTGGATCGAGCGTTACTTGGGTAACACGCGTTGGGTGATTAAAACGATGAATTACTTGACCTGTACGTGTGTCCCAAAAGTAAGCAACATAATCGTTAGAGCCACTTAATGCGTAATGCCCGTTAGGTGACAGGTCAACGGTATTAACTTTATCTTGATGACCTAAAAACTCAATACGACGTCCGGTTTCTAGGTTTACAAATACGACAACGCCGTCGCTACGGCCGTATAAAACACTACGGCCTTGATTGCTAATGGCAATATCGCGAATACTGGCTTTTTGTATTTTGTAATAACCTTTATTTTTGCCTGTGGCTATATCCCACACAGCAAACGTGGTTTTTTCGGCGGTAACAGCCACGCTGTTATCAAAAGCAATAGCAACGGCGTATACCAAACTGTCTTGATCTTGCTGCTGAAACCATTGGTATTTTAGTACCTGCTGTTGATTATCCCACAGGGCGACCCCATGGTTGATAGAGGAGATCAAACTGTATTTACCATCGTTTGAAAGTGTTGATGAAAACGCACCTTGTGCAGCATGTTCGTAACTTGCTACAGCGTGTTGTTTTTTATCGGTACAGGCGATGGCTAAAAAACAGCTAAATACGATTAAAAAAGTACGAAATATCGACATATTACAGGTATTTCCCCTTAACTCTTAGTGACTGAGAGGTTAGACTAGGACGCGTTAAATGCCTAGGTTGTTTGTCTAATCACTGGATATGTTTTTAGTTTAGCTAACAATGTGGAATTTAGTCATTAAACAAGCAGCCTATCATGTGGGCCGTTAATCTTTAACTAGTAATAATACATTAAAATGACAACTGCAAAGTGTGTCGGAGATTTAAAATGAAAAAGACGATTAGATTGTCATTGATTGCAGCGTCAGTTTTAGCGCTTACAGCTTGTAATCAAGAAGCAAAAAAAGAACAAGCTGAAGTTAAATTAGACACTGTAGAACAGCAACAAGCATACGGTATTGGTGCATCTGTAGGTAACTTTTTAAATAAAGACCTAGCAGACAAAACAGAAATTGGTATTGAGCTAGACCAAGCACTTTTAATCCGTGGTTTTGAAGATGCACTTGCTGGTAATGCAAAAATTGACGAAGAAAAAATTCGCGAAGTATTAACTGAACTAGATACATCAGTACGTACTAAGCAAGAAGAAAAAGCAAAAGTAGAGTCTGAAAAAAGCAAAGAAGCGGGTGTTAAATACCTAGCTGACAACGCTAAAAAAGAAGGCGTTACAGTAACTGAGTCTGGCCTACAGTATGAAGTACTTAGCGAAGGCGATGGCGAAAAGCCAGTAGCAACTGATGTAGTTAAAGTACACTACAAAGGTACTTTATTAGACGGTACTGAGTTTGATAGCTCATATGCACGTAACGAACCTACAACTTTCCCTCTTAACCGCGTAATTGCTGGTTGGACTGAAGGTTTACAACTTATGTCAGTGGGTTCTAAGTACAAGTTCACTATTCCTTCAGAACTTGCTTACGGCGACCGTGACTTAGGTAAGATTCCAGCTAATTCAACACTTGTATTTGAAGTTGAATTACTTGAAATTCAAAATGAAGAAGCACCAGCACAATAATAAGTTTATTGTGTAAATGCAAAAAGGGACCTTAGGTCCCTTTTTTAATATGCGTAAATAACATATTAGTTTGCGTGATTAGAAAACAAGTTATCAATAAGCTCATCTTCAAGTGCAAAGCGTGCTTCTAATGCCTCACCAATAACAGATAAGTCATCATCAAAACCCTTTAACAAGTCTTCTTTGTCTACTTCAGCGTACTTATCATTAAAATCTAACGCTATGTCGGTTGTACTGGAAATACGCGGGTAAATAGAGTTTGCAAGCTCTTGGCTCTGTAAGCCCTTTTTTTCACATGCTTTTGCTATATCGTCATACACTTCAAAATGGCCCGCAGATAGGTAATCCATTAAAAGTTGGCAAAATGATTCAATTAGTTTTGGCTCTGGCAATGCTTGATCTTGTTTTTCGTACGGCGTAAAACCTGCAATTTTGCAATAAAGTACAATAAGGTCTTGGCGTTCGTTTAGCCATTTATCAATTACTGTGTGGCTACCACCCCATTTTTGTTGAGCTTTTTCTACACGCGTCAGCATAACTGTTCTCCTAGCTGGGTTGGTCTTTCAATTAGAATATAATAAGTTTATGTACATCAAGATATATTTAATTTGCGAGTATATCAACAAGTAAAGTTGAGCTACTTTGAGGGGTGTACCTTTTTATATAATCTAAGGCGAGAGATTTTATTTTAGGCAAGAAAAAACCACCAGTTACGGTGGTCTAATTTCTTTCAGTGACTTGTTATAACAAGCTTTCTTATTTTTATGAGATGATTTTTATTGTTATTATTTTAAAACATTTATTTTTATTGTTTTAAGATTTTTATTATTGTTTTTGTTAACGCGGGACAAACAATAACAAGGTTTTTGTAATGTTGCAAACATATTAATAAAAAGTTTTAAATGTTATTCTTTTTTGCTTGTTTTATAGTCAAAATGGATTGAAGCACGCCATTATATTGATCTGCCTCTAGGTAAAGCTGTTTTCGTCCCTAAGCAATAGAGGGTCGGAGAATATGGTGGTACAATCTTGCACAATTTATACAAGTCTTAGGATCATTTACGCCATGAGCGAATTAAAAAACGACCGTTATTTACGTGCACTTGCAAAACAACCTGTTGATGTAACTCCGGTATGGATGATGCGCCAAGCAGGACGCTATTTACCAGAGTATCGCGCTACACGTGCACAAGCGGGCGATTTTATGAGCCTGTGCCGTAATGCTGAGCTTGCATGTGAAGTAACACTGCAGCCACTACGTCGCTACCCGTTAGATGCCGCTATATTATTTAGTGATATTTTAACGATTCCAGATGCGATGGGTTTAGGTCTTTACTTTGAAACTGGCGAAGGCCCTAAGTTTGAACGTCCTATTTCATCACTTGCTGATGTTAAAAAAATTCCAAAGTTAGATCCTACAGACGAGCTTGGCTACGTAATGAACGCAGTAAGCACTATTCGTCGTGAACTTAAAGGTGAAGTACCGCTTATTGGTTTTTCTGGTTCACCTTGGACGCTAGCAACTTATATGGTTGAAGGCGGTAGCAGCAAAGTATTTGGTAAAATCAAAAAAATGGCGTTTGCAGAGCCGCAAACACTTCATTTATTACTCGATAAGTTAGCTGACTCAGTTATTGATTATTTAAATGCTCAAATTAAAGCTGGCGCGCAATCGCTAATGGTATTTGACTCATGGGGTGGTGTATTAAGCCCGCGCGATTACAACGAATTTTCACTGCAATATATGCATAAAATTGTAGATGGCTTAATTCGTGAATACGATGGTCGTAAAGTACCGGTTACTTTGTTTACTAAAAATGGTGGTCAATGGATTGAAGCTATTGCAGCAACAGGTTGTGATGCAATTGGTCTTGATTGGACTATTAATATTAGCGACGCTAAACGCCGTGTGGGTGATAAAGTAGCTCTACAAGGTAATATGGACCCATCTATGTTACACGGTACACCAGAGCGTATTCGCCAAGAAGTAGGCACTATTTTAGAAGACTTCGGTACAGGCAATGGCCACGTGTTTAACTTAGGCCACGGTATTACACCAGATGTAGATCCTGAAAATGCTGGTGTATTCATTAATGCAGTACATGAGCTAAGTGCTAAGTACCATAAGTAATAGCTACTTAAATAAACTTTAAAACTGTTTAAAAGTAAAAAACCCGCTAAGTTGCGGGTTTTTTGTTACCTATTTATAAAGGCTTTTAAAACTACTTATACCAATTCGCTTAATTAAGTGATCTATTTTGAGGGAAGAAAATCGTGTCGATAACAAGGCAAAAATTTCGTTATTTAGTGTTCTATATCAGAAATTTTTAACGTAGTTAACGTCAGATTTAACCCCTCAAATTGATTAAGTATTATTGCGGATTGGTATTATTTAAGCAGTTATTTAAATAAGCGATTTAAACCATTTAATGCCGCAACACGGTAGGCTTCAGCCATGGTTGGGTAGTTAAATGTGGTATTTACAAAGTAGTCGATATTATTGCCACCATTTTTTTGTTCCATAATAGCTTGGCCAATGTGAACAATTTCAGAGGCACGCTCGCCAAAACAATGTACGCCAAGTACTTCTTTGGTTTCGGTGTGGAATAATATTTTTAAACTACCTACTTCAGTACCAGCAATTTGCGCACGTGCCAAATGCTTAAACTGAGCACGGCCAACTTCATATGGTACTTTAGCGGCTGTAAGCTCTTGCTCGGTTTTACCGACTGAGCTCATTTCTGGGATGGTATAAATACCGGCCGGAATATCAACAATCAGGCGGTCGTCACAGTTACCACACGCAATTGCATCAGCAGCTATACGACCTTGGTCAAACGCAGCACTTGCAAGGCTTGGATAGCCAATTACATCACCTACAGCGTAAACGTTATCAACTTCTGTTTGATATGTTTCGTTAACTTTTAATTGGCCACGGCTATCAGCTTTTAAACCAATGGCTTCAAGGTTTAATGTATCAGTGTTACCAGTACGGCCATTAGCAAATAAAATACAGTCAGCTTTTACGCGTTTGCCTGATTTTAAATGCATAATAACGCAGTCGTCACGCGTTTCTATTCGGTCAAACTCTTCGTTATGACGAATAACAATACCGCTGTTCCAAAAGTGATAGCTAAGCGCGTCAGATATTTCAGCATCCATAAAAGCAAGTAGTCGGTCGCGTGTATTAACTAAATCAACTTTAGCGCCTAAACCTTTAAATATAGAAGCGTACTCACAACCAATTACACCAGCGCCGTATATAAGTACGCGGTGAGGGTCGTGTTTAAGACCTAAAATAGTGTCGCTCTCATAAATACGAGAATGCGTAAAATCGACTTCTGGTGGGCGATAAGGGCGTGAGCCCGTTGCTATAACAATCGTTTTAGCGGTCAGTCGCTCAGTTGAACCATCATTTCTTTTTACTTCAATTGTGTGCTTATCTACAAAGCTCGCATCACCTTGAAACATATGAATGCGGTTACGATCGTAAAAGCTGCTACGTAAATTAGATTGCTTAGAAATAACAGAACTGGCATGACGTAAAATATCAGGAAATGTTAAGCGGCTAGGGCGCTCACCAACATTAAATAACGGATTTGCTTTGTATTCAATATAGCGGCTAACAGAGTGGCGAAGCGCTTTTGAAGGAATTGTTCCCCAATGTACACAACCGCCACCAACTGATTCTTGGCGTTCAATAACCGCTACTTTTTTGTCGTTTTTTGAAAGGTTCATGGCGGTACCTTCACCGCCAGGACCCGTGCCAATAATTATTGCATCATATTGGTATGTCACGGGTACTTTTTTTTGTTCTGGTTGTTTGGCCACAGCCACTCCTAAATTAATTAAAAGAGGCTTTTAATAACCTCGCATTAAGTGCTAGCCATGCCTGTTTTTGATTTTCCCAGGCGGCTTCCAACTCATGGTATTGTGCCATTAATGCTGAGCGTTCACACTGCTTTGCCATGTTATTTTTTTTAACTTCTAACACTTGTTTTTGTAGTGAACAATAATTTTGCAGTTTTTTCAGCAGTAAATCGTACTCTTGTTGTAATAATGTAATCTTATCTTGTGCTAAAGGCAATTTTGCAAGACGCGTTTGCGTTTTGCTCATTAGCGTTTCGGCCTTTGCTTTTTCGATACGTTCAACAGGTGTACGCTTTAGTTTATTGGCTAAACCAACAGCGGCTAAAGAGCGGATCATCCATTTTGTTGGATCGTAATGAAACCATTTAATACCGTTACGGTAGTCGCTTGCAAAAATATGGTGGAAGTTGTGATACCCCTCACCGTATGTAAATAACGCTAAAAAACCGTTATCGCGTGCCGTATTTTTTTCGGTGTATGGGCGAGAGCCCCAAATATGTGCAACCGAATTTATAAAAAAGGTAAAGTGTTGGCTTAGTACTAAGCGTAGTAAACCTGCAAGAATTAACATACCCCACACATCACCAACTAATAAACCAAGTGCAAGAGGCAAACCTACGTTCATAGCAAGTGCTAGTTTTAAGTAGTGCTTATGTTGCCACATAACGACTTTATTTCGTTGTAAATCACGACAATTACTATAGTCGTTGTAGCTATCGCCTTGGTAGTCACGTAACATCCAGCCGATATGGCTATACCAAAAACCATTGGTAGCCGCGTAAGGGTCTTTTATTGGGTCGTCAACTTGACCGTGATGTATACGGTGATCGCTACTCCAATGCAAAGCACTGTTTTGTAGTGCAAAAGCACCGCCAAGCGCAAAAATAAATTCAACAGCAGGGTGTGCGTTATAGGTTTTATGTGCCCATAATCGATGGTAGCCGGCAGTAATTGATAAGCCTGCATAAAACATGCAGCCAACAAAAGCAATCCAATGCGCGCTGGTAAATCCGTAGCTAATGGCGTACCAAGGTACAAGTGTGGCAGCCGCCAAAAAGGTTAGGCTAAAAAATAGGACGTTTGTCCAAATAATCGGTGGTTTATTCATAATTCTCAATCTCAGCGTACAACTGTAAGCTAAAATAGTATTTCAAACTCTCGTCGTCAAGTATTAGACTGTACAATTGAGCTAATATCACTAAATATTCATATAAAATAATTCAGGGAGCTGTTGATGTCGGGTGTTAGAGCGCAACAGAAACAAAAAACACGACAGGCGTTAATTCAAGCGGCATTTAATCAGCTGAGTGCTGATCATAGTTTTTCGAATTTAAGTTTACGCGAAGTAGCACGAGAAGCTGGTATTGCCCCAACTTCTTTTTATCGTCATTTTAAAGACATGGATGAGCTAGGTTTAACCATGGTAGACGAAGCAGGCTTAACTCTTCGCCAACTAATGCGTCAAGCACGCAGACGAATAGCAAACGATGGCGGCAGTGTTATAAATACCTCAGTGGTTACTTTTATGGAGTTTATTGATAACTCAAGTAACCAATTTAGGTTGTTGCTGCGAGAACGATCTGGGACTTCTAAAGCATTTAGAGCCGCTGTAGCCCGCGAAGTAAAACATTTTATTTTAGAGCTGGCTCATTATTTAGAAAGTGAAACTAAATGTAATGCTATGCATGCCTATATTCAGGCTGAATCTATGGTAACGCTCGTATTTAATGCGGGTGCAGAAGCGCTCGATATAGAAGGATTGCAACGCGACGAATTGATTGAGCGCGTTATTTGGCAGCTGCGTTATATTACTCGTGGAGCCGGGCATTACGTAAGAGAAACGAATAAAGAAGCATAGCTTAAAAAAATTGCAAAAAGTTAATATAAGCACGGTATATTGCAGTGCTTATTAATTTAAGCGTCGCTGGTTACGTATTTGTTATTTTAATTCTTTATATGGACCTATGTTGAATTAAAAAACCCAATTGAATCGTTTTTAAATCTATTATGTGGAATATTTATGCTTGCTTGGTGCGGCTATGAATGTTAAAAATAGGCTTCACTGAACACACACACAAGAAAACAAGATGCATATTATTCGTTTAATTACACTAAAACTTAACCTCTTACTGCTATGGCAAGTAAGCGGGGATTAGTGTGTTTGCATCGAGTTGAACACTAAAAACCCCGCAATTGCGGGGTTTTTTTTATCTCGCGGCTGGGATTAATTGAAATTTGGGTAACATAGGAATGAGGGGCAGTTATGCAAGAGCAAGATAAAGTATGGATTTTTGATACCACCTTACGTGATGGCGAACAGGCGCTTAAAGCAAGCCTTACTGAAGATGATAAAATTCAATTAGCACATACAATTAGCCGCTTGAATGTGGATGTGATGGAAGTGGGTTTTCCGGTTTCGAGCCCTGCTGATTTTCGCTCGGTGCAACGTATTGCAACCGAAGTAAAAGGCCCGATTATTTGTGGTTTGGCACGCTCTGTTGCTAAAGACATTGAAGCCTGTGGCGAAGCACTTCGCACAGCACAACAAAGCCGTATTCATACTTTTATTGCTACAAGCCCTTTGCACCTTGAACATAAATTACGTATGAGCCTAGACGATGCAACGGCAATGGCTGTTAAATCAATTAAATTGGCACGTAACTATACTGATGATGTTGAGTTTTCGTGTGAAGATGCCGGTCGTACGCCGCATTGGGATTTATGTAAAATTGTTGAGCAGGCAATTAACGCCGGAGCTTCAACGATTAACTTGCCAGATACCGTTGGTTTTGTAACGCCAGACGAATACGCTGCGATGATCCGTCATTTAATGAATAACGTGCCAAATATTGATAAAGCGCGCTTAAGTGTGCATTGCCACAACGATTTAGGTTTAGCAGTAGCAAACTCAGTAGCTGCAGTGCAAGCCGGCGCACGTCAAATTGAGTGTACTATTAATGGCATTGGTGAGCGTGCTGGTAACTGCTCGCTTGAAGAAGTGGCGATGATCATGAAAATGCGCCACGACCACTTAAAAGTATACACAGATATTAAAAGTGAAGAAATTTACCGCGCATCTCGCCAAGTGGCTAAAATTTGTAATATGCCAGTACAGCCAAATAAAGCGATTGTTGGCGAAAACGCCTTTGCACACAGCTCTGGCATTCACCAAGACGGTGTATTAAAAGCGCAAAATACTTATGAGATTATGTCGCCAGAAAGCGTGGGTGTGCCAAGCAACCAATTAAATATGACTTCGCGTTCGGGTCGTCATGTTATTGAGCATCGCCTAGAAGAATTAGGCTATCAAAAATCTGATTACGATATGGATGGCTTATATAAAAGCTTTATCGAATTGGCTGACCAAAAAGGCACAGTATACGATTACGACCTTGAGGCGATGATTTACTTTAATCAAATTAACGACAAAGACGAAAAATACCAATTAGAATTTGTTAACTCAGCCTCTAACTCACAATCGGTAGCAAGCTCTACTATTGGAATGCGCATTGATGGCGAAGCTAAACAAGAAGCCGCGACAGGTAATGGCCCAGTTGAAGCTTCGTTTGCAGCTATTGAGCGCTTAACCGGTATGAGCGTTGAAATGATTGAATATAACTTAGAAGCGACAGGCCAAGGTGCAAGCTCATTAGGCCAAGTGAATATTATAGCTAAATACGATGGCCGACCTTACCACGGTGCGGGCATTGCAGCGGATGTGGTTGAAGCGTCGGTACGCGCCATGATCCGTGTTTATAACTTAATTTATCGTGCACAAAAAGTGTCTGATTTAAAACAACAAAGGAAAGCAGGATGAGTAAAACAAACTACAGCGTTGCGGTATTAGCTGGCGACGGTATTGGTCCAGAAGTAATGGCAGCAGCAGAGCAAGTACTTGATGCTGTGAGCAATAAGTTTGGTTTTACCCTAAACCGCGAGCATTATGCAATTGGCGGCGCAGCCATTGACGAATTTGGTAAAGCATTACCAGAGAGTACACTTACTGCGTGTGAAAACTCAGACGCTATTTTATTTGGTTCGGTAGGCGGTCCTAAATGGGAAAACTTACCACCAAACGAGCAGCCTGAGCGCGCATCGTTATTGCCGCTTCGTAAGCACTTTGGTTTGTTTTGTAATTTACGCCCTGCACAGTTATTACCTGCATTAAGTGCAGCGTCGCCACTTCGCGCTGATATCAGCGAAAAAGGGTTTGATATTTTATGTGTGCGCGAGCTAACCGGTGGCATTTACTTTGGTGAAAAAGGCCGCAGTGGTGAAGGCGCAGAAGAGTTTGCATTTGATACGCAAACATACTCACGAAAAGAAATTGAACGTATTGCACGCTTTGCTTTTGAAGCTGCAAAACTACGTAGTAACCATGTTACCTCGGTTGATAAAGCAAACGTACTTGCATCAAGCGTATTATGGCGCGAAGTAGTAACCGAAGTAAGCAAAGACTACCCAGAAGTAAGCTTAGATTACATTTACGTAGATAACGCCGCTATGCAGTTAGTTAAGCAGCCTAGCCAATTTGATGTATTACTTTGCGATAACTTATTTGGCGATATTTTGTCAGATGAGTGCGCCATGATCACAGGCTCAATGGGCTTATTACCATCGGCAAGCTTGAATCAATCGGGCTTTGGGTTGTACGAGCCAGCAGGCGGTTCAGCACCAGATATTGCAGGTAAAGGCGTTGCAAACCCAATAGCACAAATTTTAAGTGCCGCATTAATGCTACGTTACTCGCTAGGGCAAGACGAAGCTGCACGCACCATTGAAAAAGCAGTAGCAGAAGCCGTAGAAGCAGGCGTTGGCACACCAGATATATATCCAAATGCAGGTTACAGCACAAGCGATGTGGCAGCAGCCATCGTTTCACGCATTTAATAACATATTAAAGTTGCAGCACCGTTATGCTGCAACTCAAACAGATTAGGGAATTAGCAAGTGGCCCAAACGTTATACGAAAAAATTTGGCAATCACATACCGTTGCCAGCATAAACGAGCAAACCGACTTACTTTATATTGACCGCCATTTAGTGCATGAAGTTACTTCTCCGCAGGCTTTTGCTGGTCTACGTGAAAAAAACCGTACTGTACGTTGCCCAGAAAAAACCTTTGCAACGATGGATCACAACGTATCGACTAAGAGCCGATCACTTGATGCGGCAAGCGAAGTATCTAAAAACCAATTAATGGCGCTTGATAAAAACTGTAAAGAGTTTGGTATTGTGCTTTACGATTTAAACTCAATTAATCAAGGTATTGTGCACGTAATGGGCCCAGAGCAAGGGATTACTTTGCCTGGCACAACCATTGTATGTGGCGATAGCCATACCTCTACGCATGGTGCGTTTGGCGCATTAGCGCATGGTATTGGTACGTCTGAGGTTGAGCACGTATTAGCAACGCAAACGCTACAGCAAAAAAAGGCGAAATCGTTAAAAATTCAAATTAACGGTGTATTGCGTCCAACGGTTACGGCTAAAGATTTAATTATGGCGGTAATTGGCAAGTTAGGTACCGCTGGTGGCACAGGTTATGTAGCAGAGTTTTGTGGTGCAGGCATTGAAGCACTTTCAATGGAAGCCCGTATGACGCTATGTAATATGAGCATAGAAATGGGTGCAAAAGCGGGTTTGATTGCATCTGACCAAATTACTTATGATTACTTAAAAGGTCGTCCGTTTGCACCAAAAGGCGCAGATTTTGATGCAGCCGTTGAATATTGGGAAACATTAAAAACGGATGAAGGCGCACACTTTGATTTAGTTGTTGAGCTAAATGCCGACGACATTCAGCCGCAAATTACCTGGGGCACAAGCCCAGAGCAAGTAATTGGTGTTGATGAGTGCATACCCGATCCAGATAAAGAGCCAGATTTAATTAAAGCCGATGCCATTCGCAGCGCACTTAAATACATGGACTTAAAAGCGGGCGATAAATTATCAAGCGCGAAAGTAGACACGGTATTTATTGGCTCATGTACAAATAGCCGCATTGAAGACTTGCGCGCTGCTGCAAAAATTGTTGAAGGCAAACATGTGGTAGCCGGCATAGAGGCGTTAATTGTACCGGGCTCTGGCTTAGTTAAAAAACAAGCCGAAGACGAAGGCTTAGCCGATATTTTTAAAGCCGCTGGCTTTGAATGGCGCGAACCAGGTTGTTCTATGTGTTTAGCGATGAACGATGACCGCCTAGGAGCAGGCAAGCGTTGTGCATCTACTTCTAACCGTAACTTTGAGGGTCGCCAAGGTCGTGGCGGGCGTACCCATTTAGTTAGCCCCGCAATGGCTGCAGCCGCTGCAATACATGGTCACTTTGTTGATATTAGAGGAGAAGCCTAATGAGCGTATTTTTTAGTGGCTTAATGGCCCCACTTGATAAAAACAATGTTGATACTGACCAAATTATTCCTAAGCAGTTTTTAACATCAACTAGCCGTGAAGGTTTTGATGCTGCATTATTTTATGATTGGCGCTACCTAGATAACGACGAGCCAAACCCTGACTTTATTTTAAATCGCCCTTGTTACCAAGGCGCGCAAATATTATTAACGCGCGATAACTTTGGTTGTGGCTCATCTCGTGAGCACGCGCCATGGGCGCTTAAGCAATATGGTTTTGAAGTAATTTTGGCTGAAAGCTTTGCAGATATTTTCTTTAATAATTGTGGTAACAACCAAATGCTAGCCATTGCATTACCTGCCGATACGCTTGAGCAATTGTTTGTACTTAGCGAGCAGCACGACGATATTAACATTGAAATCGATCTTGAAAATCAAACACTAACAAGCAGTAAGTTTGCACCAATTAGTTTTGATATTAGTAAAGAGGTAAAAGAACGTTTGTTAAGTGGTTTAGACTTTATTGGTGTAACCGAAACGCTAAACCCACAAATTGATGCGTTTGAAAAACAACTAGCGACTGAGCGTTCTTGGCAGTAACGCTAAATATATTTGACATGATCGTCAGCATACAGTAAATTTGATGCATCGGCTCGGCACAGCTCATATCCATATTTTTAGCGGATATCAGCAGTCCCGGGCTTTTTGCGTTTTTGTGAGCATATAAATGGATAATAAAATTGCAGTTTTTGTAGACGGAGGGTTCTTTGTAAGGCGGGTAGAGTTTTTTAGCCGGAAATACTTTGGGGCTCAGAAAGTCTTACCTGAACATATGGTTTCCATAATGTTGCACATCATAGACCAACATCAAGTCCATTTGAAAAAAGATATTCTCTATCGTATTTATTACTACGACGCACCTCCTTTTACTGAGCAGTTACGCGAACCGGTTGTACGACCGGGAGATAAAGGAGGGGCAAGAACGAAGAACTTTAAGACAGATCCTAGAACTATTCGACAGCTAGACCTTCACCAGCAACTATCGAAAACGAGAAAAGTTGCTTTGCGAATGGGTGAGCTTGCTGCTACTAAGCGTTGGATTCTCAACGAATACGCTCAAAAAAGTTTGCTAAAAGGGGATAAGCGTATTGACGAACTCACGCCTGAGGATTTCCATCCTGATTTTCAACAAAAAGGTGTAGATACACGTATAGGTATAGATATAACAACCCTTACCCTTAGTCAGTTTGTAGATACTATGGTTCTAATAGCTTCTGATGCTGACTTCGTTCCGGCTGCAAAGTTAGCTCGTACTCATGGTGTAGATGTTGTTCTTGATCCGCTATTCGGCACTGTAGCAAAAGGTCTTGAAAAGCACATCGATGGTAAAAAATCTTTTGATATTGTGAAAAAGTTATCTGAACTTTTTAATGTTCAACCAAACCCTATACCAGAGTGGTGGGGTGTTGGTGATTGACATTCTTCTAATCGAAGCGAGTTAAATAAATATCAAAAAAGCACGGCAATTGCCGTGCTTTTTTGTGGGTAAATATTAGATGTGGTAGCTAAAGGTTAATGCCTAAAGTCAGCCATTAACGCAGGTATACCGGGTAACATGCCTACAATTGCCATTACAGTGGTAAGTAACACAAACATAATAAGTGGAATCACCCAGCGGCTCATTTTAGTTAGCTCAGCGCTGCGCTCTTTACAGCCAATCAGCCCTAAGTTATCAAGTAACATAGTAAGTGACCAACCAAAAGCAGGATTAACCAAGGTCGAAGCAAACACCACAATAGCGGCTGATTGCGTCGTTTTACCTTCGCGCGTCATTTCCATGCCAGCTTCAAGTAGCGGGATAAACACCCCAACAATAAGCGCTACACACAATACCGGCTGCCAAATTGCTAAATCCATAGGGTAACCCCATAAACCAGCAATAATACAAAATAATGCAGTTAAAATAGCGCCAGCAGGTATAGGGCGTTTAGCAATAGCGGCAGGCACAATATAAGTACCCCAAGAGGAGGCAAAGTTAGCACCACCGGCAAGTGAGCCGAATGTTTGTCTAACCGATGCACTTAGCATGGTGTCGTCGATATTCATTTGTACTTTTTCAGTGCGTTGCGGATAGCTTATTTTTTGAAATACTTGATGGCCTAAAAAATCAGGAGACCACATAGCAACGGCGAGCACTGCAAATGGGAGTACAACAACAAAGCTTTCAAGCGTTGGTAGGCCAAGCATCCAGCCCGTGTTTTCGCCCCACCAGTAAGCTGGGTTCATATTTGGTAAACCCGGTGCAGTATGAAACTCAAACGGTGCGCCTAAGGCAAAGGCAACCACGCCACCAATAAGGCAACTTAACGGCACGGCTAACCAACGCTTTTTAAAGTGCTCTAATAGCGCATACAATAAAATGGTGGCTAAAATAACAATAAACGCAATGTGTGCCATATCAATAGCTTCAGCCCAAGCAAACAGCTTTTTAACTTGCGAAATAGTACCAATAAAGCCTAAATAAATAAGTAGCCCGCCACATACACCTTTACTGGTTAGGCGCGCGAGCATACTTCCTCCCTTGGTTATGGCTAAAATAAAACCAAAGGCACCAATGAGTAAGCCAAACGCCATAGGGTGACCGCCAGCAGCAACAACAATAGGAATTAACGGAATAAGCGGGCCGTGAGTACCAGCCAAGTTGGCTGTAGGTAAAATAAAGCCTGAGAATAAGATGATAAAAATAGAAACAATGAGTAATTCGTAGCGCACATTTTCTAAAACAAAGGCATCGCTTAATCCAAGAGGCGCTGCAAATGTTGCCGCAATAGCCCCCACCATAACGACTTTACCAATAGTGCCCGCCATTGCAGGAATGGTGTCTTCAAATTCAAATCGGTAATCTCTAAACGGTAAATTCGGACGCCAGCGCTTAGGCTGCATAATTTGTAATTCATGTTCGAGATACTCGTCGCGAGTATTAAACTCTGAACTCGGCTTGTGAAGTTGCTCGTAGCTTTGAGCATCCTTGTGCGTGTTTGATGGTGCATCACCGGGTGGTGTAGTTTGCATGCGTTCTCCTGCAACATTGTTGCTTAATCAAATAAATACGGCTTTTGTTAAAGCAAATGAATATTGAACATGCAGGGTAAATCAGCTCTTAGGCTGGGATGTATAGGCAAAAGGTCGTGCATGGTTGTTTTTAATACAGTTAATCTGACAATCAGCTTTACGTTAAAAATTATAAAATTACACAAAATGATTTAAAGTTATTACAAATCAATGGTTTGATTTTTATTTCAAGGAGTTTGATCACTGTTTATAGCGGGGAATAGTGTTAATGGCAGGTTATTATCCTTTAGTCTTAGTGGCTGTAAAAGCCGCTTTGTTTGAAAAGCTTATTGGTAGCAGCCGTTAATTTCGTTTTATTTGTGGTGAAATAATACTTCTGTTACTTTCGGATTGTTAATAACAACAATAAAGAATAGAGATGCAACTCAACTCCCCTAAATCAATTGGTATTTTACTTGGTACGCTTTACGGCATATTTATGCGGCTGTTTGTAGAGCTAGTCAATGCTTACAATTTAGGTAGCTTAGTCTCTATATCATTTATGTTTTTAGTGCCTGTTGCTATTGGCTATATTCGTATTCACTTTGAGTACAACGAATCAAAAACATTAACTAAAAGGCAAATGATCACGATTGCTTGGCAGCCTATTTTTGTTTTTTTATTTGTAAGTATAATTACTTTGCTTGAAGGGAGCATTTGTGTGGCAATGGCTTTGCCTGCTTTTATGTTTTTTGCCAGCATTGGTGGGTTACTTGCGGGCTTTGTTAGAAAACGTAAAATAAAAAAAGCGAATAGTTCTTTATTATCAATCGCGTTGTTACCTATATTGCTCTCACCTATTGAAGTTAACTTTTTACATTTATCAAAAACATACGAAGTAACAAATTCAATAGCTATTAACGCGCCCATCAATGTTGTGTGGCAGCAGTTAGCTAATGTGAGTGACATAAAACCACAGGAAGCTGTCTCTTGATCACAAGTCTGACTCAAGAGATTTTGCTAAATCGTAGCCTTCCAGGATGGCTTGTAACTTAAGCCATCCTTGCCATAACACTTTCACAGATGCACGCCCTGTGCGCTTGGTATCTTTCCAGCCTCCTAACTTTGCCAGTTCCTGATACGCCCATGACATATTTGGAGCAGTTTCAGGCAATGGTGTTTTTATTCTCTTTAACCACAATAACTTCCATGCTTTGGGAGATAACAGTTGTTCACAACTTGGAGAATCAGGCTGCTCATTGGTGAACTTTAGTTGCAATATTCGCGTCGCAATAAAGCCATTAATCGTCACCAATCTTTCCATGTTATCTTGGCTTTGAAGGCGTAAACTTTCGATATCCGTACCATCACTTTTCCAGACTTTATGGTATTCCTCTACAAGCCAACGGTGCTCATAGTAGGTGATGATAGCTAAAGCGTCTTCTTTGCTGGTGACTGGTTCACTGGTTAATAGGTGCCAGCTTAAGCCGTTCTCAGCGTTTCCTCGCTCTGCACAGCCGACATAGTAAACTGGGAGGGAGTGTCCTTTCTTATTGTAAGGCGCTTTGAGTGTCACTGGCGCATAGGTGATATCCAGTGTTGCGCTTCGGGCTTTTCTTCCTCCTTTTTGTGCAATGTGGATGTGTTTGGTGCCTGCACTCATCAGCTCGCTTGCAAACGCATAGAGCTTATCCTCACCTTCTTCAATATGACGACTTTGCATCGAGCGTACGACGAATCGTTGCTGCTCGCTCAGTTTATACTGCAAGTATTCGTAGATGTCCGCTTCGCGGTCACACACCGATATCACGTTCGCCATTTGTCCTTGCAGCCGCTCTGCCATCGCTCGTGACGCTGACTCCCACTTGTAACTTTCTTTTTCTTCGTAAGAAGTCGTCGCGTGTTTTTCTCTTTTTCCAATCGTGTTGATATCACGACTCCAGCGAGACTGTTCAATTAATCCCACAACTTGCTTTGTGTCTGGCGCAAACAGTAATACGCTATGAGCTAACAAGCCTCGTTGTTTTGCTCCTCGTCCGACATGACCCAAATCATCTCGAATGGAGGAATGTTTATAAATTAGTGTGGTCGTGTCTTCTAATGCGAGTAATAAGTTATGACTTTTTGCTTGTTCAACCGTGGCTTTAAAGCCTGACTCTGCTATAGCCGTTGCGTCAATATTCTCGTTGCGAATAAAGCGGTAGGCACCTTCCATATCGGCGGGGGATTGAGTGATGTTCACAAGTGGTTTTCCTGGTTCATTTGCAAGCGTTGATGCTAACTTTACCAGACGCGCTGTTCTTCTTGGATCACCTAAGTCCGATTTACCGAATTGTTGTTTTGCCCAATGAGTATGTTCGTTAATCATAATGTGCCCTCAAACAAGATTTGAAGATCTGATCATGACATTGAGATTTAGTTCAAAAAAATCCCCGCTAATTTCTTAGCAGGGATTTGTGTATAAGAGACAGCAGGAAGTGCCTTTTTCACTCACTCAATTAATTGGCGTACCAAAGCCATTAAAGGCAAGTATGAATGCTAGCGGTATAGGCGCTGTTCGCACAAGTACTTGGCAAAAAGGCGTTGTGTTTAAAGAAGTAATAACCGACTGGCAACCAAATAAACAGATGCATTATAGATTTGATATAGACCCTGATGCTATCCCCGATGACGCACTCGATAAACACGTAAAACTAGGCGGTGAATACTTTTCACCTCTTTACGGTGGATATGAGTTAAGTGAAGATAAAAGCGGCAATACGATTTTAACGTTAAAAACGACCGTGCAAGATAATACAAATTTTGGTGTTTATTCGCGAATATGGGGGGAGGTGATATTTCAAGATTTTCATCATTCACTTTTAACGTTGATGAAAAACAGAGCTGAAAAGTCACTTATCGCAGCTGTTTCTTATAATTAGCTTAAACCATCATATTTCTAAAAAATATTACACACTAAAAGGTAAAGCCTTTGCATTTGCAAAGGCTTTTGTTTTAACTGCTCACTTTTACCAAATCATTTCTACAAATTCAGGGTGGTCGATATACGGGTTACGATTGCCTTGAAATTCAAACGCTGCTTGGTTACGGTCAAGTTCCATTTGGCTTACAGGATCGCTGTTATGCCAGTTAAGCAGCATGGCTACAACCCAGTTCTCGAATACTTGGTTGCTTGAACCATTAAGTACAGCATTACTTGAGGTCGTTTTGGTTTGCCAAGTGCCTATTACATTTTCGTAGCGCGTTGCCATGTAAAAATAAGCGCGAGCAAAGTCACCTTTAAATTCGTCAATTGGCTCAAATACAGTACCTGAGTAATTTAATGAATTTGCGGCAGAACCTAATTTACTTCCGTTAGTTGATGTAAATGAAGCGCTTGCTACTTCACCAAATGGGAAGTTACTACGTTTTGAGTTTACATAACCGTCGGTTGCGTAAATATGATGCACATCTGAGTTCATTGGCTCAATAGTGCCGCCAAACCAGCTTTTAGGAAATGAATGCTCACGGTTGTAACAGCCGCCTTCTCCACTATAGTTACCACATTGATCGCTCACCGCAGCATAATTGTAGCTATCTGAGCCGTTTGGTTTTTCGCTATACATATCTAAAATGCTGTTATCGTTTTCAAAGTATGTATCACGTGCAGACGAGTCGTAAAAATTCCAAATAGCCGAGTAACCCTGTGCATTATGATCTTTAATAATATTATAAAGCTCAGTTTTTAGTGCATAACCCGATAGCCCTTGAGCAGTAACATAATAGCCAGTGGGTGTTGGGTTGGTCCCGCCGCCATCACCAGAGCCACTACCTAAAGTAAATGCCGTGCTGTCTGTATTATTAAAACTTGCACCGCTAGCAAGTGTGGTAGAGCCTTGCTTAAGCGCATAACTGCCATTACCTGTTGAACAACACATGCCATCGCCGTAGCTGTCGTTAATAACAAGTGTGTAAGTTCCATCAGTTAGGCATATTTGCTCATCATACTGAGTGTTTGATGCGTAACCACTGCCGTTAGCAAAAGCACTACCTTGATTGTTATTAACGGCCCAGCTAGTTTCGCTACCGTAATTATCGGTATTAAGCGTTAAGGTAAGGCTATTGTCGGTACAGCTTGTTGATGCGCTGCCATCAGCGTTTGGTAAAAAGTTATCTACGTATACGGTTTCGTTGCCATTAAATCCACTTACATCATAAAACCTAAGCCCTACGCTAATTGTTTTATCACTACTTGCTGAATAGCTATGGCTAACTGTTTGCCATTGGTTAGTTTGTGCTTGATTTGAATAGCTTTGATAACCATCTACATACAAGCGAGCTTTAATTTTACCTTCGGTGTGGTAAACATCAGCCGAAAAGTTATAGGTTTTACCTGCTTCTACAGCAACTTGTTGTAGTAAATCAGTGTTACTTTGCGATCCTGTTGTTACATTTACAGCAGCAGAGCTACTACCGCTTTTAACTGTACTGGTTGAGCGAGATAAAGCAATTCCGCTATCTATCGTAGTCCATGCATCAGGTGTATTGCCAGTCCATTGTTCAAAGCCGCCATTAGCTACATTGGCCATTACAGGTAATGAGCCAAGTAACAATGCGGTACTAAGTAGTTTATTTTTATATTTCCCGTGTAACATAGTTGTTCCTATTTTTATTTTGAATGAGGAATATACCCTACATTAGTTAGTTGCAAAATTGTTAATTTAAAGTGCCATAAAAGGCAATAATCGTCCTTTAATCTGTTTTTGAAGGTGTTTTTATAAATTAATAACTAAATGGAATATCAAAGCAGATTCTATTCTTTTTTTATCTATGCAGAGCCCGTTATCCTACATACTTAGAAAACCTCAACAGATACGCTCTGGATGAGGTAAAACTCATTTTTAACAATACACAAAGTGTGTTGTGTTTAATTTTCAGGGTTATGGGGAATCGATTCATGTTGTTAGGTCAACTAAATGCTGCGGCAAGCCCGCTATCGCAAGATCAAGTACAAAAGCTGCAAGGTTTAGTGGCTGAACTTAATCCAATTCAACAAGCGTGGGTAAGTGGTTACTTAGCTGCAAATGCTAATTCGGCTGCGTTAGGTGCTCCTACGGCAGGCGTACCGGCTGCGGGTGATGCAGCAGCGCTAACTATTTTATATGGTTCGCAAACAGGTAACGCAAAAGGTGTAGCTACCAAAATGAAAGAGCAGGCTGAGTCGCGAGGCTTAGCCGTTAAGCTTGTTAGCATGTCAGATTACAAACCAACAGCCCTGAAAAAAGAAAAGTTTTTAACTATCGTTGTATCTACTTACGGCGAAGGTGAGCCACCTGAAGACGCAGAAACACTTCACGAATTTTTAGCCACTAAAAAAGCGCCAAAACTAGACGATGTAAAAATAGCGGTTATTGGCTTAGGTGATTCTAGCTATGAGTTTTTCTGCCAAACAGCAAAAGATTTTGAAGAGCGTTTAAATAAACTCGGTGCGCAAACCATATATCAACGTGCTGATTTAGATGTAGATTACGAAGATGAAGCTGCAACATGGATTGCCGGTGCAGTTGATGCATTTGAACCTGATTTAAAAGCGCAGCAAGAAGCCGCTGGTGGTCAAGTTGTATCAATGCCATTTGGCGCACCAACGACCGCTTCAAGCCAATATACAAAACAAAATCCATTTGAAGCAGAGCTATTAACAGTTCAAAAAATTACCGGTCGCGACTCAACTAAAGATGTACGCCACGTTGAAATTTCGCTTGAAGGTTCTGACATTACTTACACACCAGGTGATTCGTTAGGTGTGTACTTTTTAAATGATGATGTATTAGTTGATGAAGTACTTACACTTACTCAAATAGATGCAACAAGCATTGTAAAAGTAGGTGATGAAGAGCTAAGCGTACGTGATGCACTTATTGAAAAACTAGAGCTGACTCAGTCATACCCAGGTTTTGTAGAAAAATACGCAATAGCAACTGGTACGCCTGAATTATTAAAGCTTGTAGAAGATAAAGCCGCAATGCGTGCGTATATTGAACCTCGCCAAATATTTGATGTAATTCGCCAAAACCCTGCAAAAATTGATGCACAAATATTAGTAGATTGCCTACGTAAACTACAAGCTCGTTTGTACTCAATTGCATCTAGCCAAGCTGAGGTTGAAGACGAAGTACATTTAACACTAGGTCTAGTGCAGTTTGATGCATTTGATAGCGAGCATTTAGGTGGCTGTACTGGTTACTTAACTCGTCGTGCAGAAGAAGGTTGTAAAGTTAAAGTATTTAGCGAACACAACGACAATTTCCGCCTACCCACTAACGATGATACACCTGTGATTATGGTTGGTCCTGGTACGGGTATTGCGCCGTTCCGTGCATTTTTACAAGAACGTGATTCGCGTGAAGCGCAAGGCAAAAACTGGTTGTTTTTTGGTAACCCACATTTCACTCAAGACTTTTTATACCAAGTAGAAATACAGGGTTATTTAAAATCGGGTTTACTTAACAAAGTAGATGTTGCATTTAGCCGCGATCAAGCAGAAAAAGTATACGTACAAGATAAGTTACGCAGTAACAGTAAAGACGTGTTTGAATGGTTAGAAGCTGGCGCTCACTTTTATATTTGTGGCGATGCAAATCGCATGGCAAAAGATGTACACAACGCCTTGCTTGATATTGTTAAAGAAAACACAGGCAAGAGCAATGAAGACGCAGAGCAATATTTAAAAGATTTGCGTAGCGCAAACCGCTATCAGAAAGACGTGTATTAATCACGTTTCTTATTTTATTTAACAGCTAGCAGCCGTCACTGTAACAAATTTAGGATTTAAAATGAGCGAACAAGATAAAAACGTAAAACTTTCTGATAACGAACGTTTGAAAAGAGAAAGTAACTTTTTACGTGGCACCATAGAAAAAGATTTAACAGACGAAATTACTGGTGGCTTTACAGCCGATAACTTTCAGTTAATACGTTTTCACGGTATGTACCAACAAGATGACCGCGATATACGTGGTGAGCGCGCTAAGCAAAAGCTAGAGCCGCTACATAATGTAATGTTACGTGCACGTATGCCTGGCGGTATTATTAAGCCAGAGCAGTGGTTAGCAATCGACAAGTTTGCAGATGACAAAACAAGCTACGGCAGCATTCGTTTAACAACGCGTCAAACGTTTCAGTTTCATGGTGTATTAAAGCCTAATATTAAAGGCATGCACCAAATGCTTGATAGCGTAGGTATAGACTCTATTGCTACAGCGGGTGACGTTAACCGTAATGTGCTTTGTACCACTAACCCAGTTGAGTCTGAGTTACACCAAGAAGCTTACGATTGGGCTGCAAAAATTTCTGAACACTTATTACCAAAAACGAAAGCGTATGCCGAAATTTGGTTAAATGGCGAAAAAGCAGAAACCACAGAAGAGCCAATTTTAGGATCTAATTACTTACCGCGTAAGTTTAAAACCACGGTGACTATTCCACCTAACAACGAAGTTGATGTACACGCTAACGATTTAAACTTTGTGGCAATTGCTGATAACGGCAAACTTGTTGGTTTTAACGTATTAGTGGGCGGTGGCCTTGCCATGACGCACGGCGATACAGCAACGTATCCGCGTAAGGCTGATGACTTTGGCTTTATTACGCTAGAAGATACCTTAAAAATTGCAGAGCATGTTGTATCTGTGCAGCGCGATTGGGGTAATCGTTCAAACCGTAAAAATGCAAAAACTAAATACACATTAGACCGTGTAGGCGTTGATGTATTTAAAGCCGAAGTAGAAAAACGCTCAGGCGTTACGTTTGCACCAAGCCGTCCGTTTGAGTTTACTCATCGTGGCGACCGCATTGGTTGGGTTGAAGGCATTGATGGTAAGCACCACTTAACGCTATTTATTCAAAGTGGTCGTATTTTAGACTACCCAGGCAAACCGCTTAAAACTGGTTGTCGTAAAATTGCAGAAGTTCACCAGGGTGACATGCGTATGACGGCAAACCAAAACTTAATTATTGCTGGCGTACCTGCAGATCAAAAAGCCGTGATTGAAGAAATTGCTCGTAGCCATGGCCTGATTGATGACACAGATTCGCAGCAGCGTAAAAATTCTATGGCGTGTGTTTCACTGCCAACGTGCCCGCTTGCAATGGCCGAAGCAGAGCGTTACTTACCAAGCCTAGTAGAAAAAACTGAAGCATTACTTGCTAAGCACGGTATACCCGATGACAGCATTATTATGCGCGTTGTAGGTTGCCCGAACGGCTGTGGCCGCGCAATGCTTGCAGAAGCAGGTTTAGTAGGTAAAGGCCCAGGTAAGTACAACGTTTACTTAGGTGGTAATTTAGAAGGCACACGTATTCCTAAATTGTACCTTGAGAACGTAGGCGAAGACGTTTACCTAGAAGCATTCGATAAGCTCATTGGCCAATGGGCAAGCGAGCGCAATGACGGTGAGTGTTTTGGTGACTTTGTTATACGCAAAGGCATTGTTGCTGAAGTAAAAGTATCAGTAACCGATTTTCACGCTTAATTAAATACCAGCGCTTTGGCGCTGGTGAGGTTTGGAATTTACCATGAGTGAATTTAAAAACATTTTACAGCTAGATAAACAAAGCCAAACGGCTATGTTAGCTGATGCTAATGGTTTACTAGCGAATAGGAGCGCAGAACAGCGTGTTGCATGGGCGCTTGATAACTTGCCTAATACGGCTTTTTTATCATCTAGCTTTGGTATTCAAGCGGCAGTAATGCTGCATTTAATGACCTCACAACGTCCAGATATTCCCGTTGTATTAACCGATACAGGCTATTTGTTTCCTGAAACGTATCAGTTTATTGAGCAAATGAGTGAGCGTTTATCACTTAACTTAAAGGTGTATAGAGCGCCGCTTAGCCCAGCATGGCAAGAGGCTAAATTTGGTAAACTATGGGAGAAAGGCGAAGACGGCATTAAGCAATATAATCAGCTTAATAAAGTAGAGCCGATGACCCGTGCGTTAAAAGAAATAGAAGCGGGCACGTGGTTTAGTGGTTTGCGCCGCGATCAATCATCTACACGTGCTGATAAACAGTTTGTAGAAATTAGCCGTGGTACCGTTAAAGTGTACCCGATTATTGAATGGTCTAACCGCGACGTGTATCAGTATCTTACTAAGCACGATTTACCTTACCACCCATTATGGGAGCAAGGTTATGTGTCTATGGGAGACGTACATACAACACGTAAGTTAGAACCAGGAATGACAGAGGAAGAAACTCGCTTTTTTGGTTTAAACCGAGAATGCGGACTACACATGGATGGTGACGGTATTTAACGCAGCTTCGGCTGCGTTTTTATTTTTTTATTAGGGTACAAAAAATTGCCTAATTAAGTATTTTTTATTAGACTCAAGGCAATAAAGGATTAATTAAAGCAGGAACGCTATGAAATACTTTACCTACTTAGCTATATCAATCATGGCTATTGCAGTTATCTCTTTGTTTTATTTAAAAAAGCCCGATGGTCAAACATGGCTTTCTGCATCATCAATTAGCAGTGAATCTCAGCAAATTAAAGAAAAAATGGTTGCGCTATCTAGCAATACTTTGGACCAAGCAGTGCAGGGAGTTAAGCAAGCTGGCGATAAAATTGCGAGCAGTATTTCTGATGAACCAATGCCTGAAAGTACTACCTCAAGCAGCAAAATTTTTAAGTGGCAAGACGAAACAGGCCAATGGCACTTTTCTGATACACCTAACCCGCATGCAAAAAGTATTGAAGTAAAACTCGATCCTAAAGATATTACTGTTATTGCAGCAGAAGACACGTCTATTTTAAATACCTCTCCAAGTACAAATACAATGTCGGCTGCACCAGAGGGGATTAGTATTTTGAACCCAGACTCTGTTAAAAAGCTATTTAATGATGCCGAAAATGTAAAAGACAAACTAGAAAAACGTAATAAAGAAATTAATAATTTAAGTGCACTTTAATTATTTAGAGTGAGTACTTTTATGGTTTTTTAAATAACGTTTTTCGGCTTCCATCAATAATACGGTTAAATATATTTTAGTAGGAAGCGACAACAACACGCCTATAGCAATGCATGCCGCCGCTATAATTATTCCTTTAATACCATGATTAACAGTGAAGTAACTCGACACAATTAAAGTGTGGCCAGTCACGATAAGGCACAACCCAAGCACTATTGATGTTTTAAGCAGCCTAATTATCATTGTTTGCGACATAGTTACCTCACTAAGAGTAGCCCTAGGGCCTGTTTATCTTTCGAGGTTAAATTTGCAGCAGTGTGTTTGGTATTTAGGCAAGGCAGAGCCTATGTAGTGTGGTTATTCCCCATGGATAGGCGATAACGTGGAATAAATGCCAAACATGCGCTGCCCGAAGGGTTCTGCCTAGGGGCTATTTACTCTTTGTTGCTCGGTTTTTACTTAGCCCACTAGGTTACAAACCTCACGCCGCGATTAAATAGCCCCTAGGTTGAACAAATTTTAATCCTGAAAGGTCAGCAGGCCTTAGTGTAGGCACGCTTTAAATGCTTAGCATTGATTTAAGACAACAAACAGCACACATAAAAAAGCCCAGCTTATTATTAAGCTGGGCTTTTAAATGTATTAACTACTGTCTTTGTTAGTCGAGCATATTACGCAGTACATATTGTAAAATACCGCCGTGTTTGTAGTAATCCCACTCTTTAGGGGTATCAATACGTACATCAGCACTCAAGGTTACTTTTTTACCTTCGGCATTTGTAGCAATAACGGTTACTTCATCGGTTTTATCGTACAGGCCATCAATATCAAATTGTTCTTGCCCTGTTAACCCATGTGACTCGTAGCTTTCACCTTCTTTAAATTGCAGAGGTAATACACCCATACCAATTAAGTTAGAGCGATGAATACGTTCATAGCTTTGTGCTACAACGGCTTTAACGCCTAATAAAAGTGAGCCTTTAGCAGCCCAGTCACGAGATGAGCCCGTACCGTATTCCTTACCCGCTAAAATAATGAGTGGAGTATTATTTTTTTGATACTCCATTGCTGCATCATAAATGCTCTCTAGCGTATCGCCAGGCTGAGTACGTGTTACGCCACCTTCAGTACCTGGTGCTAGTAAGTTTTTAAGACGCACATTAGCAAACGTACCACGCATCATTACTTCGTGATTACCACGGCGTGAACCGTACGAGTTAAACTGCGCTTTATCTACGCCATTTTCTTGCAAGTATAAACCTGCTGGTGCATCTGCTTTAATAGCCCCTGCTGGAGAAATATGGTCAGTGGTTACTGAATCCCCAAGTTTAGCTAAACAACGTGCGCCTTCGATAGTAGGGATACCTGGTGGTTCTACTTTCATACCATCAAAAAATGGTGCTTTTTTAATATAGGTAGATGCGTCATCCCAATCGTAAAGTTTGCCATCTGGTATTTTAATTTGCTGCCAACGGCTATCGCCTTCGTAAACGTTAGCGTAGCTTTTTTCGAACATTTCTTTAGTTACTGTTTCTTTAACTAGGTCACTTACTTCTTTAACGCTTGGCCAAATGTTTTTAAGGTAAATATCGTTACCGTTAGCATCTTGAGCAAGGGGTTCGTTGTATACGTCAATATCGGTTCTGCCCGCAATGGCGTAAGCAACAACAAGCGGGGGGGACGCTAAAAAGTTCATTTTAACATCTTGGTGAATACGACCTTCAAAGTTACGGTTACCCGATAAAATAGAGCTAACCACTAATTTATGCTTTTGAATCGCATCTGATATTTCAGTCGCTAGTGGGCCTGAGTTACCAATACAGGTAGTACAACCATAGCCAACTAAGTTAAAGCCTAAGCTTTCTAAGTCGTCCATTAAGCCGGCTTTTTCTAGGTAGTCTGTAACTACTTTAGAACCTGGAGCAAGTGATGTTTTAACCCAAGGTTTTACATTAATTCCTAACTGCTTTGCTTTTTTAGCAACCAAACCAGCAGCTAAAATTACACTCGGATTAGAGGTGTTAGTACAGCTGGTAATCGCGGCAATAACGCAAGCGCCATCGTTTAACTCAAACTCTTGCCCTTTAAATTTAACCTTGGCGGCGCCCATAAACTGCGCTTCGTTAACTGGTTCATCTGGATTTGTTGTTGGCCCTTCACTTTCAATACGAGCTTGTTCTTCGTCGCTATTATCACGACGAGCCATACGTTCATCTTGAAAGTTTTTTAAATGCTGGCTAATCACTTCACCAGCCTTGTCTAGGGAAATTCTATCCTGTGGTCGTTTAGGGCCTGCAAGGCTTGGTACAACATCACCTAGTTTAAGCTCGAGTGTATCGGTATAGCTAGCTTCGTCACCATCGTTACGCCATAAACCTTGGTGTTTTGCGTAATCCTCAATTACCTTTAGGTGACTTTCGTCGCGGTTTGTTAAGCGAAGGTAGTTAATGGTTTCATCATCAATTGGGAAAATACCACACGTAGCGCCGTATTCTGGTGCCATATTCGCTATGGTTGCTCTATCGGCAAGTGGTAAGTCGGCAAGGCCATCACCATAAAACTCTACAAATTTACCCACTACACCATGGTTACGCAGTATTTCGGTTACAGTTAACACTAAATCGGTTGCGGTCGTACCTTCAGGTAAGCGGCCGCTTAGCTTCATACCGACTACTTGTGGAATGAGTAAGCTAATTGGCTGACCAAGCATGGCTGCTTCGGCTTCAATGCCGCCGACACCCCAACCAAGCACACCTAAGCCATTAATCATGGTGGTGTGAGAGTCAGTCCCTACAAGCGTATCTGGGTAAGCGAATTTTTTGCCGTCGCGCTCTTCATTAAAAACAACGCGCGCTAAGTATTCTAGGTTTACTTGGTGAACAATGCCGGTTGCTGGTGGCACTACTTTTAAATTATCAAAAGCGGTTTGTCCCCAACGTAAAAATTCATAACGTTCTTTATTTCGGTCGTATTCAAGTTTTGCATTTAAATCAAATGCACCATCATTTCCGTAGCCATCTACTTGTACCGAATGGTCAATAACAAGTTCAGCAGGTGATAACGGGTTTATTTTTGCAGGATCTCCACCTAGTTTTTCCATTGCGTCACGCATCGCGGCTAAATCTACAATAGCGGGTACACCGGTAAAATCTTGCATAACAACACGGGCGGGAGTAAAGGCAACTTCAGATGCAGGCTTTGCTTGAGGATCCCAATTAAGAAGGGCTTGAATGTCTTGTTCTTTTATATTTGCGCCATCTTCGTTACGAAGAAGGTTTTCAAGTAATACTTTTAAGGAAAAGGGCAGTCGTTTCGCTTTGTCGCCAAGTCCTTTTAGAGAATGAATATGATATTGCTCACCATTTATTGTGAGCTGATGTTGGGTATCGAAACTATTATTCATTATTTGCCCCTTTATGAATTAGAAAAATATTTTGAAGAGTGACCTCTGTAGTGTTCGAGTTGCAAAGTACATACCAGTGTAAAAAAATCGTGTTTAGAGAACGAATTTTATACAGTTAATATAGTAGAGATGATGCTGAAAAGTTTAATTTCAAGAGATGATTTGAAAGAGGTAGGGTCAAAAGTTATTTCGACCCTTATTAATTACTGTAACCAACCGTGTTGCTTACCCTTAATACTCAAACAAAGTAAAGCGATGGCAATAACGATTACAAATATAGGCATAAATACAGCACTTGCACCAAGTAGCTCAATACTGTTTATGACCACAAAATTATAATATTGCTGAATTAAAATAGCGCCGAGCGATAGCGCAAAAGTAGGTGTTGCCAGCGCGTTTTTAGCAAGTAAAAACAGACAACCAAAAGTGCTTCCAAATACAGCTATAGCAAATGCAATGGTTGACCAAATAGGAACGTTAGAGTAGGCAGCTTGTTGATCTAGCGGGAGTTTACCTATCATTTCGGGTGTCATCATCATGTGCATAGCAAATGCAATAACGCCAAGTAAGTTCCATACGAGTGCCGCCCATGCAACGGGCTTAAACCAATTTTTAGGTGTTTTAACAGACATTTTATAACCTTGTTTTTATTATTATTAACTAGGTTATTAAAGAGTAAAAAGGCCAACTATACAAGTTGACCTTTTTATATAAAAAGAGGGCTTTTAAATGCTTAACCAAATGAAATAGGTCGACGACCTGTTTTATCATCTACTTTTGGCTTTTTAGTTCGCTTACGCTTACTTTTAGCTGGCTGATTTGTTGGTTGTGGTGCAGCTTGCTTTGACTCTGCTTGAGTTTGTACCGCAGGCTTTTCTGCAGGTGTTGCATCTTCACTAAGCGCAAGTTTAAAAAATTCACCATCAAATTCTAATACATCGCCACTGTATAATTTTTTCCGCTTTATTGTACAAATTTCATGGTTAACACCCACATAGCCTTCGGTAATTAGGTTTTTAGCTTGGCCGCCACCTTCAACTAAGTTTAGTACTTTTAATAATTTACAGAGCTCAATCGGCTCTTCTTCTAATTCTATTTCTATGTATTCTTCGTTCATATTTGCTCTCGGTGGGGTAACGCACAAGCTGTAGTATAAAGGCTTGCAGCTACTTTTGCACCAAAGCAAGTGACTTTCGCTAATTGTAATACGTAAATAGCTATGAAATTTTTTATGTATTTTATCTGTCTTTAAAAAAACTGAAGCAATTGAAGAGTAACCTTTGCAGCAGTTAATTTTACGTATGGCCTGCTAATTGCTAAAACTTTGGCGGATTAAATAGTTTTCATTAAATGGAGTAGGAAATGGGCGTAAGATTGGCAATGAAAAAAGAGCTAATGGGATTAGACAATTCAGGTATGTTAACTGCTGACGATGTTAGAGAGCACCTTGCTAATTCTGTAAAAAAGCAAGCTGATCAAGATGAGCGCGGTTTTTCTGTAATTTCAAAGTTCAATGATACCCATAGCCGTTTAGTTAGTGGTGATGCCACGAGAAAAACAAAACTTGAGTTTGAACGACATCGTTTATTTAAAGAAGTTTTATATACTCGCAAAAGTGTTGATGCTTGGTTGGATAGCCAAACAAATTAAATTGCTATAAATAGTTACCTTTAATAGACTACAATTGTAATCAAAAAGGGGGTAACTATGAAAAGTGGAATTTTAATATGTGTGTTGGCATTACTATTAGCTGCGTGCCAACAACCTACCGTGTATGTATTTAGTGAAAACTTGCAAGATGAACAGAGCAATCAGCTCGATGCTGCGCTAAAAGCACAATCGCTCCCTTATGAATATGTACCGCTGGCAATCCCACCTGATTTTGGTGAGGCTACATTACTCTTATCAAGTGACAAAATTTACCCAAAAGAGACTGAGCAGTTAGCTACTATTATGCAGGGGCTAGGTTACGAGCCACAAGTTAACTATACAACGCGTTCAAATCATTTTTATGGTGATGGCAATATAGGCTTTTATCTAAAAAATGCAGTGGCGGGTACAACCTTTGTTATGCCTAAAAAGTTACGAACAACTCAATGCAGCGAAGACAAGTACAATGATTTACTCGTCACATTTACAAATAAATATGCTGACTTTACCTTACCCAGTGGCGCTGTTGTAAGGTTAGATTGGGAGTTTTTGTACGGTTACGTTGTCATTTATTATAAAACCTACTCGCAAACATACAGTCACTCGCAACCACTTATAAATACGCCCTTTGGCGCCAAACCATCCGATACTTACAGGTTTACAGCTCACGTTAATAACCCCAGCTGGCTTGATTGCTCACTACAAATTATTTATATGGACTGAGTGATAGAGCTAACCGTGAGTTTCTATATGCTCGCTTAGTTTGGCAATGCGCAGACTCATACCTTCTATAATTCGGTCTTTAATTTTTTCGCGGATAACATTAGGTAAACGAGTGAGTGCTTCAGGGGTAATAGCGAGGACTATACTGTCGGTTTTAGCGCGAGCACTGGTGCTGCGTTCTCGGTTATTTATAAAGGCACCTTCACCTATAAATTCACCGGGCTCTATAGTGCCAAGTTCTAGCAAATGATTATGTTTAAATACTAATAACGCGCCGCTAAGTACAATGTACAAACGTTTGTCGTTATCGTATTGCTTAAATAAAAATTGATGCTGGCTTACTAAATACAACAGGCCGAACGACTCTAATAAGACTTGGCGCTCGCTGAGCGTAAATTCTTTAAAAAAGTGCAGCCTGTTTATAATTTCCATTTGTTTGAATAATGGAATATGTTCGATTAGCTTCATCAATAACCAAATGTGTTAAAAGCGTTTAATCAGCTAATATTGCGCTCTTTTAATTTTCGGGTCAACGTGTTGCGTCCCCAACCAATTTTTATAGCAGCATCTTGCTTATGACCAGAACAATTAGCCAGTGCGGTTTTAATTAAGCGAGTTTCTAGCTGGGCTTGAATGTCAGGCCAAATATTTTCTTTGCCTTGTTTAAGCTCTTGATTAAGCCATTGCTGAAACGCATCTAGCCAATCACCTTCTTCCTGGGTTGGCGAAGCATCCAGAATCTCTGGCGGTAAGTCTTGCTCGCTTACAAGCTCACCCGGTGCCATTACAGTAAGCCAGCGACAGGTGTTTTCTAATTGGCGTACATTGCCTGGCCAATTAAATAAGCGTAATTGCTCAGTTGCCTTAGGGCTCAGCACTTTGCTTTCTACTTGTAGCTCTTTAGCGCTTTTATGTAAAAAGTGTTGCGATAAGCTTTCTATATCTTCAGTACGCTCTCGAAGAGCAGGTAAACGTAGGCGCACAACATTAAGACGATGAAATAAATCATCCCTAAACTTGCCCTGTTTAACTAAATCTTCAAGGTTTTGGTGCGTAGCCGCAATAATACGCACATCTACTTTTATACTTTGATGGCCACCAACGCGATAAAACTCACCATCGGCAAGAACGCGTAATAAACGTGTTTGTACATCAAGTGGCATATCACCAATTTCATCTAAAAATAGTGTGCCGCCATTGGCTTGCTCAAAACGGCCTTTACGCACGCTGTCGGCGCCCGTAAATGCGCCTTTTTCGTGGCCAAATAACTCTGACTCAACAAGCTCTTTTGGAATGGCTGCCATGTTAAGTGCAATAAATTGGTTTTCTTTACGTGGGCTATGATTGTGTAGCGCACTGGCGACAAGTTCTTTACCTGTTCCAGATTCACCATTTATTAATACGCTCATGCTAGAGGCCGATAGTTTACCTATCGCTCTAAACACTTCTTGCATTGCGGGCGCTTCACCAATTATGTGGGCACTTTTTGGTGGAGCTTGCTTGCGTTTAGTTTTTTTAGTGGAGTTTGCTCTGCATGCGCTTTCGACTAGCGCCACTGCTTCATTTAAATCAAACGGCTTAGCGAGGTATTCAAAAGCACCTTTTTGGAATGCATTTACAGCTGAGTCTAAATCTGAGTGCGCAGTCATTATAATAACCGGCAGCCCAGGGTTTTGCTCTGCAATAAGTTCAAGCAACGCCATACCATCCATACCAGGCATTCGTACGTCAGAAACTAAAACAGTAGGTTGGCTAAACTTTAGTGCGCTTAGTACATCTTGCGCATTAGCAAAGCTCTCTGTGTTAAACCCTGCACGGGTTAGTGCTTTTTCAAGTACAAATCGAATAGAAGCATCATCATCTACAAGCCAAACTGTTTTCATGCAAACTCCAAACATTAATCTGCAAAGGGCAGATAGATATTAAATTCAGTATGTCCAGGCCAGCTATCACATTCTATATAGCCATCATGTTGATCTATCAGTGTTTGCGCTATTGAGAGTCCTAACCCAGAGCCACCTTCTTTATTGGTGATCATAGGGTAGAACAGTGTTTCGCGTACACTGGGATCAATACCTGGTCCGTTATCAGATATTTGGATCAACAAGGCTTTTTTAGGTGCTTTACCTGGGCGACGATGCTGATGATTAATGCGGGTTTTTATTGTTATTTCACCGCCATCTACAAGCGCCTGTTGGGCATTTCGAACAATGTTTAATACCACTTGCTGAATTTTGCCTTGATCAATGTATACATCAGGAATACTTGGGTCGTAATCTTTAACTAAGCTAATGTTAGAACAATTATCTAACGTACTTAGCCTTGCAACTGATTCAAGTGATTGGTGTATATTGCCATACGATTTTTGCGGAAGTTGATTGGGCCCCAAAAGCCTATCTACTAGTTCGCGTAATCGGTCGGCTTGCTCAATGATGAGCTCAGCACATTGATCTCTTTCTTGTTGATCAACCTCATACTGCAATAACTGCGCCGCTCCGCGAATTCCACCTAAAGGATTTTTAATTTCGTGAGCTAAGCCTCTAATTAGGTTTCGGGCAGCTTGATATTGATGCATTTGATTAGACGCTTGGTCGTGCTTAATTTCGTCATCGGTTTGGCGCCACTCAAATAAAATATAAAGCGAGCCATTAAACTTAATTTGTCGTGTACTTACGGCTACTTTTGCATGGCGAGAATCGCTAAAAACCACGTCAGCTCTATGCTGCTGGCAATCTACGCCTTCAACTAATGAGTATTGTTCTATACGCTGTAAATCGATTGAATGGTAGTTAAAAAGGCTATCAAACGGTTGATCTAATAGGCGCTTATTACCAAGGCCAAGCAGCTCGCTAGTACTAGTATTGGCATATACAACGGTGAAGTTTTTATCAAGTAACATGATAGCGGTTGTTTGATTTTGCCAAATGGCATCGAGTAGCTCAGGGCTAAAGTTTTTATTATTAATCATAGCTGCACCATTTTAGTGCGTGGATGTTTGCAAGCAAGTTATATGGCTAAATACACTGCTGCACGTTTAGTAATGCCCCAATTTAGTTACCTAGGTTTAGCCCTTTTCGGTGCATAAAAAATATGCAGGGTTCGCTTGTAGCAATAACTTGGTTTTTACTATTAAAAAGCTTTAATTGTAGTGTGTGCTGACCACGTTCTACATCTCTAATTGCAAAGGTTGAGCTGTCACTGGCTGGGCCGTGTGCTTTACCATCAATAAAAAGTTGTATAGTAAAACCAGTTTCAAAGCGTGGTTTTATTCGGCTAGTTACATAAACAGTGCCGGTATTTTCACGAATAGTCTGGTTATGATCAGGTGAGGAAATAGCAATACTAAAGGCCGCTTGTTGAGGCTGAGGTTGCTCGTCAAAAATGTCAGTATTTGTTGCAGGCATATTAAGATCTTGGCTGGTGAGCTTTACCTCTTGGGCCCCTTTATGAGGGGTGTCTGAGAACACTAATACGCCATTTTTATCTTTCCAAGCGTATATTTTTGTTTCACCGGCATAACTATAATTACTTAATCCTAAAGTAATTAATAGTAATAAAATCTTGTTATTCACTCTGCAGCCCTGCATTTTTATCGGTAACTTAACTTTAGTGGAGATTGACTAATTTTACCATTAAAAAAGCCCGCAAAGCGGGCTTGAGAACACACATATTTTTTACAGCTTAATTAACAGCTGTAGTACATTTCAAACTCAACTGGGTGAGTTGTCATGTTAAGTTTTTCAACTTCTTTAGACTTAAGTTCGATGTAAGCATCGATTAAGTCATCAGTGAATACGCCACCTTGAGTTAAGAATTCACGGTCTGCGCTAAGTGCAGATAGTGCTTCGTCAAGTGATGCTGCAACAGTTGGAATTTCTGCTGCTTCTTCAGCTGGTAAGTCGTATAAATCTTTATCCATAGCATCGCCAGGATGGATCTTGTTTTTGATACCATCAAGGCCAGCCATAAGCATTGCTGAGAAAGCAAGGTATGGGTTAGCAGTTGGATCCGGGAAGCGTACTTCAATACGACGACCTTTTTCAGATGGAACTACTGGGATACGGATTGATGCAGAACGGTTACGTGCAGAGTATGCAAGCATAACGGGTGCTTCAAAACCTGGTACTAAACGTTTGTACGAGTTAGTAGACGCATTTGCGAAAGCGTTAATTGCTTTAGCATGCTTGATGATGCCGCCAATGTAGTAAAGTGCATCTTCAGAAAGACCGCCGTACTTATCGCCAGCAAAAAGGTTAACACCGTCTTTAGCTAAAGACTGGTGACAATGCATACCAGAACCGTTATCACCAACAACTGGCTTAGGCATAAACGTTGCTGTTTTACCGTATAAGTGAGCCATGTTATGGATAACATATTTCATTTCTTGAATTTCATCCGCTTTTAATACCATTGTATTAAAGCGAGTAGCGATTTCGTTTTGACCTGCTGTTGCTACTTCGTGGTGATGTGCTTCTACTACTTGGCCCATTTCTTCTAGAACTAGACACGTAGCTGAACGCCAATCTTGGAAGTCATCAACTGGAGCAACTGGGAAGTAACCGCCTTTAACACCTGGACGGTGACCAGTGTTGCCATCTGCATATTCTTTATCTGAGTTCCAAGCAGCTTGCTTAGAATCAATTTTGTACATAGAACCAGACATATCTGATTTGTATTTAACATCGTCAAATACGAAAAATTCTGGCTCAGGGCCAAATAAAACAGTGTCTGCAATGCCTGTAGAACGCATGTAATCTTCAGCACGCTTAGCAACAGAACGCGGGTCGCGCTCATAGCCTTGTAGTGTAGAAGGCTCTACTACGTCACAACGTAAAATTAATGTCGCTTCTTCAGTGAAAGGGTCTAGTTTGATTGACTCAGGAACTGGCATTAATACCATGTCTGATTCGTTTATGCCTTTCCAGCCTGCAATTGAAGAACCGTCGAACATTTTACCGTCTTCGAAAAAATCTTCATCAACTTGGTGATGAGGAATCGATACATGTTGTTCTTTACCCTTAGTGTCAGTAAAGCGTAAATCAATGAACTTGACGTCATTTTCTTTAATAAAATCTAAAACCGATTGTGACATGTGTCCTCCAACTATTGGGTTTTGTTATTGCTGCATAATTGCTTTGGTATTTACTAAGCTGATTTTGTGCCATTATTGTAACTGGCTGTTTATAAATTAAAAAAATATCATTGCATCAAAATGGAATATATAAACGCACCATATTGGTGCGTAAATATTCCATTTTAGTGCAAAATTTACAGAGCGTAATTTGTTGTTAATTTAATCAGCTGAAATTAGCATAACCTAAATGCAAAAGAGTAACAAAAAGATCGGAAAAATAGTCAAAAAGACTGTTTTTCAAAAAAACATTGAAATTTAATTCATATAATTGTCATATATAAAACAGATACTTAGTAAAAGTATTGAGAAAGTTTTAAAATATGTATTGGATAAACTTTCATCCATGTCATTAATGAGGGATAATATGCGCCCTTTTAAATCCTATGCTGGGACATCTCGCGAAAGCGTGGATGAGTGCGTAGATCTTGCAGGATCATTGAGAATTTAATTTCTCTGAGTAAATATATGAGCATCGAAAAGTTAAGAAATATAGCGATTATCGCGCACGTTGACCACGGTAAAACAACTCTGGTTGACAAACTACTTGAGCAATCAGGTACATTAGAAACACGCGGCGGTAACGAAGAGCGCGTGATGGACTCAAACGACATTGAGAAAGAACGTGGTATTACCATTTTGGCTAAAAACACAGCCATCTCTTGGAACGACTACCATATCAATATCGTAGATACTCCGGGACACGCCGATTTCGGTGGTGAAGTTGAACGCGTACTTTCGATGGCTGACTCAGTATTATTACTTGTTGATGCTCAAGAAGGTCCAATGCCACAAACGCGTTTCGTTACGCAAAAGGCATTCGCGCAAGGCTTAAAGCCAATCGTAGTTATCAATAAAATTGATAAGCCAGGTTCACGTCCTGATTGGGTTATGGATCAAATCTTTGATTTATTCGACAACCTTGGCGCAACTGACGAACAGTTAGACTTTAAAGTAATCTACGCTTCAGCTATCAACGGCTGGGCAACACTAGATTTAGACGAGCCATCAGACAACATGGAACCTATGTTCAAGATGATCGTTGACGAAGTATCACCACCGGATGCAGATCCTGAAGGTGACTTCCAAATGCAAATTTCTCAACTAGATTACAACTCTTATGTTGGTGTAGTTGGTATTGGTCGTATTAAACGTGGTTCTGTTGCTCCTAACCAACAAGTTACTATTATCAGTGCTGATGGCACTACACGTAATGGTAAAATTGGCGCAGTACAAAGCTACCTAGGTCTTGAACGTATCGAAACTGATAGAGCTTACGCTGGTAACATCGTAACTGTAACAGGTATTGGTGAGCTTAAGATTTCTGATACAGTTTGTTTCCCAGGAAACGTTGAAGCATTACCACCATTAAGTGTTGATGAGCCAACTGTAACAATGACATTCTCTGTAAATAACTCACCTTTCTGTGGTAAAGAAGGTAAGTTTGTAACGTCACGTAATATCCGTGAACGTTTAGACAAAGAATTAGTACACAACGTAGCACTTCGCGTTGAAGATACTGGTAGCCCAGATAGCTTCCGTGTTTCTGGTCGTGGTGAATTACACCTAGGTATCTTAATCGAAAACATGCGTCGTGAAGGTTACGAGCTTTCAGTTTCTCGTCCAGAAGTTATCTTACGTACTGTAGATGGCGTTCTAGAAGAACCGTTTGAAACAGTTACTATTGACTGTCAAGACGAGCATCAGGGTTCTGTTATGGAACAAGTTGGCCTACGTAAAGGTGAACTTACTAACATGACTCCAGATGGCAAAGGCCGTATGCGTTTAGATTTCATGATCCCTAGCCGTGGTTTAATTGGTTTCCAAACTGATTTCATGACGCTTACTTCGGGTTCTGGTCTTATGTACCATACGTTCGATCATTACGGTCCTCACAAAGGTGGCGACATCGGTGTTCGTAAGAACGGCGTAATGATTGCAAACGCAACTGGTAAAGCACTTACTAACGCATTATTCAACTTACAAGAACGCGGCCGTTTATTCATCGGTCACGGTGTTGAAGTATACGAAGGTATGGTTATCGGTATTCATAACCGTGATAACGACCTTACAGTTAACGCCCTTAAAGGCAAGCAGTTAACTAACGTACGTGCATCTGGTACTGATGAAGCGCAAACGCTTTCTCCACACCTTAACTACTCACTTGAGCAAGCGCTTGAGTTCATCGATGATGACGAGCTAGTTGAAGTAACTCCACTAAACATTCGTATTCGTAAGCGTTACCTTACAGAAAACGAACGTAAACGTGCAGGTCGTGGACCTAAGTCATAATCTATTAATTTAGAATAATGATTTTAAAAGCCGCTGTATTGCAAAATACAGCGGCTTTTTTGTGGATGAAAATAAGAGCTGTTAGCTATAGGTCGTCAGCTGACAGTATTTAGCTCAAAATTATATGACTACTATTTTGAGATGAAATTTCATAATATATTTACCTCTAAAAGCGCAGCGCCTCTTAACCTCTTTGTGAATAATTTACTTAAAGATTTTTTGCACAAGGAGAAGAGAATGAGAGAGCTGAAACAGACGATAATGTAAAGTATCAGTGTTTGTTGGTGGGCTTTTTTTCGCTGGGTTTCGCTTCGCTCAACCCAACATACGTGTTCAATTATTTTATTGGTAGTTACTTACTTTTTAGGGAGTAGGGTTATTTTGCCAAAGACGTCGGCATCTATAAAACCACGATTTCTGTCGCCATTTACTGGTTGTACTTCGTGTGAGCCTATAAAGTGCTCGCGCACGTCACTGCCATCGTTATCGCAATACGCTAACATAAAGCCTATTACTTGCTTTTCGCTAAGTGTAATTGGGGTGTTATTAGCTCCTTCTTTATAATCGTTAGGGTAGAGTTTTATTGCTACTTCCCAGGTAATGTTAAAAGGTGCGGTGGTGTTGCGCTTCCAGTTACTGACTAGGTGGTCGGTGTACAAATGGGCTTTTTTATCAGGGCCGTAATCGGCAGCTTGGTTATCAAGGCCAATGTGGTACGCCAAAGCGGTGTGATTAAATTGGTGATTACCGCCTGATGCATCGCTATCAATAAATACTTCAAGCGCATCGTCATCCCAATATTTATAGGTTGGATCGGCGTGTGTATCTATTAAAACGTCATCCACAATATCGGCTTGTAGGTATAAATAGTTTTGATCCCACAGTAAGCGATAACGCCCTTTAAAGTCGGCATCGTTTGCTGGCAGTGTGCCATCCATTAAATAAGGCATATCGTGCCAAGCGGCTTTATCCCACGCACTTTCTGATACGCCATCAATAGTAATTGGAGTTGATGTATGTTCAACATCAATAGCCATTGCTGGCGTGCTTAATAAAAAGCTTAAGGCGAGTGCTAATTTTTTCATTAATTTCTCAATTTTATTGTGTGCTTGTCTTAATGTAATAACAATCTTAAAACAGCTAAGTAAATAGTTACAGTGAAATACTTTCGCCTTCGTTTAAAATATACAGCGGTGTTTTAGCATCCATTTTTTTAACCATGTGTAATAAACGTAGCAAAGCAGAATGGCTAGTATGGTCGCCCATTTTCCAACTAGAGTTACCGTATCCCCAAGGTATCATTACTTTGCAGTTAAGTTCTTGTGCTGCGTTGAGCGCGTCTTCTGGTGTGGTGTGAACGTAGCGATAAAATTTACCACTTTCTTTACTGTAGTAAGATGCGATTGGTATTAAGCACACATCTATATCGCCATATTTTTGCTGTATGTCTTTAAAGTGTTTTGAGTAGCCCGTATCGCCTGCAAAAAATAAGGTACTGCCGTTTTGTTCAAGTAGCCAGCCATTCCATAAGTCTTTATTGTTATCTTCGTAAATAAAGGGCACCAATACACGAGCGCTAAAATGATGAGCTGGCACGGCGTTAATAACTAAGTCCTCAATGTTGGTTGTTGAGTACCACGGCATTTCGGTAATATTAAAACCACCGGTAGGGAAGTTGTCGGCCATCCCGAGTGGTGTTAAATAGCGAGGTTTATTGCCAATGCTTTGTATGTCGGCCTTATTAAAATGATCGTAATGAATATGTGAATACATTACCGCATCAATATTTTCCAGTTCTTGCTCACTAGGCCAAGCGCCGGCTTTACGATAAATACCACCGCCGAGTTTAAAGCCAAGTGCGACTGGAGAATCAAACTGATTTTTTACCGGATCAAACAGCACATTTTGACCATTTGGAGTGTTAATTACAAAACTAGCGTGGCCAAGCCAGCGTACGGTATAGCCGGTGCTAAGTTGTGGTTTAGTTTGCAGACCTTGGTATTGGCAGTTTTCGCTGCCGGTTTTGCATAGTAAGTCTGGGTGGGCTGGGTAGCAGTTTTCAGTGCAGGTAGTGGGATATGTTTTTTCACCTGTGTATAAATTTTTATAACGACCGTTCTTATCATTAATAACAACAACTGAGTCGGGGTTGGTAATACGGTTAATATTATTAGGTGCGGCGCAGGCAGTTAGTAAGCATAAAAGCGTTGTTGCGGTTAAAAAGCGTTTCATTGTAAATCCCTTTTAGCATTCCCTTTAACATAAAAAAGCCTGCAATTAAGCAGGCTTGTTAAAGTAACAAATGATTAGCCAGCGCTATTCATTTGTTCAATAAATTTGTTTGAATCGGCAATCGATTTGTTCATGTCGTTCATCAACAATTGAATATCGCGCTTAAGGTTAGTGAATTCACCTTTAATAGCCGATACCGCTTGTGCATTTAAGTTATGCTTTAAGTATAAAACGTTATCATGAAGCGAGGTTAATACTGGCTCCATTTTACTCTCTGCGCTGCGCATTGAGCGTAATAGCTGATCAAATTGACGCTTAGTCGCGGCTAGCTTTTTGCTGCTTTCACGCTTAAGTGATGCGCTTTTGTATTGCTCTAACTCATCGCCCCACTCATCAAATAGCGCTTCTGCCACGTCTTCTACTTTATTGATGTTAGTTGAGACTTCGTTAGCGGCATTTAAGCTCGACTCGTAATCATCGTTTAATTGATTGTAAGTGTCTTGTAGTTCGCCACCATTAAAATCAATTAGAGTAGTTAAGCGCTCTAGTGCCGATTTAAATTCTTCTTGTGACTCTTGCTGCGAGTCTTTGGTTTCTTCTACGCGATCAATAAGAATATCGCGTTTGTGAACACCCACTTTTTCCATCGCAGAATAATAAGCTGATTGGCAGCCAGTTAAAGTAAGTGTTACTACAAGCATTGAAACACTGAGTAATGTTTGTTTTTTCATTTGAATTCCTGTTTACGAGCGTTAGTGCTGTAAATTATGGCGCTGATTGTTATTATAATCAAAACTATATAAGCACAAGTCAATTGTATGAATGATAAGCTCTCACATTACAAACAGCAAGTTAAGTCCTTTATACGCCAGCAACCTGGTTGGTGGATGCAGTATTTTAATCGGTGTATAGACGATCAAATAACGGTTAATGCAGGTTACCTTGCTTACGTAACCCTTCTTTCTTTAGTGCCATTAATTGCGGTGGGTGTTGCTATATTTTCAGCTTTTCCGGGCTTTGAATCTACTCGCATGGAAATTGAGAGCTTTTTGTTTACCAACTTTGTCCCTACCTCTACCGATGTTATTAGAGAGCACATTAGCTCCTTTGCGGGCAATGCCAACCAAATGACGGCGGTAGGTATTGGCTTTTTAGCTGCAATTGCATTGCTGTTAATACGTAATGTAGATGCCACATTGAACCGAATTTGGCGAATTAAGAAAAAGCGCCCAATGATGATCTCATTTGCTGTGTACTGGATGGTTTTGAGCTTAGGACCTATGTTGCTCGGTGCCAGTATTGGTGTTACCTCTTATATTGTGTCGTTGGTGTCGTTTGCTGATCAGGGTATCCCGGGGTTTAGTGGTTTTCTATTGAAACTACTGCCTTATGGTATTTCGATGATTGGCTTTATTATGCTCTACACCTTAGTACCTAATACGCGTGTATCGTTTAGAGCGGCAATACCTGGCGCTTTTTTTGCGGCACTTTTATTTGAGCTGACCAAAAAAGGGTTTGCACTTTATATTAGTCATTTTCCGTCATACGAAGTTATTTACGGCGCAGTAGCAACTATTCCTATTTTGTTTGTATGGGTGTATTTGTCGTGGGTAGTTGTTTTGCTTGGCGCTGAATTTACTGCGTGCATTAGCCCAAATGATATTCCAGAAACACCAGAGCTTGAACTAGAAGATGATGAACCAGCAGTAAAGGACACAGTTTAAATGCAAGGTTTAATACAACGCGTAAAGCATGCCAAAGTAGAAATTAACAACCACGTGGTAGGCGAAATTAGCCAAGGTATATTGTTGTTGCTGGGCGTTGAAAAATACGACGATAAACAAACGGCCGATAAGCTTTTACACAAAGTAAGTAATTATCGTATTTTTACTGACGAAAACGACAAAATGAACTTAAGCCTTAAAGATATTAAAGGTGAGTTACTGGTGGTTTCGCAATTTACGCTAGCGGCTGATACTAAAAAGGGTATGCGCCCTAGTTTTTCATCTGCGGCAACACCAAGCCAAGCTAACGAGCTTTACGAATACTTTGTAGCTCAAGCTAAAGAGTTGGGGCTTACAATAGCCACAGGTGAGTTTGGTGCTGATATGCAAGTAAGCTTGTGTAACGATGGGCCCGTTACGTTTAACTTATCTGTTTAAGTTTTTGGTTACCACGACAATATGATTTACATAGCCCGTAATTTTCTGCGGGCTAACATTACAACCAAATACATCGAGTAATAGCTGCTGAAGTTGCTTTAATTGCGACTCATGCTGCGATAAAAAGTTAATAAATAGCACGCCGTTGTTATTTAAAGCCGAGTAGATTTTTTTATAAAATGCCTCTTCAAATAAAAATCGAGGCGCGTCTATTTGGCTAAATAAATCTAGAATAATCCAATCAATATTTTGCACACTTTTTAAAATCTGTTGCGCATCGGCGCACAGCAGTTGCTTATTCTTATTTGACGAAAAAAACTGGGTATAGCAATCAATAATATCGGCGTTTTTTTCAACCGATGTTATTTGTGCTTTAGGGTATTTGTGTTGTAAATAATTACGAATTGCACCGCCGCCAAGGCCGATTTCTAACACTTTTTGTGGCGGCTTAAGAGCTTGCCAGTGCTTATCTAGGTACAATAAATGTGGAAAAAGTAATAAATCCGGGTTATTTAAATCAATAACAGATTGAAGAGTGTCGTTAATAAGTAACCAGCGTAACTGCTCGTGCTCACGTACTTGAATGTGATCGCCACTGCATTTATGCCAATAGATTAACTGACCAATGCTGTGGCTATTTTCAATAAATTGATCGCTTAGCAAACCCGTCAGTGAATTTATATAATTGATTTTTTCAGTCATATTCTCAGCATAAACTAGCAACGTTAAAGCGCAATGGCCTTTGTCATTATTTTTTTACGTTATTTTACAGCCATCACCAAAGTCGTATTTGCAGTTTTTTTAAGATGGAGTATGGTATTTGCCATAATAATGCCAATCAATTTAATTATTTTATTTTTTTAGCTTGGTAGATAACCAATACTATTAGTATAGCGCCGTAGCCTTTTTTTGACTTTTATTTACGGCTTATATAACAACAGGAGTATGTATGTTTCAGGTAAGCACCCCACAAAGTAGCGAAGATTGGCAAGCGTATTACCAATTGCGTTGGCAGGTATTACGCGCGCCTTGGGGCGAGCCTCGTGGCTCTGAACAAGACGATATGGAACAAGACTCTGAGCACCGCTTTATAAAAAATAAAGAAGGCGAAGTACTAGGCGTAGCACGTTTGCACTTTAACAGTCATGAGCAAGCACAAGTGCGCTACATGGCAGTTGCAGAGGGGAACCGTAATCAGCATATTGGTAGTCGTTTGCTTCATGAGCTTGAAAAAATAGCATGGACACAAAATGCTGATGAACTGGTTTTATTTGCTCGCGAACGTGCGCTTGAGTTTTATAAACGCCACGGTTACGAACTAAAAGAAAAAGCACATTTAGCGTATGGCGATGTACAGCATTTTAAAATGATAAAGCAAAAACCGTCTGAGCCGGGCTGGTTCCGTCATCCAAATTGGACGCAAGTACTACAAAATACGTGGCGTGAGTCTATTCCAATTAGTGACGCGATGGGTATTAAGGTAGAAAGCTATACCGATTGGCAATTTACAACCAGCGCCGACCTAGACGCTAACTTAAACCTACATAACACCATGTTTGCAGGTTCTATTTATAGCTTGGCCACGCTAACAGGTTGGGGCGCTACGTACTTAGCACTTAAAGAAGCTGGGCTTGAAGGTAATATTGTATTAGCCGATGCTAACATTAAGTACTTAAAACCGCTTACTACTGACCCACGTGGCTGTGTTGACATACAAACCTGTAAGGGCAAGTTAAGCGATTTAGAAACCGATGGTAAAGCAAGTTACGTAGTGCCAGTAACTATTTACGATGGTGATAACGTGGTTGCCGAATTTGAAGGACAGTTTGTAGTAAAAAAATAACTGTTTAGCTGTTCAAAACACAAAAAAGCCAAGCGATGCTTGGCTTTTTTGTGCGTAAAACTTAGGGAAGTATCACAGCAGGTCGGTTAATAATATACCTACACCAATACGTTCTACATCCGCATTGTAATCAATTAAGCTTTCGCCATAACCGTTAAAGTATTGTGCATAACCACGAACGCGGCCCCATAAAGGAAACGACCAGTCGAGTTGAATTGCACCACGATTATCTGAATTTAAGTTGTTGCGTGTCATAAAGCTAAATTCATGGTCATGAAAACGATACGCGCCGCTAAATTCAAAGTAACCCATGTATTTGTATATGTCTGGGTTGTCATCGCCCTTAGCTTCTAAAATATCTTCTTTTTCGTCCTCAGCTATTCGGTACCAAGGTTTGAAGCTAAAAACAAAGCCTCTGTTTTCCCAGATAAAGTCTGCATAAATACGGTTCCACGAACGTGAGTTTGGTTGGCTTCGACCATTTGATTGATGCGAAATACCTAATGCGATTGCCATTTCGTCGCCCCATAATACGTTTTCTGGGTCGAGGTAATTTATCCAAAATATCTCTGGTTCGTAGTTAGTTTCACGAAATGGAGAAGAAATTTCTGAGTTATAAAGCTGCCAATATGATTGCAGTGTAAAGCCAAAAAATATGGCTTGGTCTTTATCCGAAAAATCATCGTAAAGAGGTACTTTTATCGATAGCTGGTATTTTGCTTCTAAGTTGTCGAGCGGTTCACCGTCGTTGTCGTCGGTTAGTGCGTCAAAGCCATCAAATGGGCGATCGTTTGGGTGTGATACGTACGAAAGCGGTAAAATATAGTTACGCTTATGTGGCGTAATTACATTTCTATTTTTTTTACCTACTTCTTCACGAGCTTGGCGTTTATCAAGCGCGGTAAGTTGTTTGTCTTCTTCAAGAGCTGAACACTTTTTACGAAGATCGTCTAATGTTTGTTTACCATCTCCGCCAATTACCTCATTTAAAATACACTGCTTTACAAGTTCGATGTCGTTGTCTTGCTCATTTGTAGCAACTTCTTCTTGTGCGAAGGTAGCTGTACTTATTAAGGCAGAAAGTGTGATCCAGTGGCGCCAGCTCATTGTAATTCCTTGTGGGTTCGGGTTGTGTTGTATGCGTTAATTTAATTATAACGTCTTTTTACATATGTAACGGTGAACTTTTACTGAATTTGTATTTATAACAACGTCTGTACGTATACAAAGTAAATATAGATCATAAAAAAAAGCGGCCTAGGCCGCTTTTTTAATGCACATTAACTATGTGCTCTCACGCAATGAGAAGGGTGAGCTAAAGCTCAAATATGTTAGTAAAAAACTTATAAAGTTCGGTGCCTTGGTTAACACTCGCCGAGGCAAAGTGCAAAATGGCAATTGCATCGCAATCTAGGGTGAGTGTTTGCAGTGGTTGCTCGCTTAAGTAGCGCTCCATTCGTAAAATATTAGCAATAGGCTCACCGGCTTTAATGTGTCCGCCAAGTGGGGCTATGTATTCAACCATGCCGCCAATGGGGGCGTAATAAGCAAAGTAGTCATCTAAATTACATGCATAGCGAGTGATATTAGCTGGCGTATGTGGTGCGTTTTGTAAAACACCTTTGTGATTTAAGTAACTTAAAATGCTGTTAGCATCGTTTAGTGCTTCTTTTAAGTCTATTTTTTCTTGGCTGCCTAGCTCTACAGTAAATGCTTCTACAGGTATTGATAATTCACGACCTTGCTCGCTAAGTGCATCACTCAAATGCCACCATGGGCAAAAGTTAGCTTCATCCATAGCACCGTCAAAATCACTAGGAATAAGCAATATATGCTCAATATTAAAGTAACGAGCGCTGTCGGTTGCATAATTTGGGCAGTACAAATGCTTGCTTGAAATAGGACCTGTGTGTAAATCGAGTACTATATCAGCCTGATGAGCAAGCTTTTGTAAGTTAAGCGCAATGCGTTTACCCGTATTAAGTAAATAAGCAGGGCCGTTAAGCTTGCTGTCTACCTCGTCAATAAGTGCCTGTTTGAAGTTACTTTTTAATGTAGCGTCGTCATACTGGGTATGATTTTGTGCAAACTGTGCCACTAAATTTTTATTGTAGTGATACATGCGATTCCAATTAGTGCCCGTAATCGGATCGAACCTGCCAAGGGTAAACTCGCCAGATTTTTGATTACAACCAATTGGGTTAGCATAAGGCACTAATGTAATATCGCCATTAAGATTAAGGTGTTTTAATTGCTCAAGTAGCTGAAAAATAACTGCGTTACCTTGCACTTCAGCGCCATGCATATTGGCCTGAACATAAACACTAGGCCCTGTGCCATCGCCTTTTAAACGATACACCGGAATTGTAAGCGGTAAGCCGTTTGCAACTTCCCCTACTACAATGTTCTCTTGGCTGATGTGTGTTGTATTACTCATGCTTATTACCTTAAGTAGTGGCTGGCATTTTCGGCTTGGCGAACACAGGTAAGTTCACCATTTTGCAATGTGTACTCGGCGGCGAGCTCGTGGCATAAAAAATACGGCATACTTTCGGTAAAGCCGTAAGCACCGCATTGGCTAAACACTAGCCAGTCGTGCTCATTTAAATCGCTTGGCAGGTTATGTTCACCCAAGCAATCAAGCGCTGTACAAAGTGGGCCGTATAAAGTGACCGCTTGAGTTTTAGCACTGGATTCACGCAGTAACGCAGCAGGAAAATCTTGGCTGGTAACAGCAGGGCGTAATAAGTGATTTATACCGCCGCTTAAAATGACTTGCTGTTGATTATAGTTTTGTTTGCGCTCTATTACTGGGTTTGCGTAATGACCACATTCGCCAACGGCATAACGACCAAGTTCCATCCATAATTCTTCTACGCCAGCATCATTTTTAATTTTAGCGAGCGCAGCTATTAAGTCATCCCAATCAAGCGTTGCTTCATTTTGTGTATAAGGAATACCTAAGCCGCCACCTAAATCGAGAATTTTAAGGCTAATATTTAAATCGCTGGCAAGTTGGCTAAGTGGTGCAATCATTTGTGACCACAATTCGCTTAGCTTTTGCGTGCTAAGCATGTTGCCCCACTGAAAAATATGTAAGCCGTCAAACTTAAGTGCAGGGTAGTCGGTTACATTGAGTGCTTGCCACTCATCACAACCTAAACCAAATGGCGTAAGGCTGTCGCCGCCCAGTGGGTTTTTTTCACCCTCAGGCCAGCGTAATTGCACTCGCAGTAATACTTGTAACTGCGTATTTTGTAGTTGCGCTTGTTGGTTTAACCAACGTACTTGATTGAGGCTTTCGGCTACGAATATACGCACGCCGCGCTCAATAAAGTGTTTAATTTGTTTAGGGCTTTTTGCAGGCCCTGTGTTGAGCACGCGCTGTGAGCTAATACCTTGTGCTAGCACTTGCTCAAGCTCACCTTTACTTGCTACGTCAAAATTAAAACCAGCGTTGTCTAAGCTTTGAATAATTTTAGACAGTGGATTTGCTTTTACCGCGTACCACAGTTTTACATCGGTTTGCGCAACTAAACGTGCAAGATGCGCGTTTAGTTGATCTAGGTCGTAAACAAAAAAAGGTGTATCAAGTTGTTGTGTAATTGTATTTACAGCGGTTTTGATAGGCGTGCTCAAAAAGCTCATTATCGTAAAACCTCTTCAAGTAATAATGATGCATCGCTTTTTTCGTCGCGGTATTTAACTATTAACGCACACGACATGCTTAGGCCTTGCTCGCGCGCCCACTCGTTTGAAGCAGGGCGAGAGCCCGGTATTACAATGGCATATTCTGGGATTGGCTCGCCTTTATCAAGTTGGCGCTCGTTTACGCAGTCGTATACCGGAATAGTTGCTGATAAACGCACGCCTGGGGCAAGTACTGCGCCTTTTTTAATAACTACACCTTCAACAATAATACAGCCAGCGCCAATAAAGGCGTCGTCTTCTACAACTACTGGGCTTGCACCAATTGGCTCAAGTACACCACCAAGCTGCACTGCAGCACTTAAATGTACGTTTTTACCTACTTGTGCACACGAGCCAACTAATGCGTGGCTATCTACCATTGTGCCTTCGTCGATGTATGCACCAATGTTTACATACGCTGGTGGCATAATAATCGTGCCTTTAGCAACATAAGCACCACGGCGAACACTAGAGCCACCCGGCACCATACGTACGCCATCGTCAGTACTAAATTCTTGCGGAGCTAAGTTATGTTTATCAACAAAACCACCTGCAAACTCAGTATTAGTGCCATTTTTGAAGGCATCCAAAATGCCTTGTTTTACTTCTACGTTAGCTTGCCATTGGCCGCTTTCGTTTTGTGATGCTGCGCGTACTGCGCCCGATTCTAAATTATTTAATAGTTCTAACCAGCTCATTATAAAAACCTGTATTTAATGCCAAGATAAAATGGTGTTGTTTGCAGTTGTGATGCAATCGGTTTGAGTTAACTCAAGGTGTGTTAAAGGTGGACGAAGTTGCGGGCTGCTTAAGCGACCTTGCAAATGCATCAATACCTTTACGGGAATAGGGTTTGCGACAGCAAATAGGCTACTAATAGCGCTTGACCACTGGGCAAATAAATTAGGGTGTTGACCACTTAAGCTGCGTTTAACAAACTCATGAGTTTGTGCGGGCCATGCATTTGCAGCTACCGACACCAAACCTTTTGCGCCAGCTTGGGCAAAATAAGGCATCAGCGCATCGTCGCCACTAAAAATAGCTAAATTAGGCGCAGCTTGGCGATAAGCTTCAAACTGAGCAATGCTGCCGCTCGCTTCTTTTAACGCCCATAAATTTTTATTATTTTGTAAGTTTTGAATTGTTGCCGTTGGAATGCTAACAGCACTTCGACCCGGTACGTTATAAAGCATACACGGGTGAACACTTGCATTAAGTAGGCTTTCAAACCAATGAGTTTGACCTATAGCGCCGGGCTTTGCATAAAGCGGTGAGCCAAGTAAAAAGCTATGAATTGGGAGTGTATTACAGTAGTTAACCCACTCAATTTGTTGCTTTAAGTTACTACCGCCCACAGCAACCATGAGTGGTACTGCTGGTTTTAGCTGGCATACGTGTTCAACAATGGCTTGTTGCTCTTTTAGCGTTAGTGCTAAACCTTCGCCCGTACTGCCAAGTAGTAAAATACCGTTATGTGCTGCTTCTTGATCGCTAACCAGTTTAGTTAACGTGTTGTAGTCAACATCGCCGTGTTGATCAAACGGCGTAACGAGCGCGGTCCACAATGAGTAGTCGTTTAAATTGAAGTTGTTGATCATCTCTCACGAACTTATAATTTGTACCAATTTTATTAAAAACGCGATCATTTTAGCGATAACTAATTTAATGCAATTGGTATTATTCGAAGAGTTAAAAAGCTTTATGGAAGGAGCCGCATTAACGTCGTTCGAACTAATAATTCGAAGAGCGAATGGGCTTAAAATAATAGGGCGCACGGCCTTAATATTTAAGACCAGAAGCTCTCCACCAAACTAATAAGCTGCTTTTATAAGCAGCTATTGGTGACAGTCGCTAGGGTTCAACCTAGTCGCCCGAAATAAACACCTCGCAAAAGTGATTACTTCTCGGCGTTAATTCCCCTCACGTATGCTCACTGGAGTTTGCGCTCCTAACATACGCTACCTGAATAACGCACCTCTTCTAGCCCTTTACACCTGTTTGTAGAGTAAAAACTTACAAACCTGTGCAATTTAAATAGGGTAATTACGGCGATTAAAGCATTTTAGCCGTCTAGGTGTCAAGCGACTAAATGCATATTCATTCATCCATAATGGGAGTGGTTACGTATTGGGTGCTTTTCTCGTACACTAGCAATATAAGTAGTGAGGTATTTAATTAGTATGGAAAAATTTAGCGATATTTATAAGCGAGCGGTAGAGCGAAAAGGCTCCGAAAAAATGCTTAAGTTATTACTTGCAAAACCGCTATCTAAAAAACAACTAAGCACGTTAAGTGACGACGATTGGCTTGAGGAATTTACTCGAAAAGTATTTCAAAGCGGCTTTTATTGGTCAGTCATTAATAATAAGTGGCCAGGCTTTAGAGAGGTTTTTTGGGATTTTAGCGTTGATAAGTTATTAATGATGCCACCTGATATGCTGGAACAAAAAGCAACGGATGAGCGAATTGTTCGTAACTATAAAAAAGTAAAAACAATTACCGAAAATGCTTACATGATCCACGAAATAGCAGGGGAACATGGCAGTTTTAGTCAGTTCATCGCTAATTGGCCAACAGACGATATTATTGGTTTATGGGCGTATTTAAAAAAACATGGTTCGCGTTTAGGCGGAAATACAGGACCTTATGCGCTACGAGCACTTGGTAAAGATACTTTTTTACTATCACGCGATGTAGAGAATTACTTACGTGCTCATAAAATTATAGACGGCGGCTTACAAACTAAAAAATCACTGAGTGCAGCCCAAGCTTTTTTTAATAAAATGCAAAAGCAAAGCGGCTTAAGTATGCAAGAGTTAAGTTTAATTGTTGCTTATGGCGTTGGTGACAACCGTGTTGGTATAAGCCAGCAATAATAGGAATTACCATGAAATTAGTGCCAAGATACACAGACATTACGGAAAACTTTGCGATAGAAGATTTTCCTGCAAGTGTTGCCTCTCCTCAGTTATTGCTGTGGAACGAGAGCTTAGCAAAAGAGTTTAATATTAACGTTGCAGCTGATTTGCGTGCTAGCACTTTTAGCGGTAACGAGAAACAGGCGATTCCTGCGGTAGCACTTGGTTACTCTGGGCACCAATTTGGGCATTTTTCACCACGTTTAGGCGATGGGCGAGCGCATTTGCTGGGCGCTATTAATGATGATAAAAACCAGTTGTGGGATATTCAATTAAAAGGCTCTGGTGCTACTCCTTACTCAAGAGGGGGAGATGGGCGTTGTGCTCTTGGTCCTGCTATTCGTGAATACGTAATGAGCGAGGCAATGCATGCACTAGGCATTAAAACCACACGCTGCTTAGCTGTTGTTGGTAGTGGTGAAACGGTTTATCGCAATCCGCCACAAGCAGGCGCAATAGTGACTCGTTTAGCAACGAGCCATATTCGTGTTGGCTCGTTTCAATATTTAGCAACGCAAGGCGATGTTGAAGGGCTTAAAAAATTAGCCGATTTAGCCATTGATCGACACTACCCAGAAATAACCGATACAGGATCGCAGCGTTATTTAGCATTTTTAGGCGCTGTGATTAAAAACCAAGTTAAGCTAGTTGTGAGCTGGATGCGTGTTGGCTTTATTCACGGAGTAATGAATACCGATAATACGCTAGTAAACGGAGAAACCATTGATTACGGCCCGTGTGCCATGATGAATAGCTTTGACTTTGATACCGTATTTAGCTCTATCGACAAACAAGGTCGGTATGCATTTGGTAATCAACCTAATATAGCTAACTGGAACTGTGCTCGCTTAGCTGAGAGTTTAATACCACTTATTAGCGATGATGACGAGCAAGCGGTTTCATTAATGACGCCATTTATTAATAGTTTTGCTGAGCAGTTTAATACTGAGTTTACGGCTATGTGGGCACAAAAACTGGGTTTAAATGAATCTTGTAATAGTAGCGGCGAGTTAATCGCAGAGTTGTTAACACTATTAAAAGATAACCAGCTCGACTACACCAATACTTTCGATGCGCTTACTGAATCCTTAAAAGAAGAAGTAGTAATACCAGAGTCGCTAATTGAATGGAGAGCTAAGTGGGTAAGCTTAACCGACGATAATAGTTATGAAGTAATGAGAGCGGCAAATCCTCGTGTAATTCCTCGTAATCATGTGATCGAAAAAATAATTGCAGAGTATAATGCTGCAGGGGCTAGTGAGTTACTACAGCGCTTTATGAAAATAGCCAGTAACCCGTATTCTGACAGTGAAAAATTATCAGAATTTCAAGCTACGCCGATAAATGATAATGATTACCAGACTTTTTGTGGTACTTAATTGTTAGAATTTAATGTAACTACATGATTCAAAAGAGTCATTTTTCAACCAAATGTGAGCATATATGTTTGGGAATGAAAACTCTGGTGGTATTATGCGCCGAATTAAAGTGAGGCAATATTTTTGTGCATATACTAAGTGCATTTTATTTAATTGCCCTTACATTCCTTGCTCAATACTAATCTACAAAAACTACTATACTTATTTTTCAATAAAGTTTTAATTTCGCCTATAGTAAGTGGATGTGTGTTGTGACTGGGCATAGAAAAAAGTTATAAACTTTATTTTTCGTTAAGTATTGATTAACAAAGGCTCAGTTAGTCTATATAAAACTGATTGAGCTAGTATTGATTAGCTACAATTTTAAATTGTTCAAATGGGAAGAAAACAATGAAATTAAAATCACTTACAATCGCAATCGCGTTAGCTGCAACTAGCGCATCTTCATTCGCTGCTGATAAAGAGCCTGGTTTCTACATTGGCGCTTTTGGCGACTACTATGACGCATCTTGGAGAAACATCCGTGGGCAAAATGGCCTTGACGTAAACGAGTCAACTGGCTGGGGTGTAGAAGCTGGTTACCGTTTCAGTGATTACTGGAGCGCACGTCTTGAGTATGCAGATATGGACTTTAATGCTTTTGATAAAGTAAATGGCAACCGCGACAATGTTGATGGCGAACGTTACGGTATTGATGCTCTTTACCACATTGATGGCGGTCCTTTCTACGGTCTTTTCGGTATTAAAGAAATGGACATAGTAGATGACAATACATTCCTAAATGCAGGTGTTGGTTACCAACATTTCATTACAGATGGTTTATTTGTTAATGCTGAAACAGCTGTATACCAAGGTCTTGATAAAGGTTATACAGATGTAGGCGCTAAAATTGGTATTAACTACTTATTCGGCCAAAATTCAGCTCCTGTAGAGCCAGTTAAACCAGCTCCAGAGCCTAAGGTAATTGAAGTAGCTGTAGCTCCTACAGATAGCGACAACGACAACATTCCTGATGCAGATGATAAGTGTGCTAACACACCTATGACTGATGCAGTTGATGGCACTGGTTGTACTTTATATGAAGATAAAGAAGTAACTGTAAGCTTATTAGTGACTTTCCCTAACAATGCTTCAGCAGTATCTACTCAGTACTTAAACGATATTGAAAAAGTATCTGCATTCTTAAAAGAGTACCCAGATACAACAGTACTTTTAGAAGGTCACACTTCTTCTGTAGGTAAAGCAACTTACAACAAATGGTTATCTAAAAAACGTGCTGATGCAGTAGCTAAGCAATTAGTTTCTGATGGCATTGCTAAAGACCGTATTACTACAGTTGGTTTAGGTGAAGAGCGTCTTAAAAATGATGCAAACACTAAAGCTGCAAACGCAGAAAACCGTCGTGTAGAAGCGCATATCAAAACTATCAAAAACGTTAAAGTTTTACGTTAATTAAATAGTTTGTAATAAAAACCCAGCCAAGTGCTGGGTTTTTTTATGCCTGTAATAAATTAATATTGGTTAATGGTAATGATTCTTACTTAACAAGTATTCATGAAAATAGTTTTTACTACAACCACTATTCATAGTATTTATAATCGGTATAATCAGTTGCGTAACTGGATGGATTTTCATCTATCCATAAAAGCTTTATAATTACGCGTTAGAATACTATAAGTATTGGGTAACTTATTTGCGCTTGAAGCGCTACCGGATACTTTCACGTCACCAAGAGGGCAATATTGTGCTACAAGAATATCGTAAACACGTAGAAGAACGTGCCGCGTTAGGTATCGTACCAGCGCCATTAGATGCTCAGCAAACTGCTGATCTTATTGAATTAATCAAAACTCCACCAGCAGGTGAAGAAGAATTCATTTTAGATTTGTTCATTCAGCGTATACCAGCAGGTGTTGATGATGCTGCTTATATTAAAGCGGGCTTCTTAGCAGCTGTAGCTAAAGGTGAAACTAATTCTCCACTTGTTTCTAAAGAAAAAGCGGCAGAATTATTAGGTACAATGTTGGGCGGTTACAATATCGCACCAATGATTGACCTACTTGATGACGAAACACTTGCACCAATCGTAGTTAAAGGCCTTTCAAATACATTACTTATGTTTGATGCGTTCTACGATGTAGAAGAAAAAGCAAAAGCAGGTAATACATTCGCTAAGCAAATTATTGAGTCTTGGGCAAATGCAGAATGGTTTACTAATAAGCCAGCTGTTGCTGAAAAGATCTCAGTTACTGTATTCAAAGTAACTGGCGAAACAAATACTGATGACTTGTCTCCTGCACCAGATGCATGGTCTCGTCCAGATATCCCACTTCATGCTTTAGCAATGCTAAAAATTGAACGCGATGGTATTACACCTGATAAAGCGGGCGAAGTTGGTCCAATTACTCAGATTGAAGAATTAAAAACTAAAGGTTTACCACTTGCTTACGTAGGTGATGTTGTTGGTACGGGTTCTTCTCGTAAGTCTGCAACTAACTCTGTACTTTGGTTTATGGGCGATGATATCCCATTCGTACCAAACAAGCGTGTTGGCGGTGTATGTCTAGGTAATAAAATTGCTCCAATCTTCTTCAACACAATGGAAGATTCAGGCGCATTACCAATCGAATTAAATGTTGATGAACTCAACATGGGCGAGCAAATCGACATTTATCCGTACGAAGGTGTTGTTAAGCAACATGGTACTGATAAAGTGATTTCTACTTTTGAGCTTAAATCTGATGTGATTTTAGATGAAGTTCGTGCTGGTGGTCGTATTCCACTAATTATCGGTCGTGGTTTAACTGATAAAGCGCGTACATCTCTTGGCTTAGGTGCAACTGATACATTTAAAGTACCAACAGCAACAGAAGTTTCTGATAAAGGCTTCACACTAGCGCAAAAAATGGTTGGTAAAGCATGTAACGTTGCAGGTATTCGCCCAGGTCAGTACTGTGAGCCTAAAATGACAACTGTTGGTTCGCAAGATACAACAGGTCCTATGACACGTGATGAACTTAAAGATCTAGCATGTTTAGGTTTCTCTGCAGATTTAACAATGCAGTCATTCTGTCATACATCAGCTTATCCTAAGCCTATCGATGTAAGCACTCACCATACGCTTCCTGATTTCATCATGAACCGTGGCGGTGTTTCACTTCGTCCAGGTGATGGTATTATTCACTCGTGGTTAAACCGTATGTTATTACCAGATACCGTAGGTACTGGTGGTGATTCACATACACGTTTCCCATTAGGTATTTCATTCCCAGCAGGTTCGGGTGCAGTAGCATTCGCAGCAGCAACTGGTGTTATGCCACTTGATATGCCTGAATCTATTTTGGTTCGTTTTAAAGGCGAAATGCAACCAGGCATCACTTTACGTGACCTTGTTCATGCAATCCCTTACTACGGTATCAAACAAGGTTTATTAACAGTTGAGAAAAAAGGTAAAATTAACGAATTCTCTGGTCGCGTACTAGAAATTGAAGGCGTTGAGCACCTAACTGTTGAGCAAGCGTTTGAATTATCAGATGCATCTGCAGAGCGTTCGGCAGCAGGTTGTACTGTTAAGTTATCTAAAGAGTCTATCTCTGAATACCTTGAGTCAAACATTGTTATGCTTAAGTGGATGATTTCTGAAGGTTACGGCGATGTACGTACGATTGAACGTCGTATTACTGCAATGCAAGATTGGTTAGCTAACCCAGAACTAATGGAAGCTGACGCTGATGCAGAGTACAAGCATATCGTTGAAATTGATTTAGCTGAGATTAAAGAACCTGTTCTTTGTGCTCCAAATGACCCAGATGATGCGCGTCTTCTTTCTGATGTTGCTGGCGAGAAAATTGATGAAGTATTCATCGGTTCTTGTATGACTAACATTGGTCACTTCCGTGCTGCTGGTAAGTTGCTTGATGGCTTTAAAGGTCAACTTCCGACTCAGCTTTGGGTTGCTCCACCTACTAAGATGGACAAAGACCAACTTACAGAAGAAGGTTACTATGGTATTTTTGGTCGTGTTGGCGCACGTATCGAAACTCCAGGTTGTTCACTATGTATGGGTAACCAAGCACGTGTTGCAGATAAAGCAACGGTTGTGTCTACCTCTACACGTAACTTCCCTAACCGTTTAGGTAATGGCGCAAACGTATTCTTAGCATCATCTGAGCTTGCTGCAATTGCTGCAATCATTGGTAAATTACCAACAGTTGCTGAGTACCAAGAGTATGCTGCGAAGATCAATGCAACGGCTTCAGATACATACCGTTACTTGAACTTCCACCGTATGCCTGCTTACACTAAAAAAGCAGACAACGTGATTATTCAACAAGCTGTATAATTTTTAGAGTTTGTTTAAAAACCCGCTTAGGCGGGTTTTTTATTGGCTAAAATAAATATTAGATAGTTCATGCTTCTTTTTTTATATTATTGTATTAAATCTAGTCTTAAGTTGCTTTTAAAGTAAGTAATCGCGCAAAAAATCCTATCAAAATGCATTAAAATCCTCATCAATATTCTCATTATTTTAGGCGAGATTTTATGACAGCATTAAACAACCAGAATTTACTGCAACTACGTTTTGTTAACCAAGCAAATATTGATTTGGTTAAGCCTTCTTTTGATAACCTGCCTGCAAATCCTTATGCAGATGGCGCCTTTCGTAAACGTCGTTACTCAGTAGTCAAAATGCAAGATGGTGAAATAAAGCTACAGCAAGCCAAAGCATTTGTTCAAGACGATTCAATTAATACTTTTCAAGGTAATGTAGAGCGTACTTACGAAAACCTAGAGCAAAGTTTACTTGAGTCAGAAGGCATGAAAAGCATTGTAAATGAGTTTCGCCAACTTACGGGTATTGATGAGCAGCGTGATATTGAAATTCATCAGTTCCGTATGCTTGCTATTAACAGTGATACGCCAGCAGCGCCAGAAGGCGTACATCAAGATGGTTTTGATCATGTATGTATATGCGGCGTTTCTCACGAGAACTTAGAAGGCGGCGAGCTACTTGTATACGAAAACAAGCAAGCTGAGCCTTGTTTTAAAATGGAAATAAAAGACGGCATGTTTGCATTAATAAATGACCGTCAAGTGTGGCACAACGCAACACCTATGAACAAAATTGATGCTAGCAAACCAGGTTACCTGGATTGTTTTGTATTAACGTCTTAAGGAATAAGCATGAACATAACGCAATTACGTGAGCAGTTTCCTGCATTAATGCAAAACGTTGATGGTAAATCGCCAATATTTTTAGACGGACCAGGTGGCTCGCAGGTACCAACATCGGTGCTTAATGCGATGACAGCTTACTTAGGTCATTATAATTCGAACTTAGGTGGTGCGTTTTTTTCAAGTGATAAAACGGTTGAGTTGATGGCGAATGCGCGTCAAGCCGCCGCTGATTTACTTAATGCACCTAGCTCACAACAAATTGTGTTTGGTCCAAACATGACCAGCCTAACATTTAGCTTTAGCCGTGCAATTTCACGTGACTGGCAGGCTGGCGATGAAATAATTGTAACCAATGCCGATCATTTCTCAAATGTATCGTCGTGGCAACAAGCCGCAGAAGATAAAGACGTAAAGGTAAATACAGCGCTTATTAATGAAGCTGATTGCAGCTTAGATATGGCGCAATTTGAAAGCCTATTAAACAGTAATACTAAGCTCGTAGCGGTAACGTATGCGTCAAATACCACAGGTTCAATTAACAATATTAAACGTATTGTTGAGCTTGCTCACGCTGTAGGCGCACTTGTTTATGTTGATGCAGTACATTACGCACCACACGAGCTTGTTGACGTGCAAGCACTTGATTGCGATTTTTTAGCCTGCTCTGCATATAAGTTTTTTGGCCCGCATTTAGGCATGGTTTACGGTAAAAAAGAACATTTAGACGGGTTTACACCTTATAAAGTTGAGCCAGCTAAAGACGTAGCACCAGGTCGTTGGGAAACCGGCACACAAAGCTTTGAAGCTATGGCGGGCTTTATTGCTGCTGTTGATTACATTGCAGCAATTAGCGAACTTGACGATAGCCATTCACGCCGCGAAAAGTTAAGCATAGCTTTTGCTAAAACTAAACAACACGAAATGGCGCTTAGTGAGCACTTTTTAACGCGCTTGGTAAACTACCCACGTATTAAGTTGTTTGGTATTGATGACTTTGATCGCTTAAATGAGCGTACACCTACTTTTGCTTTAATTTTTGAAGGGCTTGAGCCACGCGCCGTTTCAGAATTTTTAGGTAAGCAGCATATTTGTGTGTGGGATGGTAATTTTTACGCGCAAGGTTTGTGCAAGCAATTAGATGTGCTTGATAAAGGCGGTGTAGTGCGCATTGGTTGTATGCACTACAACACGATTGAAGAGCTAGATCAGTTGTTTAATTTATTTGATGAACTGCTCGGTTAAATAATACTGATTTTGGTGCGCTAACTATTTGGCGCACCATATATTTGTTCTGCACGATTAAACAACACCCACGATGTTAAAATATACTTATCGTTTGATACTGGCTTATTACCCCTGTGGGTATGTGTAAAGTAGCCAGGAGCTATTACCATAGTGCCTTTTTTAGGTGCTATTTTACGATTTTGATAGTAAAACTCCGTTTCACCGCCTTCATCAACATCGTTTAAATAAAACATAAATAACAACACGCGATGCAAAGCTTCATTGTGCTGTAGCTGCGGGTAAACTTCACTATGCCAGTAAGGGTAGCCACCTTTGTTTACTTCATATTTTTGCGCTTGAATATTACCAAGTCTAAAAATTTGCTGAACTAGCAAAGGTAATTGCGGTTTACCCACTTCTTCAAAATTTTCTTGGGTTAAATCGACTACTTCCCCTGTTTTTGGGTGATAGACCTTTAAGCCAAATGCCCCAATCATCATAAAAATATGCTCTTCAACATACTTAAAAACATGCTGTGCAGTCGTTTGTTGTATATGTTTTAATTGTTGTGCATATTCGGGGTGATTATTTAAGTGTAGGTCGTGACTGTCTTTTTTCTTTAAGTCGACACCGCCCGATGTTACCCCTTGTTTTACATGCGGGCTTTGCGCGAATGTGGAAATAAATTCATCGCAAAACTCATCGCTTAATGCGTTATCAACAACGCGTATAAAGTCCGTCATGGTTTACCTTTATATAATTATTATTGGATTTTTATGTTTATTGAAAAAGTGATGCCGCGCTTTAGCGAAACAGATGCACTCGGACACATTAACAATACCGTACTACCTGTATGGTTTGAAGTCGCACGTGGACCTATTTTTAAGTTTTTTACACCGGACTTAAATCCACATGATTGGAAATTGATTATCGCCAAAGTTGAAGTGTCGTTTGTAGGCGAATTATTTTATGGCCACGAAGTGACCGTAAAAACCTCTGTAGAGCATATAGGCACTAGCTCTTTTACGCTTAGACAGGAAGCATGGCAACACGATAAATGCTGCGCAATAGGCAAAGCTGTGATGGTGAGGTACGACTTTGTTGCTAAATCAAAACAAGCGCTTAGTATTGACGAAAAAGCGGCGCTTAACGAGCATATTACTGCTGAGTCGTAACTTAGCTAATAAATGACCTTTTAGTGACAAACGCTTGGTTTGTCATATTCTTAGCATAATTGAATGCTAGATTAATCCTCTTAAATATAACGACTAATACAGTTGTTTTTACTTTTTGAACTAAGAGGTTGTTAAAGCTATTTTATGATTATCGAGTCATTTTTTGAAAAATTATATATCGAGCACAACAGTGAACTAAATCGTAGAGTCCGTGATTTTTTTGGGGCAAGCCTTAGCGACCATGAAGATTTAGTGCAGGAAGCATTTAGTAATATGTTGTCGCACCAGCATATTGATAAAATAGAATTTCCGAAAGCTTATCTGCTTCGTTCAGCTATTAACATTGGTTTAAATTATCGTTCTCGTTCTCGTTTTAAAAATACCCAATATTTGTCAGACGACATCCTCGATAATATTGATGAACCACTATGTACACAAGGTAGCCCTGAGGATCTATGTAGCATGAATTTACGAATTGAATATATTTCAGATGCGATGAATACGCTTACAGATAAGCAGCGAGACCTTATAGTACGTAGCCGAATTCATGGTGAAACATATCAACAAATTAAAGTGGCAACAGGGTTTAGCCTAGGTGATATAAGCCGCCAAATGCAAAGTGCTATTGAGCAATTGCATAGCTACATAAGTGCCAAAAATGCGTGACTAAGTTCCCTAGTCACGCTAATCCTCTCCTTGTACGCGTTATTATATAGAGCCATAGGTTATCTTCGTTTTATTGCGGTTATTTAATAGGAAGAACCATTGAAGGCTGCCTCCCTTGACCATTAATTTTAAGTTGGGTTGGCGAAAATTCAAGAGTGCTAAATGCAGTTGTATCGGTATCAAGCATCGCATGAAAAGTTACAAAGTGAATGCCGTCTTTTTTTGCGTAGTTACCTACATGGTTATGACCATTAAACCATGCTTTTACGGTTGAATACTGGCTAATAAGGGTTAGCACTTCTTGCGCGTTCCATAGGTTATGATTGTTCTCCGGAAAAATAGGAAAATGACTCAGTAGCACAACAGGTTGCTCTTTTACTTGCGCTACTTTTAGCTTCTCTTCTAACCACTTAAGCTGTTTTATACCAATTGCGCCATTCCAATCTTCATGCCCTTTATATTGAGAGTTAAACAAGGCCATATTTTGTTGATGTTTTTTACTATTTTTAGGCCATGCGTAAGTGCTCACATCGTTGCCATCTAAAGCAATAAAAAGCCAGCCGTTTACTTCAAAGCTGTAGTACCGCGCGGGCATATTTAATGTGTTAGTTATGCGCATTTTAAACTTATCATCTACCGAGAATTCATGGTTTCCTAATACATGATAAAGGGGAGGGTTAAGTGACGATGATATTGTATTTAATGGGATAAAACTTTTAAATTCACGGTCGATAAAGTCGCCTAAATGTAATACTCCCGATAAAGGCAGAGCATTAAATTGCTCAACCGCAGTGCTGAACTTTTGAGGGCAAGATGTATAGTGTCGAGTACCTTTATTGGCTTGTTCTGCATATTGGCAATCGGCAACAATACCTAAAGTAAATGTGTCATTTGCAGCAATTGATGGGCAACAAACCAAAAGCAGGAATAAATTAATAAGTAATGAAACAGTGTGTTTTTGCATAACTTTTTTCCTTAAAGTTACTGGCTGCAAAAGCAGCCAGTTTAGAGGTGAGAGCTAAAATTTATACGACATACCTAACGCAAAATTACGACCACTTTGTGAGTAAGATTGGGTTCTGTGATCGAGGAATTGGCGAATCGCTTCGTCGGTTAAGTTTGTTGCTTCAAAGGTTATTTTTACTTGCTCTGTAATATTCATGAACGATTTAAAATCAACAAACGTTGTTTCATCGTATCCTGCAACAATGTTTTGCTCTGAGCCTTCCCCTGTAATGTACTCATCACGATAAGAGCTCGATACACGCATGCCCCAACGCGGCGTTTCATAATAAAGGGTAAAATTGTGAGACAATTCAGATAAGCCAGGAGGAGTAACGCTGATGCGCTCACCTTCGTTAAATAAAATAGTTTCGCCATCAGCAATGGTTACATTACCGAGCATTCCTAAGTAATTGAATGGCTCTGGTAAAAAATCAAAGTCCATTTGAAACGCAATTTCTAAACCAGTGACATCTGTAGAATCACCATTTATAGGTTGTGAAACGGTAAACTCAGATTGCGCATTTACGCGCGGGTCAAAATCTAAAAATTCTAGAGGGTAACCCGTTTGCTCATAAGGTAGGGTCACTGATTGCTGGACAATAAATGACTCCATATCTTTATGGAATAATGCAATAGCCAAGCTTGACGAATCACCATAAAACTCAAATGATGTTTCGAATGAATCAGCGACAAAACGCTCTAAATTAGGGTTACCAGCACTGATAAATTGATCTGCAACACCCACTTGCCCAGCCGCTTTTAATTGATTTAAATTTGGTCGAGAAATATTGCGATTTGCACCAAAGCGGACTAACCAATTATCAGAAATATCAGCAACAACATTTAAGCTTGGTAGTAAATCGGAATAGGTTTTACTAAATTCAATTTGCTCAAAACCTGCTCCAGTATTAACTTCCCCGCTCGATGTTTGTTCAGTTTCGTACCAACGCAAACCTAAGTTACCTCTAATTGGGAAGTTACTTATTTCGGTGTTCCATAAATACTGTGCATAAACCCCAATAGTATCTTCTTCAATTTGATATACAGTACCAGGGCGATTATGAGAGGCGTCTAACTCTCGAGAAATTAAACCTGTTGCAACAACACGCTCAAAAGTAGCTTGGTTATCTGCAATAACATAGTCATGTAAAATTGGGATGTTTGTTATTTGGAAAACAGCTTCAGGTGAATTTGGGTTGTTTTCCCAATCGACACGGTCTCTGCGTTCAAAGCCATCTGATTGATAGTTTTTAGACTGAAGACCAAACTTAAATGAATGTACATCATTAAGTTCATAATTAAAATCTACTTGATACGTGTTGTATTCATTGCTTATTTCATCTTCGCGGACATCAGTTCGCATTAATGCCCACTGGTCAACGTCGGTAATATCAAAGTCGTAAGTATTTTGACCATATTTAGCATTGCGCCAATCAACAGAAAACGCATGGTCGACAGATTCACTAAAAACTTTATCGTTTATAGGCTGCTCAAAAGTAGATTTTGATAAACCAAACATGGTTGTCATGTATAGTTTATCGGTTAGTTCAAAATTGCCACTGAGTGATATTTGGTGAAAATCAGTTTCGCCAAAACTTACTTTTGACTCGGTACGTAAATCAAGACCTTCAAATGAGGCGTATACTAAATCGTCACCTTCAATAGCTGCATCAACGAGTAACTGATTTGCCGTCACATCGCCAGTAAATGCGTTTGTGCCCGCTGTTGATAATTGGTTTTCAATGCGATCGTTAGATAGCTTTCCGTATAAAATATCCAAATCAAAAGACATTGCATCAGAAGGTTGCCACTGAAATGCAGCGGTAATACCGGTACGTTTACGTGTATTAGCCCAAGATGCAATGTTATTAGCGCGAGATACAAACACACGGTCATTACCCGTGGCATTGACCAAACGGTTTTTGATAACGGCATCAACTGAATCTGCAACATTATCATCACCAAAGCTCGCTTGTTTCCAAGACCACACATGATAGCCTTCTTCAATTGTATCTACTTCAGAATAAGCAACCGATACGAGCGCACCAAAATTTCCCCAAGTATTTGATAACAAACCAGCAAAGCGAGGGTCTGAATGCTCTGTTCTATCATTATAAATACCTTTTACACTTACAGTACCTTGTAGTCCTTCTTCAGAATTATCAAAAGGTTTTGCAGTATGTAAATCAACAGTACCGGCAATACCCCCTTCATCTAATGACGCATCATACGATTTGTACACATCTACGCGATTAAATAGTCCTGAGGCAAAAATACTGAAATCAAAATCTCGAGAGCGAGATGCACCACCACGTTGGTCAATACCTGAATCGCTTGTAAAAAGTGCTTCCATGCCATTTAAGCGTGTGCGTGTAAAATTAGGACCCAAGCCACGTAGCGATATTTGACGACCCTCACCTGAGTCACGCGAAATAGATACACCTGGTACACGCTGTAATGACTCAGCTAAGTTGGCATCAGGGAATTCGCCAATGTCTTCAGCTAATATGCTGTCTTGCGAGCCAATGGCATTTTTTTTGAGTTCCTTACTACGGGCTAGGTTAGAACGGTAGCCTGTTACCGTGATCGCTTCCATTTCCTGCTGAACTTTATCACTTTGAGCTGCATGTATAGGGCTGCTTGCTAATATGAATGTGCCAGATACAGCGCCAACTAATATACTCAGTTTATTAAGTCTAAATGGGATCATAATTCCTTTCTTCTCTCAGTTAATGTTTATAAATACTAAAAACAAAGTGCACACGCAGCGATTAAGCTGGATTAAATGGTGCAGACATCAACTAAACAAAGTAAGGCTGAAAATTTTCCAAATAAAAGAGTGGTTTAATAAAACTTTAACATATGTCGATTGGTTGGATTTTCTTAAGGTTATGATTGTATTTGTCTTTTTATTTGTTTTTATGTGTTAGTTAATTAGGTGTGATTTTTTGAGGGGTTAAAAACAATAAGTATTTAATTTACTCGCCTTATGTAAATAATAATGGCAGCTGTAAATTTTTGTCGTGATTTTTTAACGCATTTAGATTGAGTTACAAGCGCTAGTTATATACTATTTATATTATATATTGTTGCGCCGTTATAACAGGAAATGTTAATTCGGTAATTTGATTGGAGAATGCGTGTGACATCTATTGCCAATAACCAACCTTTACAAGTTATTCAGCTCAGTGATGGTCAAAATTTAACAGCTGAAATTTTGCCATTTGGCGCAATAATAAAAAGCATTAAATTTAAAGAACAAGAAATGACGCTTAGCGTCGATGATCCTCAATACTATCTTGAAAACCCATTTTATCTTGGCGCTACAGTAGGTCGATACGCTAATCGCATTGCAAAGGGGCGTTTTAACTTATCTGGTACGCAGTATCAACTAGAAGCAAATAACGGCCCTAATAGCCTGCACGGCGGCGTTAAAGGCTTTAATAAAGTACTTTGGCAAGTAACCAAACAAACTGAAAGTGAAGTTGAACTTTATTATTGCTCGCCCGACGGCGAACAAGGTTTCCCCGGTGAGTTGCAGGTTTGGCAAACGATTAGCGCTAAAAACGGCGAGCTTACTCTGCACTTTAAAGCGCTAACTAATAAAGAAACGCTCGTTAACTTTACTAACCATTGCTATTTTAATCTTGATGGTAGCGAATCAATTAATGAACACCTTGTTCAAGTTAATGCCAATTACTATCTTCCTATTGATACAACTAGTATTCCACTTAATGAATCTGCATCAGTCACCGGTACCTGCTTTGACTTTACTAAGCCAGCTCAAGTTGGTGAGGCCTTAAGCGCCGTTCATCCTCAACTAGAAGCTGGAAATGGCTTTGATCACTGCTATATTTTTAATGATGACAGCAGTTTAAAGACGATGGCTACATTAACCTCGCCACACACGAAGGTTAATTTAACGCTCAAAAGCACTCAGCCAGGTATGCAGTTATACACCGCTAACTTTGTAGGTGCGCCTTTTAAAGCACGACAAGCTTTGTGTTTTGAAGCGCAAAATTGGCCAGATGCGCCAAATCGTGAAAATTTTCCAAAAGCTAATTTATTACCGGGAGAGGATTACGAACAGGTTATTATTTACTCTTTTTCTGAGTGAATACAGCATTCCAATGTTAATTTAAAGAAAATTAAAAGCAAAAATACAGTGATTAAATGCTATCCATAATTCAGGAAAAGGTTGCACTTTTTGCTGGTTTAAAGTATTTATAATATAAATAGTATTTGAAACTATATGCACTACCACAACGACACAACGACTACACACAATCAGGAGTTTTTAAAAAATGATAATTAACAATAAGTTATCGTTCAACAAGAAAACCGCGATCAGTATTGCTATCACAGGCATATTGGCAAGCGGAAACGTTGCAGCTCAAGGCGCTGAAGGCAATACGCCTACAGTAGTAAATGAAGATGTTGAAGTTATCGCAGTAACGGGTATCCGCAGCAGCTTACGTTCATCAATGTTAGATAAAAAAGCATCTAATGTTGTTACAGACGGGATTAAAGCAGAAGATCTTGGTAAATTTCCTGATTTAAACGTAGCAGAATCTCTGCAACGTATTACAGGTGTAGCAATTGACCGTAGTGGTGGTGAAGGCCAAGCGGTAACTATTCGTGGTTTTGGTCCACAATTTAATACTGTACTTGTTAATGGTCGTCAAATTGCGACAGACAGTGCAGGTCGTGAATTTAATTTTGATGTATTAGCGGCGGATCAAATCACCGGCGCTGATATTTATAAAAGTAATACAGCAACTCTTCAAGAAGGCGGCATTGGTGGTACGGTTAACGTAACTACAGCACGTCCTTTTGATTTTGGTGGTTTACATATTTTAGGTTCAGTTAAAGGTATGTACGAAAGCCTTTCTGAAGAAGTATCTCCATCAACATCATTCTTAATAAGTAATACGTTTAACGATGACAAGCTAGGTGTGCTTTTTGCCATCACTAATCAACAACGTAAACTTCAAAATAACCAAATTTTAACGGCTGGTTGGCGCGGTGGCCAAACAATCTCTAATCCAACGGATGGTGTATTGTTTGAAAATGCCTACATTCCACGTAACTGGGATCAAGTTGTTGATGAGCAAGACCGCGAACGAACAAACGCAAGTTTAGTACTACAATATGCACCTTCTGACGATGTTACGATTACTGTTGATGGCATGATTTCAAAATTCGAAGTTGACTCAACAGTACGCGATTTAGCATCTTGGTTTGAACCAGACCGCGTAGGCAGTGCAACGATTGATCCAGAAACAGGTACTCTTTTAACTTTCTCTCAAGAAGTTGGCTTAGGCGCGCCAAGTGGCGACCCTGCAAGTGACTTTGTATCACATACACGTAACTCACGTGATGTAACTAATAAAGCATTTGGTATTAACGTTGATTGGCAAGTAAACGAGTCATTAAAAGCTAAATTTGATGTATCTCGCTCAACAGCCGAAAACGACCGTGCGGGTAGAGATCGCTTTAACGTTGTAGGTGTTATCAATAGCTATACTTTTGACGGTACAGGCAGCATTCCTACTGTACAGCATGATGGTTTTGAAAATGGTTCGTTGCCAGATCCAAGCCTAGCGCGACTTCATTACAACGAAATTGGTAATCAATTTACAGATGAAGATGAAATTACTGAAGTAAAAGCCGATTTTGAATATGTGCCAGATAAAGGCCCCGTTGATCGCATTAACTTTGGTGCTTATCGCCAAGAACGTGAAAAATCAAGCTTTCAAATCTTTGGTAGCCAATGTCAGTTCTGTGGTTATGGTACACAAGCACCATTTGATGCAATTGATTTTGAAGCTTATACAGCGAGTAACTACTTCCCTGGTTTAATCGATACATTTTATAGCTACGATGGCGATAAAATGCTTGATTACTTAGCCGATCAAGGTTTCCCAGTAGAACCAACACTACAAAATAACCGTTACACAATTAACGAAGACATCACTAGCTTATACATGGACTTTACGCTTGGTTTTGACCTTTCAGATATGCCTGTAACAGTTAACTTTGGCGCGCGTTACTCAGAAACTGATATTGAAGTTGCTGCAATACAAAGCTTTATTAGCGATGTTATTCCAACGTCAGATGCGACATTGTTTGCTAACGTATTTGGCCCAGCTACAAGCATTGAACAAGGTACTAGCTACTCAAACTTATTACCGTCTTTAAATGTTAAGTTAGAGCTGCAAGACAACATGATTCTACGCTTTGCAGCGTACGACAGTATCACTCGTCCAACGATGTCTCAGCTATCTCCTGCGACAAACTTTAACGAGCCACGTCGTCAAAATTTAACGGCAAGTGGTGGTAACCCAGCACTTAAACCATTCCAATCAGAAAACTGGGATATCTCTTACGAGTGGTACTACAACGATGCTAACTTATTTAGCTTTGCAGTATTTAGTAAAGAAGTTGACGACTTTATTGTTACCCTAACAGGTGCAGAAACATACGAAATGTCTGACCGTTTAGGTCCTGATTTTGCGTGTACTACATGTACAGACCAAACAGATGACGAACTTGTTGGTAGTTCAGAAGTTTACACTGTAAGTCGTCCTCAAAATGGTGAGTCTGCAACTGTAACCGGTTTTGAAGTCGGTGTTACTCACATGTTTGAAAATGGCTTTGGTTTTATTGCCAATGCAACTGTTGTGAATAGCGACATTAGTGTGGGTGACGATACTACACAAACATTTGCACTAGAAGGTCTTGGGGATTCACAAAACTTAATATTTTTCTATGAGCAAGAAAACTGGCAAGCACGTGTTGCATTTAACAACCGTGAAGGCTTTTTACGCTTAGTTGATAACGGCTTTAATGGTGAACCAGTGAACGTAGAAACTTACGGCCAGTGGGATATTAGTGCAAGCTACGATATTAACGAAAACTTCACTATTTTTGCTGAAGGCATCAACATCACTGAAGAAGAGTTAGTGCAAACAGGTCGTTTTGCTAACCAAATCTATTCAGTAGAAGATAATGGCTCACGTTACGCGTTTGGTATTCGCGGATCGTTTTAATTAATGATGGAGGCGTATTTTTCGCCTCTTAGTTTTCATTACAGCACCAAGGTGCTAATACCAATTAGGTTAATTTAGCAGTAATGTATATTAGTTAACCTAATTGGCCAAAATGAATACACATTAAATCAAAATGCCCTAACGGGCATTTGTTGTATAAAACGTTATCAGAAATACTCAAAGAGTAGTCCATTATGAATAAAGCAATAAAAACAGTAGCGGTAGTTGGCGGTGGTACAGCAGGATGGCTGAGCGCTGCAATTATAGCTTCGTATCACCAAGGTCAAAATGGTGACGGCTTAAAAGTGATGTTGGTTGAATCATCAGACATTCCAACTATTGGCGTAGGTGAAGGTACCTGGCCCACGATGAAAAACACACTTCAGCAAATAGGCTTACGTGAAGTCGATGTGTTTAAAGCCTGTAATGCTACCTTTAAACAAGGCGGGAAGTTTGTAAATTGGACTCATGGCAATAATGACTTTTACTACCATCCATTTACTGTACCGCTAGGCTACGGCCGTATAGATTTAGCCCCATATTTAGATAATGTTGAAGACTTTGCACAGCGAACTAATTTTCAACATGATATTTGCGAAGCAAGCTTAGCCCCAAGAGGTATAGCGCAAGGTGAATATCAAGGTAATTGTAATTACGCTTATCACTTAGATGCCGGCGCTTTTGCCGAAATGCTTAAACAGCATTGTAAAAGTAAGCTTGGCGTAGAGCATATTATTGGTACTGTTGATCAGGTAAAGCTTGATGACGATGGTGCAATAAATGAGCTTACTCTAAAAGATCAAACCCGCACTATAAACGCCGATTTATTTATAGACTGTACTGGTTTTTCATCATTGTTATTAGGCCAAGCGCTCAACGTACCGTTTAAAAAAATGGACCACGTGCTATTTAACGACAGCGCACTGGCGATGCAAGTCCCTTACGATGAAAACGATAACTCCTTAGCCAGCCATACCATAGCAACAGCGCAAAACGCAGGATGGATTTGGGATATAGGTTTAACGCATCGCCGTGGTGTAGGGCATGTCTATTCAAGCAAATTTTTATCAGACGATGAAGCAGAGCAAAACCTAAGAGACTATTTAGGCGATGCAGCAAACGGTTTAACTGCCCGTAAAATTAGTTTTGAATCAGGATACCGTGAGAAGTTTTGGCATAAAAACTGTGTTGCCATTGGTATGTCGGCAGGGTTTGTAGAGCCGCTTGAAGCAACCGCTATTATGCTTGTTGAAATTTCAGCACGCTTTGTAGCAGAGCACATGCCAGCAGATACACAAGTAATGCCTATAGTAGCTAAACGCTTTAACGAGCAAATGGATTACCGCTGGCAGCGTATTATCGACTTTTTAAAGCTGCATTACATGCTAACCAAGCGCCCAGAACCTTACTGGCAAGCACATGTACAGCCCAATACTATTCCACAAACTCTGCAAGAAGATTTACTTCTTTGGGGAAGCCGTGGCCCGCTTATTCAAGATTTTCATGGCGCATTAGAGTTATTCCCTGCCGCCAGTTATCAGTATGTTTTGTACGGTATGGGCTTTAAGCCTGACTTTACTAAACAAGCATATTTGTATTCACAGCATGTGCAAGCCAAACAAATAATTGAACGTAACAGCCAGCTTACACAGCAGATGTTGCAAACTTTGCCGCCTCACCGTGCTTTTATAGAGCAGTGGTTAGCAGCTAACCCAGTTTAAGGATGTGTAACTATGGCTATTAGTGAACTAGTAAACACCAAACACCAAACATTAAAAATTAACCCCAATGCAGCCGTTGAATATGCAAAAACGCAGCATTTAGTTAATTTAAGAGCAAATGAAATAGCAAAAGCAGCCTGCGACTTACCTATTTTTTTAGCACGTAATACACAAAATGGTAGTTATACAGTATCAGCGTTAACCAGCTTTAGTGCAGGTCAAAGTTTATTGGTTAATAACAACCAATGGCAGGCACTTTACACGCCGGTATGTATGCAAACCCAGCCTCTTTATTTAATGACCCGAGAAGCAAATAGTAGCGATTATTTTATCGCGATTGATGATCAAAGCTCAGCCGTAAACACGCAGCAAGGTGAGGCACTATTTGATGCTAAAGGTAATCCGAGTTTATTCTTAAGTGCACAGCAAAAGCTGTTAGAAAGCGACTTAAAAAATGACTATCAAACGTATCAATTTACCCAAGAAGTTGCGCGGTTAGGGCTCATTAAAAACATAGATATTGTATTGCAGTTTGAACAAGGCGAAACCCAAACTATTCAAGGTTTGAGCACCGTTGATGAAGACAAACTGCAAACATTAAATAGCGATACCGTTGCAAACTTACACAAGCAGGGTTACTTGAGTGTGCTTAACAGCATGCTTATTTCTCTGTTTCAGTTAAATGCATTGGTAAAGCTGCATAACCAACGTCCCGAACTTATGCCTTTAAAGCAGATTAAGTTAGAACTAAGTCGAGATGCGCACGCGCTGTAGCGTGCACTTTTTTATTACACAGACATTGCGCATAACGCGCAGGAGACACACACATGTCAGATAACATTTTACAGCTGGTGGTTTTTGTTTTTGTCACCGCTTTAATTGGTGGCCTTACTTATTGGAAATGCCGAGGCCAAAATCGCAATAACGGACAAAGCCAAACCAAAGAGTATTTTTTAGCGGGCGGTGGCCTTACTTGGATGTTTGTTGCAGGTTCAATCACATTAACTAATTTAAGTACTGATCAGCTTGTAGGTATGAATGGTAACCAAATGGCTTTACTGGTTTGGTGGGAGCTTGCAGCAATTATAGGTTTGATTATTTTAGCCAAAGTGTTCATTCCTGTTTATTACAAATACAACTGTACAACGACCACAGAGCTTTTAGAAAAGCGCTATAACAACAAACATATTCGCGCTGTTATTGGTGGTTTATTCTTTTTAGGTAATGCACTTATTTATATGCCAGCGGTTATTTATTCTGGCGCGCTATTTATGCAAACCATGTTTAAGGTTGATATTCCGCTAATGTATATCGCCACCGCATTTGCCATTATTGGTGCTGTTTATGCGTTTTTTGGCGGTCTGCGAGCAGTTGCTGTATCGGATACCTACAATGGCATACTTGTACTAGGCATGGCTGTTTTAGTCGTGTTTTTAGCACTTAATGCGATTGATTATGACTTTACGGGTATTCCTGAGGAGCGCTTAACACTCATAGGCGATGCTGACTCACCTATTCCGTGGCCAACACTTTTAACCGGTATGATCTTTATTCAAATGTATTACTGGGGTACTAACCAAACAATCACACAGCGAGCAATGGCAGCACCTAATGTTAAAGAAGCGCAAAAAGGTATATTTGCAGCTGCGGGTATTCGTTTTTTAATCGTCCCTGCAATTGTGGTATTACCGGGTATTATTTCGTTTAAACTTTATGGCGATATTGGCGACGCGGCTTATGGTCGAATTGTGGGTGATGTAATGCCAGCATGGTTAACCGGTGTGTTCGCAGCGGCAATGGCAGCAGCTGTACTTTCTACTTACAACAGCTTATTAAATTCAGCTACAGCACTATATGTGTGTGACATTCACGAAGCGTACTTTAATAAAGAGCCAAGTGTTGTAAAGCTAAGTGGTTACGTAACATTGCTACTCACAAGCTTAACACTGGTACTTGTACCAATTTACCAGCAAGCAGACAGCATTATTAACTTGCTACAGCAATTAAATGGCTTATTAAGTATGCCTATATTCTCTATTTTTGTAGTGGGCTTATTATTTAAAAATGTGGATGCACGTGCAGGTATTGCAGCAGTAATTTTAGGTGTGGTTATGTACGGCATGCTTACATTTGCAAACTCACCACTACATACTGACATTCATTACATTCACTTAATGCCAATTACACTGATTGTATGTGTAGCCTTTGCATTGATAGTAAATAAAGTGGTATTTGGTTTGAATGCGCAGTGGGCAGGTAAAACACCGGCACTTGATGACGCAGGCCAAGCACAAGTACAAAAATAACGTATAAATAGTTTAAGCTGACAAAGTCGGTCATGGGGAAACTCTGGCCGATTTTTTTATATGTATTAAAAGCAACATGACAACTTCAAAGCGAAGGTTAGTTTAATACTTTTTATTACAGTGGTACTTCCAGTGAGTTTATCTGACTATTTGCGATGTAAAGACTATCAAAACCTAATTTATATGATATATACTATTATTATTGAATATCACTGTCTGATAGATTGTGGCTCAAGCAAAGAGATACATTTAGCACATAGTGTAGCTTACTAATTTTCGTTATATTTATAACTCACACAATGAACAAGAGGATAGGAAAATCATGGCCGACACTAAATCATTTTATCGATTAGACAGTGTAAACAGCACCGTTATTTTCGACTGCCAGAGCAAAACACCGGCGTTACTGTACTTTGGTAAACGCCTATCTGAGCAAACAACAGAAACAATGCTAACTCAGCTTGCTACGCGTCAAGAAGTAAAATGTGCCGTGGTTGAAGAAGCGCCTATTTCTCTATCTCCGTTATTAGGCGAAGGCTTTACTGGTGCGCCAGGGCTTGAGCTAGTAAATGATTCAATCGCATGGTCAGTAGGGCCACAACTTCAAGAAGTTCGTCAGCCTTCAGCCGCAACACTTGAATTTGTAAGCGTAGATAAGCTTCGTGGTATTGAAGTCGTGCACAGCATTACACTTGATAAAAGCACTGACGTACTTAGCGCGCATACCGTATTAACTAATTTAGGTGACTCACCACTGGGCGTTAATTTTTGCGCCGCGCCAACATTTCAATTGCCAGATAGCGTAAGCAAAATAGTGAGCTTTGAAGGTCGTTGGTCAAATGAATTTCAACGTCAATCGGTTGATTTAGTCTTAGGCAGTTTTGTTCGTGAAAACCGTAAAGGCAAAACATCACACGATGTATTTCCTGGTTTATTAGTGCATAACGAAAATGCAGGCGAGCAGCACGGCGAATGTTACGGCTTTCATTTAGGTTGGAGTGGTAATAATAAACTACGCGCAGAGCTTTTAGCTGAAGGTCGTCGTTATGTACAAATGGGTGAGCTATTACTTCCTGGTGAGCTTACGCTTGCTAAAGGTCAAACGTATCAAAGCCCGAGCATTTATGGCTCGTTTTCGAGTGAAGGTTTTAGTGCGCTTTCTCGTAATTTTCATCGTTTTGTTAAAGCTAATTTACTTAGCCAAGCACAGCGTGAAAAAACGCGCCCTGTGCATTACAACACATGGGAAGGCATTTACTTTGATCACGACGTAGATACGCTTAAGCAACTAGCCGACAAAGTAGCGCCGTTAGGCATTGAACGTTTTGTACTTGATGATGGTTGGTTTAAAGGCCGCCGTGGCGACAATGCAGGTTTAGGTGATTGGACAGTAGATTACAAAATTTACCCCGATGGTTTATCACCAGTTATAGATCATGTGAATAGCTTAGGTATGGAGTTTGGTATTTGGTTTGAACCAGAAATGGTTAACCCAGATAGTGATTTATACCGCGCGCATCCTGATTGGGTTTTAGGCTCCCAAAACAACGAACAGTTAAGCTTTAGAAATCAGCTAGTACTTGATTTAACCCGCTCTGAGGTTGTTGAGTACCTATACAAAGCGATTGACGATATTTTAGTTGAATACCCAACTATTAAGTACATTAAATGGGATATGAACCGCGATATTAACCATGCGGGTAATTTTGATGGTAAGCCAGCAGTGCACCAGCAAACATTAGCACTTTATCGTTTAATTGACCGTATTAAAGCGGCGCACCCAGGGCTTGAAATAGAAAGCTGTTCGTCAGGTGGTGCACGTGTAGATTACGGCGTACTTGCACACACTGACCGTGTATGGACGTCAGATTCAAACGATGCGCTTGATCGCCTTGAAATACAGCGTGGATGTTCGTTCTTTTTCCCATCGTCGGTTATGGGTGCACACGTAGGCCCACGTGATTGTCATATCACAGGGCGTAATGTAAGTATTGAAATGCGTGCTGCGGTATCAATGTTTGGCCACATGGGAATCGAAATGGACCCACGTGAACTGAACGATCACGAATACAATGCACTTAAAGCGGCAATAGCACTTCACAAAGAGCATCGGGAGTTTATTCATAGCGCCGATTTATACCGCCTAGATAGCGACGATTTATCAATTAACTTTGGTTTAATCGATGAGCAAAAAACAAAAGCGTTATTTGCCTATAATAGCGTTCGCGAAACACCGCGTACAGCGCCTAATAAGCTTCGTTTTGTTGGCCTAGATGCCGATGCGCAGTACACACTTAATTTAGTGTGGCCGGTAAAATTTGAGGAGTATCGTCCATCTTCTATTGCTGCGGTAAATGGTCAAACATTTACAGGTGAAGCGCTAATGCAGTTTGGTTTACAAATGCCAATTTCATTCCCGCAAACATCGCTTATATTTGAGCTTAATAAAGCTTAAATTTAACTAAGAGCAGTAAAAGGCGCTAATCGCTTTTATATTGCTTAGCTTAGATATCAGTAGTCAGCTCTATATTGTTTAGGGCTGGCTTTTTTATATCCTTAGTAAGCTAATTTAGTAAATTAACTTAGTAAACTCAAAAGTATCGAAAATAGAGTGGTTACGCTTGCGCATAATTTTGCTTGTTACCCAACCAACGTTGAATTAGTGGGTCAACAACCTCTGGGTGTTGCTTAAGCATTTGCTGTGCAATCGGTCTAACTTGGTTGAGGGTGTGCTTATCGCGGGTAAGATCGGCAATTTTAAACTCGGCTAACCCTGTTTGTTTTGTACCGAGTACTTCACCAGGGCCACGAATTTCTAAATCGCGCTCTGCTATCACAAAACCATCGTTACTATCGCGTAGTACACCTAATCGCTTTTGAGCAGTATGAGACAGTGGTGCGTGGTATAAAAGCACGCAATGCGATGCAGTAGCGCCACGGCCAACTCGCCCACGTAACTGATGCAGCTGTGCTAAGCCTAAGCGCTCAGGGTTTTCTATAATGATTAAGCTCGCATTAGGGACATCTACACCAACTTCAATAACCGTAGTGGCAACTAAAACATGTATATTGCCTGCTTTAAACTCGCTCATAATGGCTTGTTTTTCAGCTGATTTCATTCGGCCATGTACTAAGCCTACGTTTAGCTCTGGTAGCGCTTCTTTTAACTGCAGTGCGCTGTCTTCGGCGGCTTGGCATTGCAGTACTTCAGATTCATCAATAAGTGTACACACCCAATAAACTTGGCGGCCTTGCTCGTTACACGCTAATTTAACGCGGGCAATAATATCGTCTCTGCGAGTATCAGGAAGTGCTACTGTTGTGATTGGCGTACGCCCTGGTGGCAGCTCGTCAATCACAGAGGTTTCTAAGTCGGCATAGGCGGTCATAGCAAGTGTACGTGGGATAGGTGTTGCGGTCATAACTAGTTGATGAGGGTAACAATCACCAAACTTACCTTTTTCACGCAGTGATAAACGCTGGTGGACACCAAAGCGGTGTTGTTCATCAATAACGATAAGCACTAAGTTATTAAACTTAACTTCATCTTGAAATAAAGCGTGAGTACCTACAATCATTTGCGCTTCACCAGAGGCTATTTTTTCAAGTGTTGCTACGCGCTCTTTGCCTTTTGTTTTACCGCCAAGCCAAGCAACTGTTATACCTAGTTGATTAAACCACGTTGTAAAATTAACGCCATGTTGCTCTGATAAAATTTCAGTAGGAGCCATTAAAGCTACTTGAAAGCCCTGCGCAATGGCTGTTAGTGCACTAAGTGCTGCTACTAGGGTTTTACCTGAGCCTACATCGCCTTGTACTAAACGCATCATTGGATACGCGTGTTGCATGTCACCTTTAATTTCAGCAACTACGCGGCTTTGCGCATTTGTGGGTGCAAAAGGAAGTTGCTCTAAAAATTGGCTTTCTAATGTGTTTACCGGATTTAATGCCACGGCTTTAACTTGTTGCCCTTGCTCTCGTACTTTTAATAAGCTGAGGTTTTGAGCAAGTAACTCCTCAAATACAAGGCGCTGTTGAGCAGGGTGAGTACCTTGCTCTAATGCAGTTACGTCAACATCATTTGGTGGGCGGTGCAGTAATAATAAGGCGTCACTTAGCGGCATATTTGATGGCTGCCACTGTGAAGGCAATAGTTCTTCTACTGAGTATTTATTTAGTAAATCAATGGCCTGTTCGCTTAAAGCTCTAATCGATAGTTGCTTTAAACCTTCGGTTGTTGAATAAACGGGCGTTAATGTTGTCGCTACCGGTTGCTCGTTGGAAGTATCGCTGATGCTATATTCAGGATGGCTCATTTCAAAGCCAACACGGCCACGGCGCACTTCACCAAAACAACGTATTATTTTACCTGCACTAAATGCGTTTTTTTGTGCGGCGGTAAAATTAAAAAATCGTAGTGTTAGCCTGCCAGTACCATCATTGATTTGGCAAACAAGCATGCGCCTTTTACCAAACGTAATTTGGCTTGTTTCAATTGTTGCTTCAACACTCACATGGCTATGCAATGCCAGTTCATTAATCGCGTATAAGCGAGTGCGATCTTCATAGCGAAGTGGCAAATGAAAAAGCATATCTTGCACAGTTAAAATACCTAGCTTTAACAAACGCTCAGCCATTTTTGGGCCGACCCCTTTGAGCTCTGTAATTGGGTATTGATTTAAGCTAGGTTTAGACAAAGTGTATCAATCTTATTATTTGTGAGTAGGCTAAGTGTACTTACAGAGCTTTAGTCCATCAAGTATGTTTTAAAGCTTGCCAAAATTGCTCGTCAGCGACTATTTCGCCGTTTTCATCAAGTGCGGGGTAGGGTAATTTTTTTTGTTTACACTGCCTTGCAATAATAGGATGGCAGCCTTCAAAGTAAAGTGGGTGCTTAACTTCGGCGCTCAGCATATCTCTATTATATAAACCAGCCAGCTCACGTTGACGCTGTGCTTCAAACAATATTAGCGCAGCAGCAACCGAAACATTTAGCGATTGCACCATGCCTTGCATTGGAATAATAATATTTTGATCGGCATATTCCAGGGCTTTTTCTGAGATCCCTGTTTTTTCTTGTCCAACAATAATAGCCGTTGGCTTGGTGTAATCTACTTCTCTAAAATCAACGGCATCTTCTGATAGATGAGTTGCGAGTATTTGTATTTCTGGATTGCGTTCACGCATTGCAGTAACGGCATCATCAATATTTCTATGTAAGTGCGTCTCTAGCCAGTTTTTACTGCCACCTGAGGTATTATTTGTTAGCCATTTTTGCTTTTCAGGCCATACAGCATGTACGTGATGGCAACCAACCGCATCAGCACTTCGTACTATTGCAGATAAGTTATGGTGTTTGTGCACGTCTTCTAAACACACGGTTAGGTCTGTTTGACGGCGCGAAAGTACGTCTTCGATTCTTTGATAGCGAGTTTGCTGCATGGTTATCCTCTTTTTTCGGCAATTATACGAGATTTTTGCAGTTAAGGCATTACCGTACGGCTAATTGGATTTTGTAGAGAAATAAGTGTTTCTGTTGACTGAATGGCTTCTATTGCCTGTATTTTATTAATCAGCACATCTTGTAAGTGATCAATGGACTTTGTCATTACCTTTATAAATATGCTGTAGTTACCTGTTGTGTAATAAGCCTCTACCACTTCCTCCAATGCTTCTAGCTTTATAAGCGTTTGCGGGTAATCACGTGCGTTATTTAAATTAATGCCTATAAAGCAGCACACATCGTAGCCCAGCTGTTTAGTATTAATCGTTAATTGCGTTCCTGTAATGATCCCTGCTTGCTTCATTTTTTCAATTCTTACGTGAATTGTCCCTGCGCTTACATTAAATCTTTTTGCTAATTCGGCATACGCAGTACGGGCATTTGCCATTAACGCATGAAGTATCTGTTTATCGAGATTATCGATTAAATAATTTTCCATTATATATTTGTCATAAAATTATCGAATATATGCTTTTTATACCACTTAATTGATGGTTTTTATATATTAAAGCTATTTTTGTTATGGGATGTTGAATTAATCCTTTAAATCGTTACATTAACTTCATTAAGGGCGTTAATTAGATCGCTTTTTATCAATTAAGCAAGTAACAATAACTGGGAATGAGGCCAATTATTATGAGTTCACACTATGTGCAGCAACAGCAGCAAATAAGTAAAGTTAAGCAATTTTTTTCACAACAACTAGAAACCCAACTTGGGCTGGTTGAGGTTCAAGCCCCAATTTTGGCTAAGGTTGGCGACGGCACGCAAGATAACTTAAGCGGCCATGAAAACGCAGTTGCTGTAAATGTGAAAGCGATTACAGATAGCCGCTACGAAGTGGTGCATTCACTGGCTAAGTGGAAACGCAAAACACTAGCAACTTATGGCTTTAGTGTTGGTGAGGGTATTTACACTCAAATGAAGGCTTTGCGCCCAGATGAAGATTCATTAAGTCCTATTCATTCTGTATATGTTGATCAGTGGGATTGGGAAAAAGTAATTAACGAAACCACAGAGCGTTCGCTGGCAACACTAAAGCAAACTGTTCAATCTATTTATAAAGGGATAAAAGAGACAGAGACTTTTGTAAGTGAGTCTTATGGTTTAACGCCTTTTTTACCGGACGACATTAAGTTTGTGCACAGTGAAGAGCTACGTAAAATGTACCCTGACTTTAGCGCTAAGCAACGCGAAAAAGCCATTGCACAAGAATATGGTGCTGTATTTTTAATTGGTATTGGTGGCGCGCTTGGTGATGGCAAAATCCATGATGTAAGAGCCCCAGATTACGATGATTGGTCTACGCCAACATGCGATCAATACATGGGTTTAAATGGTGATATTTTAGTATGGAACCCAGTACTTGAAGATGCATTTGAAATATCATCAATGGGTATACGTGTAAGTCCTGAGGTTTTAAAAGCGCAGTTAAGTACAACTGGAGATGAAGACCGCTTAGAGTTTGATTGGCATAAAGCGCTACTACAAAGTAAATTTCCGCAAACGATTGGCGGTGGAATAGGGCAGTCTCGCTTGGCTATGCTATTGCTACAAAAGCAGCATATTGGCCAAGTACAAGTGGGTGTATGGCCGCAGCAAACACATGCTGAGGTAAGCGGTCTACTTTAAATGTGAATTAATTTGAGTGCTCAATAGAGCACTCAGTTATTAGCTTGTTTTGAACTCTATTTCAATTTTATTATTTAAAAGTTTAACGTTGCACGGAGGGTAATTGCGGATTGTTTTAAGTACTTTATCAAAAATATGAATCTCTACACCTGAGTGCAAAACAGAATTTACCGCTAAATTAGCGTCGCTAAGTAAATCGTGTAAGTCGTGATCTAAGTTTGAAAGACGTTTTTCTAACTGCTCAGCTTGCTCGCAATAATGTTTTTGAGTAGCACCAATTTTAGTTATGAGTAGATTCCTCTTTTCTACATCAGCTACTAAACTTGTTTTCTCTAGCGCGGTTTGAAGTGTATCTAATTGCTCGTCTGTTTTAGCTAAATCTTTAAAGCAATTATCAGTATCAGCGGTTATTTCAGCGCCAGAAGCCGCTAGGTTTATAATCATTTTAGCGCCTGACTCATTCCCTATTTCGCCAGCAATGAGAGTTGTTGCGTCAAGTATTTCGCCACCAAATATTTTACCCTTAGGTAAGTCTGATTGACCAACTTGCAGTAAGCGTTTAGCTTTCATTACACAGTGGCTCGTTTGACGCTCAATAAAAATATTATTTGCTTCTAGGTAGCAATACTGTGAGTGAGATACATGAATATCACCCAGCGCAATTAGTTTGCAAGAAAGTGATTTACTATCCATTTTTTGATGGCCAATAATACCTTGTTTAACCGTGATGTTTCCGCCTGCGGTAAGCTCACCTGATTCAACCGTGCCAAATATAGTAATATCGCCTTTGGCAGTTACTTTCATCCCTGGGTCTATATTGCGAGTAACAATAACACTGCCCTGAAAGTCAATATGACCGCTTTTTACATCTACATCTGAAATGGTAAAAATATCGTCGACACGCATACCATTATTAATTTCAACCGGAACACCAGCAATAGTAGAGACTAACTCAAGCGGATTCATTTTTGATATTTCAGTACCTTCGCCGGCGACTAATTGTTTATTTTCTCCGGGTTTTGCGGGCAGTATGTCACCTATTACGGTAAAGCCTTCTTTACCGGGAGTTGCTGGTTGCTGGCGAATAAGCACAGAGCCAGGTTCTACGCTTGCAAGCTTGCCAAAGTCGCGCATATCCACACTACCATCTTCTTTGAGCTTGGGTGCTTTTAAACGGTCTTTTAAAGTCTCTACGGTTGTTATTAGTTTGGTTGCTAAGCCATCACTTGGGAGTCTGCCTTTAGCTAATATACCTTTAACTAAAGAACCCGCTGGGTTTTCAAATTGCTTTTGCAGTAACTGCTCTAAAAAGGCTTGTTTATAGCCACGAACAATTCCTGCTTTAACGAGTTGTTTTTTTGCATCTTCTAAGCTTAATAATTTACCACCTTGGGCAAGCGTTAACTCGCCAATGGCTAGCATTTTGTCGTCGCTAATAGTTACGTTTAATGCAGCATTGTGCTTACTTGCAACAACGAGTGGCTGACTAGAATTTTCATTTTTGAAAAAGTCATTAATAGCGTCATGATCGATTTTACAGTCGCAAAAAGCTGACTTTTCGAGAGCCTTTAAAATAAATGCAGCGCTGGGAGGAATATGTTCTTTTACATCAAGTAAAACATTTCCATTATTTGCAAGCTTAAACACGAGTTAATCCTTTTTCACTACTTAAGTTAAGTTTGTTTTGTAAAACACAACTACAGATTGCTAGAAATTTACTTTTGAGTCAAGAAGTCAGATAAAACGAAGTGCGGAGCGAAAATAAAGGCTATAGAGAAGCTCTATAGCCTGTAATACTTAATTGGTAGAAGGTAATTCCATTATTCCGTCTATTTCAACTTGTGCACCCTTTGGTAGTGCACGAACACCTAATGCAGCTCTAGCTGGGTAAGGTTGTTTAAAGTATTGGCTCATCACCTCATTTACAGTGGCGAAGTTAGATAGATCAGTTAGGTAAATATTGATTTTAACTAAATCGTGAATTTTTCCGCCTGCTTCTTCACATACCGCAGCAATATTTTTAAATACTTGATGCGTTTGCTCGCTAAAATCTTCTGAAATCATTTCCATCGTTTCTGGAACTAATGGAATTTGACCAGATAAATAAACAGCAGTACCTACTTTAACTGCTTGGCTGTAAGTGCCAATAGCTGCAGGTGCTTTGTCGGTAGAGATAAATGCTTTATTCATGTGTTTCCTATTTTATTTTTTACGATAGACTTTTTGTACATCAGGCATAACGCGAATGCGGCGCATAATGTTAGCAACGTGGATACGGTTTTTAACGGTAACCCCTAAATCTATCACGTATAAATTACTTTCTTTTTCATCGGTGGCAATTTCGACAATATTGGCTTGGGTTGTAGCGACAACATTGGTTAGCTTAGCTAACGCGCCTTGATGGTTAATAATTTCAACTCTCAGAGCTGCAATATATTCTTTTTCTGGGTTATCGTCCCATTTTACAACTAAGTATTTAGAACGCTCATTTTCCCAACCACGAATATTTTTACATTCTTGGCGGTGAACGGTCAGGCCCTTACCTTGGCTTATATGAGCCGTAATGGCATCGCCTGGTACAGGTCGGCAACACTTAGAGTAATTCACTAACATGCCTTCAGTACCAATAATGGTCGCTTTAGCTTGGCTTGTTATATCAGTTAAATCGTCATTGTCATTTTGCAATAAGCGCTTGGCAATTAACATACTCATTAAGTTACCAGAGCCAATTTCTACAAGTAATTCAAGAAGCGTAGTTAGTTCGTGCTCTTCAAGTACTCTCGCTATATTTTCATCAGCAATGCTATCTAGTTTGTTTTCGCCTAATGCCGAATCAAGTAAACGACGCCCTAAAAGCATAGCCTCTTCATGATGCTGGCTTCTAAGGTAATTACGAACACCTAAGCGTGCTTTACCAGTAACAATAAAGTTTAGCCATGTTGCATTAGGGTGGGCACCTGAGCTTGTTATTATCTCTATGGTTTGCCCTGTATCTAATGGCCTACTTAAAGGATGTGGCTTGCGATTAACGCGAGCGCCTACACAAGTGTTGCCTACATCAGTATGAACAGCATACGCAAAATCGACTGCGGTAGCGCCCATTGGTAGCTCAACAATACGACCATCAGGTGTAAATACGTAAATTTCTTCTGGGAATAGCTCAGTTTTTACGTTTTCAATAAATTCAAACGATGAACCCGCACTTTGCTGAAGCTCTAATAAGCTTTGCATCCATTGGCGAGCACGTTGCTGCGAAGTATTACCGGCACCATCACCTGATTTTTTATACATCCAGTGCGCCGCTACACCTTTGTCGGCCATCTGATCCATATCGTGAGTACGAATTTGAATCTCAACAGGTATTCCGTGTGGGCCAACTAATGAAGTATGAAGCGATTGGTAACCATTAGTTTTAGGCACTGCAATATAGTCTTTAAAGCGTGTTTCTATAGGCTTATAAAGACTATGAGCCACACCTAATACGCGATAACACGTATCCATAGAATCAACTGCAATTCTAAACGCGTAAATATCCATAACTTCGTTAAATAGCAGTTCTTTATTAAGCATTTTTTTATAAATACTATATAAATGTTTCTCACGGCCTGACACAGTCGCTTTAATGCCTGACTCTTCAAGACGTGCTTCTATTTCATGTTGGATATTAGTGATAACTTCTTTGCGATTACCACGTGCTTTAGCTACTTCAGATTTAAGTGCGCGATGACGCATAGGATATAAAGCTTGAAAACCTAAGTCTTCAAGCTCATTTTTAATATCGTGAATACCTAAGCGGTTTGCTATTGGCGCGTAAATCTCAAGCGTTTCACGTGCTATTCTGCGGCGCTTATCTGGGCGCAGTGCCCCTAAAGTACGCATATTGTGCGTTCTATCAGCAAGCTTGATTAAAATAACTCGAATATCCTGAGTCATTGCCATAATCATTTTGCGGTAGTTTTCAGCTTGGAATTCTTTTTTATCTTTAAAGCTGAGCTTATCGAGCTTACTTACACCTTCAACGAGTTCTGCCACAGTTTCGCCAAAAATTTCGGCTAAATCTTGTTGGCTAAAATCAGTATCTTCAATTACATCATGCATTAGCGCGGCCATGAGCGTTTCATGGTCAAGATGCATGCCTGCAAGAATTTGGGTTACTTCTACTGGATGAGTTATGTAAGGTTCGCCACTTGAGCGAGTTTGTCCTTCATGGGCCTCTCGGGCTACCACGTAAGATTTTTGAACCAGCTCTACATCAGCAGCGGGCAAGTATTCTGAAATTTTCTTTTTAAGACCTTCAAAAAGATACATTCACACTCCAATGTTCTAGTGAAGCAAATTAGGTAAGCTACGAATATACGATGAAATGAAAGGATTGCCAACGGCTATAGTAGAAATACTGCGCCGTTGGCTAAATCAGACCGGGAGGTCGATTATTGGTTGCCACCAACAATGGCAGCAACAGCAGCTAATTCTGCTGCTTCTTGGTGTTGTTGTTCTTCACGGTCAATTAAGTCCATTGAAGCGCTATCAACTAAACCTAATTCAATTTCACGTAAAGCAACTACCGTTGGCTTATCGTTTTCAGGGTCTACTAGTGGAGTTTTACCACCAACAGCAATTTGGCGGGCACGACGAGCCGCAACTAAAATTAAGTCAAAACGATTACCAACTGCATCTACTGCATCTTCAACTGTTACGCGGGCCATCACAGCACTCCAAAAATAATTTAAAAGCAAAGACGTAGTTTACTCCAAGGAGCCACTTTCGCCAATAGCCAGTGTTCAATTTTTATCAGTTTTACTTGCCTAAGCCTAATTTAAGTAGGCTTAAATTATTTAAGCAGACTATTTAGTAAAACTTGATGACGATCTTCTTGCGCTTTTAGTGTTAAGCGTTGAGCCATTACAATCATTTCTATGTCGCCAAGTGCGCTCTCAAAGTCATCATTAACAATTACAAAGTCGTATTCGTTATAATGTGATGTTTCAGATTGTGCTTTTGCCATACGAGAGGCAATAACTTCAGCCGAATCTTGGCCACGGTTATTTAAGCGTTGTTCTAATTCTTCTTTTGAAGGCGGTAGAATAAAAATAGTTTGTACGCTTGGCATAATTTTGCGCACTTGCTGAGCGCCTTGCCAATCAATATCTAAAAACACATCAATACCCGCATCAAGTTGCGACTCAATAGCCTGCTTTGATGTGCCGTAGTAATTATCGAATACTTGAGCCCATTCAAAAAAGTCATCTTTGGCAATAAGCGCTTTAAATTCGTCTGTAGATACAAAGTGATAATGCACGCCATTTTCTTCACCTGGGCGAGGGGCGCGAGTTGTATGTGATACAGATACTTTCATGTCAGCGTGTTTTTTTAATAACGCATTGATTAAGCTTGATTTACCAGCACCAGAAGGGGCTGACAAAATAAATAAGTTACCGCGAGTTTGTGCCATGTTTTTCTCTACCTAAAAATAAACAGGCTTGGGTTACAAGTAAGCCAAGCCTTTAATTAATTATATTGTACTTTAATTAGCTCACCTTGCTCAAGTTAGTCGTACTCATGTTGGTCATGTCCAAATTGGCTTGGGAGTATTTTGCTAAGTTAGATTTTAAATAAAATTGCAGTTTAAAATTGTCAACGGAACTAGCCGCTAGATATAAGTATTTGATAAGGTGAAGTATCACCTATTAAAGGAGCCTTTATGCTTAATAAAACCTTATTTACCGCACAACAAGTAAGAGATAGTGAAGCTTTAGCGGCTAAAAATAGTCATTGCGATTTATTTACCCTAATGCAGCGAGCAGGAGAGGCTGTATATAAGCAATGGCAGCTATTTGATGCACAGCATACATTAGTCATTGTTGGCCATGGTAACAATGCTGGAGACGGTTACATTGTAGCTAGGCTGATCAAGCAATCAGGTAAAAATGTAACAGTATGTGCTGCTGAACCCGAAAAAACATTAAAAGGTGATGCTGCAAAAGCGCAGCAGCTATGGGTAGAAGCGGGTGGGGTGGTTTTTCATTTTACAAAAGATGCTCTTAATGAGTGCGATATAGTTATTGATGCGCTCCTTGGTACTGGCCTTAAAAACGCAGTGCGCGATAATTTTGCGAATATAATAAAAGCTGTAAATAACAGTGATAAGCCCGTAATAAGCATTGATATTCCATCAGGCATTGAAGCAAATACAGGACAGCCTTTAGGGTGCGCAGTACAAGCGACTTCAACCGTTACTTTTATAGGTATAAAGCAAGGGCTCACAACGACGGCAGGTAAACAATATAGCGGTAAGTTAGTATTTGATGATTTAGCAATTGGTGATGCGTTTACTTCTATCGCTCAATCTTCAGGAACCCTTGTTAATATCAATAGCTTTAAAGGAATAGCCACGCGGGCAATCAATAGTCACAAAGGAAGCCACGGTAAACTTTTATGTGTTGGTGGCAATCAAGGTACTGCAGGTGCAATTAGGTTAAGTAGTGAAGCAGCTCTTAGAACGGGTGCTGGCATGGTAAGAGTGTATACACACGAAAGCTCAATAACGCCTATTAGTATTGGCAGACCAGAACTTATGGTAAGCAGTAATAACTTACATCAAGCGCTAGAGTGGGCAAGCTGCGTTGTTATTGGCCCAGGGCTTGGGCAAGACGAGTGGGCACAACAAACATTCGATGAAGTAATGCAATATTGCCAAAACAATAAAATGCCATTGGTTATAGATGCAGATGCCCTTAATTTACTGGCTAAGCAAGCTTCATCATACACGTTAGAGCAATGCGTACTTACTCCACATCCCGGCGAAGCTTCGCGACTGCTAAGTGTTAGCACCAGCGAAATCGAATCTGATCGTTTTAACTATGCTCGTCTTTGCTCCAAGCGCTATACCGCGACTTGTGTATTAAAAGGCGCGGGAACATTAATAGATAATGCCCAGCACACGTGGGTATGTGAAGATGGCAACCCGGCATTGGCCGTTGGCGGCAGTGGCGATGTACTTACTGGTATTATTGGTGCCTTACTTGCTCAAGGTTTAACTATTGATGAAGCAGCACGCTATGGTGTAACACTGCATGCTAAAGCCGGTGATATCGCAAGTGAGCGAGACGGGCAAAGGGGAATGCTACCCAGTGATTTATTCGCAATTGTAAGAGAGTTAGTTAATAAAGTGACGTGAGTTTAAGCGTCACTCAACTATCAGTGTTCGGCTTTAAATTGTGGAACGTTATTGCACCCACTAAAAAGCATACACCTACATAAAGCCAAACACTGCTCGCTATAATATTCCACGTATCGGCTCGTATTAATGCAGGGATAATTATTAAGCTTCGTATGATACACAAGGTTGCAATAGCAATTAAAGCGGTTCTAGTAAGTACTATGTTACGCACTAAGCCGATTGCTGATAAGGCAAATGCAGTACAGGCAAACATGAGCCCAGCTATTGCAATACTACCTAAAGGCGCAAGGAATGTACCTTGCTGTGATGATTCTATTATTTGTATTGGGGCGCGAGCAAATATAAACCAACTAGTGCCACCCCATATACTAAGTAAATGCCATGCAGCCGCTGCAGATGCAATAACTCCCGCACTTAATAAAAATTTTGCTTTTATATTTAACAGCATTTTATCTCACTGATTATTAAGCTGCAGTAAATCCCATTTTGTACCATATAAGTCTTCAAAAACCACTACCGGAGTTTTTCAAGTTAGTTGTCGCATCAAGTTAAATTTTATGCCGCCCGCATTGCTTCTTTTTTTTCTGGATTTAAATTTACTTCATTGATCATTGTCCAATCTCGAGATTTTCCTGACCAACGACTTGGGTTCTGTAATTTCGCCATTTCATTTACCTGATGACGTTTCGCTAGTATCGCTTTATCTAATCCTAAATGACGCTGGTTTGGCGTGACAAATTTAATACCGCTGTGCAAGTGCTCATCGTTGTACCAATCAACAAATCCGCTAACCCACTTTCTTGCGCTACCCATGCTTTCAAAGGCTTTCTCAGGGTATTCCGGGCGATACTTTAACGTCTTAAATAGCGATTCAGAATAAGGATTATCATTACTCACAGACGGTCGGCTAAATGAAGGAACAATACCTAACTCCTGCAATGTCGCTAATAACGTTGCCCCTTTCATTGGACTGCCATTATCCGAGTGCAGTGTGACTTGCTCAGGCTTTACCTGCTCTCGCCTGCAAATATCTACCATTAAATCAGCCGCCAGTGTGCTTAGTTGTGTGTCATGAACCTGCCAACCAACTATTTTTCGACTATAAATATCCATCACTAAATATAAGTATAAAAACTGACCTTTAACAGCTGTTGGCAAATACGTGATATCCCATGTATAAATTTCGTTTACACGTGTTGCCCTGAGCGCTTTTGGCTTTTTTATCTTTTTATTTGGTTTAACTTTTTCTCTGTGTGTTAATAATTTATGCGATTTCATAACGCGATAAAACGAGCTTTCTGATGCTATCCACACATCTTTATCCAATAGTTTAGGGACTATCTTGCTGGGTGGTAAATGTCCATATTCTATTGAATTAACAGTCTTAATTATACGCTGTTGCTCTAATTCAGTTAGCCTGTTAGGTGGTCGCTTTATCGTACTTGTTCGCTTATCTGTCATATCATCAGCTTCAATCCAGCGTTGAATTGTTCTTGCCGTTAGACCAAGTAACTCACATGCTTTTTCTTGCCTTGCCCCTGATTTCTGCGCGTCGGTAATGAGCTTTATCAATTCATGACGCTCAGTTGAGCTGGTTAATCGTCCTCGTTGAAACCCCAGAGCGCATCGGCTTTTTTTTTGAGTACGAGTAAGGCGGCTGTTTCTGCTAACGCTTTGTCTTTACGATTAAGCTCTTTTTGAAGCTGCTTAATTTCTTGTTTGAGCTGTTTACTGTCTGATTTTACGGGCTTCGTTGAAGGCCCTTTAGCAAAATTTTTCTTCCACTGCTCGATATGATGTGGGTAAAGCCCTTTACTACGGCAGTATTCATTAACGGCTGTGTCATCCAAACGTCCACATTCAATAATTGCGTTAAGTCTTTCTTCAAGATCCCAGTCTTGTGGTCGTTTTTCTGATGTCATTTGGCTGCCTGTATAGTCCGTTTCAAGTTCATGGTTTTTAGCAAGCGCTATCCAACGTTGCAAGGTTGAATAACCGATGCCTAAATCAAGTGCAATATCTTCTAGGCGAACATCATCACATTGAGATAATGCTTTTTCAACAGCTTGAACTTTAAATTCTTGTGTAAATCGACGTCTCATTTTATCTGCCTCTATTAAAAGTTAGAGGCGACAACTATCCTGACACAGGGGGCTACGGTGCCATAGGGTTCTACTCTAGGCTCTTCGTTAAATGTAACGCCTTTAAAAAGCATTAAATTATAATCTCGCCAAAAGTCATTGGTATGCAAAAATAAAAACACGCGACCACCCGTTTGATTACCAATAGCACTTATCTGTTCGGGCGTTGTGGCTTTAGCAAGCAGTAGATTAGTCCTGCTCGAATTAGTCCCATTTGAACAAGTCCCGTTTGAATTTGGAGGTGAAATTAACACCCAGCGTTTACCCTCTCCTAAATCAGTATCCTCAACTAATTCAAAATTTAGCTTTTGAGTATAAAACTCAACGGCATCGTCGTAGTCTTTAACAACTAATGCAATGCTGCCGATATGCTGTTGAACGTTAGTCATGTTTAGCTCACTCCGTACTATTAAATAAATGTGCTTTTTATCATATTTAGTAAACGATTACGCAGGGTATATGCCCGCAGTATGCAACTTAGTTATAGGTATAAATTAAACAGTATCAATCTGCTTTATAATAAAAAGCAAAACCCAGCTGAGGCTGGGTTTACTTTAAATCGATTTTTTAGTACTAAGTGCATAAAGTGTTTATCTGTGTAATTCACCAGCACGTTCTGGTTGATAGGTTACTTCTTTTATTTTTACCTTTATTAAGCCGCCACTCGGTTTAGGCCACTCAATTTCGTCGCCTTGGTTTAGCCCAAGTAATGCGCTACCAACAGGTGATAATATCGATATTTTATCGCCGCTAGAGTCACTGTTCTTTGGGTACACCAAGGTTAACGTAAATTCTTCTTTAGAAGACTCAACAATAAAGTTTACAGTTGAGTTCATCGTTACAACTGACGATGGCATATCTTTAGGTTCGACTATTGTAGCTCGTGCCAGTTCAGCTTCCAATTCTTCTTTATTAGCAAAGCTACCTGCAGGCAATGATTCCATTAAGTCATACAATCTATCTGCATCGAGTGATGAGATGATCAGTTCAGGTTTTTTATTCATCTTAATATCCTTAATAATTTTTAATAAATAAAATTAACTCTGAGTATGGCTTGGCATGCATTTAAGAAGCAAAGGGATACGCGAAGTCATTTTATTAATTAGCCACACCTGTGGCTTTTACTTTATTTGTGCCCAATAGCTAAAAACCCAGCCGAAGCTGGGTTTTTATTTGAGCTAGGTGTTTAGGGGATGATTTACATCATTCCGCCCATACCACCCATTCCGCCCATGCCACCCATATCAGCGCCACCAGCTTCATCTTTTGGGATTTCAGCTACCATTGCTTCAGTAGTGATCATTAGACCCGCAATAGACCCTGCAAACTGTAATGCAGAGCGTGTTACTTTAGTTGGATCTAGGATACCCATTTCAATCATGTCGTTGTATTCGCCAGTTGCTGCGTTGTAACCAAAGTTACCGTCGCCGCCTTTAACTGCGTTAATTACAACTGATGCTTCTTCGCCAGCGTTAGTTACGATTTGACGAAGTGGTGCTTCCATTGCACGAAGTGCAACTTTAATACCGTGGTTTTGATCTTCGTTGTCGCCAACTAAATCTACCAGCTTGCTAGCTGCACGTACAAGTGCAACGCCGCCGCCAGGTACTACGCCTTCTTCAACCGCTGCACGAGTTGCATTTAATGCATCTTCAACGCGGTCTTTTTTCTCTTTCATTTCCATTTCAGTAGCAGCACCTACTTTGATTACTGCAACACCGCCAGCTAGTTTAGCCATGCGCTCTTGTAGTTTCTCTTTATCGTAGTCTGATGTTGCTTCTTCGATTTGTGCTTTAATTTGTGAAACACGACCGCTAATACCCGCTTCTTCACCAGCACCATCAATGATTGTTGTATCATCTTTAGTGATAATTACGCGCTTAGCTGTACCTAGGTCTTCAACTGTTGCTTTTTCAAGCTCTAAGCCGATTTCTTCAGAAATTACAGTACCGCCAGTTAATACAGCGATATCTTGTAGCATTGCTTTACGACGGTCGCCAAAACCAGGTGCTTTAACTGCTGATACTTTAACAATACCGCGCATGTTATTAACTACTAATGTAGCTAGTGCTTCGCCTTCAAGGTCTTCTGCGATGATTAGTAGTGGTTTGCTTGCTTTAGCAACCGCTTCTAATGTTGGTAATAATTCGCGGATGTTAGATATTTTTTTATCTACAAGTAGAATAAATGGGTTATCTAGTTCAACAGTACCTTTTTCTGGGCTGTTGATAAAGTAAGGAGATAAGTAACCACGGTCAAACTGCATGCCTTCAACAACATCTAGTTCGTTTTCAAGTGATTGACCTTCTTCTACAGTAATAACACCACTGTTACGGCCTACTTTTTCCATTGCTTGTGCAATGATGTCGCCAATCTCTTTATCAGAGTTAGCTGAAATAGTACCTACTTGTGCAATTGCTTTAGTATCAGAACAAGGAACAGATAACGCTTTAAGCTCTGCAACAGCAGCAATAACTGCTTTGTCGATGCCGCGCTTAAGATCCATTGGGTTCATGCCCGCTGCAACAGCTTTAAGGCCTTCATTAACAATAGACTGTGCAAGTACTGTAGCGGTAGTTGTACCATCGCCGGCTGCATCATTTGCTTTAGATGCAACTTCTTTAACCATTTGTGCGCCCATGTTCTCAAACTTGTCTTCAAGTTCGATTTCTTTTGCTACAGATACACCATCTTTAGTGATAACTGGTGAGCCAAATGATTTATCTAGTACAACGTTACGGCCTTTAGGACCTAATGTAACTTTTACTGCGTTTGCCAGGATGTTTACGCCAGTTAGCATTTTAGCGCGTGCGTCACCTGCAAAAAGTACTTCTTTTGCTGCCATGTTTTAAATTCCTCTAAATTCTTAAATGTTTATAAACGAAAAGTAGGTTTAGCCTACAATGCCTAAAATATTATCTTCACGCATGATCAGGTACTCTTGACCTTCGATCTTTTCAACTTTTTCAACATATGAGCCAAATAACACAGTGTCACCGGCTTTAACTTCTAACGCTCTCACGTCACCGTTTTCTAAAACGCGACCATTACCTACGGCTACAACTTCTCCGCGAGTTGATTTTTCAGCTGCAGAGCCAGTTAATACAATACCGCCAGCAGATTTTGTTTCTTCTTCTAGACGTTTAACGATTACGCGATCTTGTAAAGGACGAATGTTCATGTTTTTTAGTTCTCCTAACAGTTTCTGAACAGTACAGAAAAAAGCTTTTCTAATTTGCATTCATTAATGGGGGTAGAGTGAAAAATTCCAAGAGAAAAAACGATAAATTTTTAATCTTTTCGCTCATATTCACCATCAATAGTGGTTGGTCGTTCCATTTGCCCTTGCTCTCGTTCAGCATGTTGCTGCCCAGCAAACGGCGATGGCCCTTGTTGCATGCCTGCGCTCATTCTAACAGTTGCTTGGCTAGCAAGGCCTGCAGCCAATTTGTTACGAATTGCAGGGGTTAATAATAGTAGCCCAAATACGTCAGTCATAATGCCAGGAGTAAGGAGTAATACACCTGCAATTACAACGCATATTCCGGTAAATAATTCTTTGGCTGGCATTTGCCCTTGCGCCATTTGCGCTTGTACGTTTTGCAGCGCACCCATACCTTGTGTTTTAACCATTTTGGCACCTAAAATCGCAGTAATAACAACAAGTGCAATTGTTGCAAATCCGCCAATCACGTCGCTTACTTGAATCAGCAAAGCGATTTCGATAATAGGGATGATAATAAACAACACAAATAAAAATCTAAACATAGCGCTCTCTAAATAATGACACTCAAAAGAGTTGATGAAATATTAATGAGGGTGACGAGGTCTCTTTTCAAGGTTAGGGCATAGGTATCGTCATTTTACTGATATTTTAGCGTCTACACATTGTATCGGCTATCAGATACTATGATGATAGACACTGTCCAATAAGTATAGGTTCATAATGACTACGCATTTTAAAATGATTTTTACGACCTGCAAAGACGAAGCAGAAGCACGCACACTTGCAAGGGCGTTGGTAGAAAAAAAACTAGCTGCTTGTGTAAATATTTTACCTAACATGGGCTCTATTTATATGTGGGAAGGCGAAGTTGCAGAAGCAACTGAAGCTAAGCTACTTATAAAAACGAAATCAGACAAAATGAACGATGTGTTTCTAACAATAAAAGAGTTACATAGCTACGAAGTGCCAGAGATTCAGGTTTTAGAAGTTTCTACGGGAAATTTGGCGTATTTTAATTGGATGGACGAGGTACTGAATTAATGCGTTTTTTCTTTTTATTGTTGGTTACATTATTAACCGTACCTGTAAAGGCTGCGACTAATAATGTGCTTGGTGATCTACTTGGGCCTCCTCAACACACTTTTTTACCTGTAGACCAAGCGTTTGTATTTGACTTTGATCAGCAAGGCAGCACCTTGTTTGTAGGTTGGGATATAGCACCAGACTATTATTTATATAAAAAGAAAATAGAAATCATTGCCAAGGGTGCAAACATCCAAGTAGGTGACTCTGGTAGTGGCGAAATTATTGAAGATGAATTTTTTGGTAAAACAGAAGTCTTTTTTAATACCGCGAGCGTTGTTAGTAAGTTAAGTAATATTACTGAGGGAGCGGTTGTTAAAGTTCGCTATCAGGGCTGTGCAAAAGCAGGGCTTTGTTATCCACCAGAAGTGATTAGCATTCCACTTAGTGTAATTAGTGGCGGACAGATTAAAAATGTAGATCAAAATAGCGCTACAGATGAAGCGGCAACAGCGCAAAGTACATTTGCAGCACTCAACGAGCCAACGACTGAACCTACAACAAATTCGGATGATACCGAAAAAGAACTGACTTTTACTGAGCAATTAGCCAGTCAGAGTTTAATAACTAATTTACTCATATTTTTTGCTGTTGGTGTAGGCCTTGCTTTTACGCCATGCGTATTTCCAATGTTTCCTATTTTGTCGAGCTTAATTGCGGGTCAGCAAAACCTTTCAACTAAAAAAGCGTTTGCGTTGTCGTTTGTATATATACAAGGTATGGCAGTTACCTATGCAGCGCTTGGCTTAGTTGTTGCTGCGCTTGGTGGGCAAGTGCAGGGGTATTTACAGCATCCATTTGTGTTAATCAGCTTTAGTTTATTATTTGTATTATTGGCTATGTCGATGTTTGGTTGGTACGAAATTAAACTGCCAAGCAGTATGATGAGCAAGCTAACCCAAGTAAGTAACAACCAAAAAGGCGGCAACTACGTTGGCGTATTTTTAATGGGTGTACTTTCGGGCTTAATAGCATCACCTTGTACTACTGCGCCACTGTCGGCGGCGCTCTTATTTGTAGCGCAAAGTGGTGATTACTTAGTAGGTGGTTTAACTCTGTACGTGCTCAGTTTGGGTATGGGATTGCCATTGTTATTACTTGGTACATCTGGCGGTAAATTGCTGCCTAAAGCGGGTGGTTGGATGGAGCAAGTTAAAACCTTGTTTGGTTTTGTGATGCTCGTTGTGCCGCTTATATTACTTGAGCGACTAATCAGCGCCGACATTATATTATTAATGGCAGGTGTGCTTGCATTAGCAACAGCACTGTACTTACATCATTGGCAAAGTAGCCAAACACAAAGCAAGTTAAAAACTGCATTATGGTTTGCTGCAACTCTATTAGTTATTACTGGCTTTACGTTGACTAAAAACTACTTTTGGCCAGTACAAGTACAAACAGTACAGGTAAGCTCACAAAATAATGAATTTAAACAGGTTGCTGATTTAGCAGAACTAAAAGAAGCAGTTGCACAAGCAAACGACGAAGGTCGAATGGTTATGGTCGATTTATATGCCGACTGGTGTGTGGCGTGTAAAGAGTTTGAACATTACACCTTCCCTGATGCCAAAGTGCAAAGTGAGTTTAGCCAGTATCAACTTATTCAAATTGATTTAACTGAGAGTGATAATAAAACAATTGAGCTAATGGAAGAGTACACGGTGTTTGGTTTACCTAGTATTTTGTTTTTTAATACTCAAGGACAAGAGCTTAGTACGCAGCGCGTAACGGGCTTTTTAAATGCTGAGGACTTTGCTAAACACCTAGCAGTTGTGCGCGCCAGCGCACAATAATAGTGCAATAGTGCCACTTGAATTGACTAAGTGGCACCTTCTTAATTCTTCTTATATTTGTACCCACGACACTGATAAGACCAGTATTTTGCTGCTATTTACGTCGAAATCACTATAATAGTTGGTTAACGTGAGAAATTGTTGCTACATTGCTTTTTCTGCTTACTTAAAAGTGAAAAACTAGTTAGTAACCGCTTAACTCATTACTTATAGGATATATCGCGTATTATGGCTGCAAAATTTAACCTTTTAGTTATAAATGGTCCAAATTTAAACATGCTTGGTAAACGTGAACCGGATAAATACGGTTTTCAGACGCTGAGTGAGATTATGGAGGAGCTAACCAGTGCTGCTAATAGTCTAGATGTTGAGTTAACGCATTTTCAAAGTAATAGTGAGCAAGCACTCATCGAACGAATTCACGATGCTTGGCAAGCGGTTGATTACATAATTATCAACCCAGCTGCATTTACGCATACTAGCGTCGCATTACGTGATGCACTGTTGAGTGTTGATATTCCGTTTTTTGAGGTGCACTTAAGTAATGTGCACGCACGTGAAGCCTTTCGTCATCATTCGTATTTTTCTGATGTGGCACAAGGCGTGATATGTGGATTAGGCGCAATGGGTTATCAGGCAGCATTAAACGCCGCTGTTAACCGGTTGCAAAGCGCAATTTAATTTAAATTAACACACAAACAACTTACAGGCGGGTCGTGTAATGGATATTCGCAAGATAAAGAAGCTTATCGAATTAGTAGAAGAATCAGGTATTGCTGAGCTAGAAATCACTGAAGGTGAAGAATCAGTACGTATTAACCGTAACAACATGAGTGCAGGCCCAGGTTACCCGCAATTTGCTCCACAGCAATATGCACCAGCGCCAGCAGCACCAGTTGCAGCGGCTCCTGTAGCTGTTGAAGCAGCAGCGCCAGCTGAGCCTACGGGTCATCAAGTTAAATCACCAATGGTTGGTTCTTTTTACTCTGCTGCGTCTCCTGAAGCTCCAGCATATGTAGAAGTTGGTCAGCAAGTTAAAGTTGGCGATACACTTTGTATTATCGAAGCTATGAAAATGATGAACCAAATTGAATCAGATAAAGCCGGTACAGTAAGAGCTATCTTAGCTGAAAATGGCGAGCCAATAGAATTTGATCAACCTCTATTCATCATTGAATAATAGCGTAACCTAAAAGGCCAACTCTAATGTTAGATAAAGTAGTCATTGCAAACCGAGGTGAAATTGCACTTCGTATATTGCGCGCCTGCAAAGAGCTTGGGATCAAAACGGTTGCTGTGCATTCAACGGCAGATCGCGATCTTAAGCATGTATTGCTTGCAGATGAAACCATCTGTATTGGTAGACCATCAGCAACTGAAAGTTATTTAGATATTCCGCGCATTATTGCTGCGGCTGAAATAACTGACGCTGTAGCGATTCATCCTGGTTACGGTTTCCTTGCAGAAAATGCTGATTTTGCCGACCAAGTTGAGCAAAGTGGTTTTGTATTTATCGGTCCTCGTGGCGACACTATTCGCCTTATGGGTGATAAAGTGTCTGCTATTGCAGCAATGCGTAAAGCCGGCGTTCCATGTGTTCCTGGCTCTGACGGCCCGGTATCAGATGATAAAGAACGCAACATGCAAATCGCTAAGCGTATCGGTTACCCGGTAATCATCAAAGCCGCTGGTGGCGGTGGTGGTCGTGGTATGCGTGTTGTTCGCAGCGAATCTGAACTTATTGATTCAATTGCATTAACACAGCAAGAAGCTAAGCAATTCTTTGGTAATAGCATGGTTTACATGGAAAAATTCCTTGAAAACCCACGCCATATCGAAGTTCAAGTATTAGCAGACGGCCAAGGTAATGCAGTACATTTAGGTGAACGTGATTGTTCTATGCAACGTCGTCACCAAAAAGTAGTTGAAGAAGCTCCAGCACCAGGAATTACTGCTGAAACGCGTAAATTCATTGGCGAGCGCTGTACACGTGCATGTATCGAAATTGGATACCGCGGTGCAGGTACGTTTGAGTTTTTATACGAAAACGGCGAGTTTTACTTCATCGAAATGAATACACGTATTCAGGTTGAACACCCTGTAACTGAAATGGTTACTGGTATCGATTTAGTGAAAGAGCAGTTAAAAATTGCAGCGGGTCAACCGTTATCATTCACTCAAGACGACGTTGTTATTCGTGGTCATGCTATTGAGTGTCGTATTAATGCTGAAGATCCTGAAACGTTTATCCCGTCACCGGGTAAAATTACACGTTTCCATCCAGCAGGTGGTTTAGGTATTCGTTGGGACAGCCATATTTACGCTGACTACACGGTTCCACCACATTACGATTCAATGATTGGTAAGTTAATTACTTACGGTGAAAACCGTGATGTAGCTATTGCGCGCGCGCGCAATGCACTTAACGAGCTAGTAATTGACGGAATTAAAACTAATACTCCTTTGCATAAGAGAATTCTTGCAGATGAAAACTTCCAAAATGGTGGTACTAACATCCACTATCTTGAGAAGAAATTAGGATTGTAATTCTAGCCTGTAAAAGGCGTTTTATCTCAGTTAGTAACCAGAGTTATTAAGCTGATTTAAATAATTAAAAATCCGATATCAGGAGACTGATATCGGATTTTTTAATGCCTGTAATTTATACCAGTTCGCTTAATTAAATGATCTATTTTGAGGGCGGAAAAACGTGTTGGTAGCTAGGCAAAAAATTCGCTATTTAGTTGTTCTCGGCAATTGCTCCTGCATTGCTCTACCTTCTGCATCCATGCAGTCGTAAATGAGAATTTTTTAACGCAGGTAGCGACACGTTTAGCCCCGCAAAATGATTAAGTATTATTGCGGATTGGTATTAAGCCTTATAGGCAATAAAAAAGTCCATAAAATATACTGCAAAGAGTAAATTCGATGGACTCAATATTTATACAATATGTTGAAATAACATTACACTAATTTAGATTCAATTAACTGTAGTGCTTCTTCTAAAATTGTTTCTACTGCTTTTTTAGCGCGTTCAGGATCGCGTGACTTTATGGTCTCTAAAATATCAGCGTGCTTAGCAACGTCTGCGCCCGGTACACCTTTAATGTGGTTTGTATAACGAATACTTACTCTAAGGGCAGTACTAATAAACTCAGTTAACTGCACAAAAAAGCGATTGTTACTGGCAACTAATATACTGGTATGAAAAGCAATGTCAGCTTCGAGTGGATCGTCCAAGCCTTCGTCTGCTTCAGCCATACGGGCTAAGGCGTTATCAATTTCAGCGAGTTGTTCAGCAGTTGCATTTAGTGCAGCAAGAGCGGCTGCTTGTGGTTCAAGGGCAACGCGTACTTGAGTAAATTCTTTTAATAATGAAAGTGATGGCTTGCTGCTTAAAATCCAACGTAGTACGTCGGTGTCAAACATGTTCCAGCTGCTTTCAGGTAATACACGAATACCTTGCTTAGGACGAGAAGAAATTAATCCTTTAGCAGAGAGCATTTTTACCGCTTCGCGGGTAGCGCTGCGACTTACATCATACTTTATACATAAATCGGCTTCAGAAGGCAGGCCTTCGCTTACAGGGTAAACACCACGCACAATAGCAAAACCCAAATCGTGGGTTAATTGTTGTGTTAAATTTTGACGGGGTTGGCTTTTCATTGCGCAGGATTCCGAGTTGATATATTGCTTTATTATATATCATATATCATATTAATGTACTCAAGGATATGATATAAACTTTTAATTAGCTAAATATTTTAACACAGCAATAACAACTTAGTTTGGCTCTTTATACTGTAAATGTAAGTTTATAAAGAGTTTAAATAAAATTGAAAATGCGCTGTATGGAGAGTTGAATTTGAACACCCTAGCTCAATATCATAGTCTTTCTGGTAAAGTTATTTTTATTACAGGCGGTGCATCAGGCATTGGTAGAGCAATGGTTAAATCCTTTGTAAACCAAAATGCAAAAGTAGCATTTATAGATATTGATGATAAGGCAGCGCAATCGCTTATTCGTGATTTACCCAATGCCAAACTATGGTATAGGCAAGTTGATGTAACTGACTCTCATGCACTTCAGCAATCACTTGTGGATGCATGCGCCGCTTTTGGTGCCATTAATATATTAGTTAATAATGTAGCGAACGACCGCCGCCAAGCGAGCGAAGACGTTACAGTGCAAGACTGGGATCAGTGCTTACAAATAAACTTAAACCCTGCATTTTTTGCCTCTCAAGTTGCTATGTCTTTTATGAAAGGCGATGGAGCCGGCAGTATCATTAATTTTAGCTCTATTAACGCGATTATGGGCCAGCCACAAATGGCAGGCTATGTAACCGCAAAAGCAGGGCTAATTGGTATGACTAAGGCATTGGCTCGCGATTACGGCGAGTTTGGTATTCGCGTTAACGCTATTTTGCCAGGGTGGGTGGCTACCGACCGTCAACTAGCAAGCTGGTTTACCGAAGAAGAGCAAGTTAAGTGGATGGAAGCCATGGCGCTTAAAAAATTAGTAACCCCTGAAGATGTTGCTAATTTGGCACTCTTTTTAGCCGCCGATGAAAGCAGTATGATCACCGGGCAGAGTATTAAAATCGACGGTGGGAGGCTTTAAAGCTTGGCTAATTCATCTCTTTTTATTGCTGTTGACTGGGGCACGAGCCATTTACGTGCTTATTTGTGCGAAGTACAAGCGCAATCAACACTTAAATTATTAGCACAACGTGATGGCCCTGGCGTTGTTAAGGCGAATCAAAATTTTGAGCAAACCCTAATCGACACCATTGCAGTGTGGAAGCAAGAATATGGCAGTTTACCTATATATATTGCAGGACAAATTACCTCAAGCATCGGCTGGCACGAAACGCCTTATTTAGAATGCCCAATTAATCCCGAAGGGCTACTTAATGCTGCGGTTAGCTTTGATTGCGATGGGCATATTATTAAAGCGTTACCTGGCACAAAGTGTACGCTGCAAAACGGCTTGTTTGATGTAATGCGCGGCGAAGAGCTGCAAATTTTAGGGTTTTTAAAGCAAAATCCACAGTATCAACAAGGTAAAATATTATTATGTTTACCTGGTACACATACTAAATGGGTGCTTATAAACAACGGCGAAATCATTTGCTTTAAAACAGCCATGACCGGCGAGTTATATGATTTGTTATGTCATCAAAGTGTTTTAATTCCTAACGACTGCGCAGAAGGTGATTTTGATTTTAAAGCATTTGAGCAAGGCTGTGAGCTAACTTTAGGTAGTGATAGCGGTAACTTGGCACATGGTATTTTTAGTGTGCGTACACGCCAGCTTTCAAAGGAGTTAACGCCAGTACAAGCTAAAGCCTATTTGTCGGGTGTATTAATTGGCAGTGATGTACGAGCAGCTCGCCATGCTAGCGAATGGCAATTATTGAGTGATACACAAGTTGTGGTGATTGGCACAAAGCAGCTTAATAAGTGTTTTACCACAGCGCTTAAACAAATTGGTGTTAATTGTGTTGAGTTTGATATTAAAACAGCCACGCTAAGCGGCTTTAATTACTTATTTAATTTAGAGTCAAAAAAATAAACCCCTCTATAAAAATTAAATTATAAAGGGGTTAACAGGAAGCTATTATAACTTAATAGTTAAGCGCTTTTAGCTGCTTGGTTATGCTCAATGTAATCATTGAGCGCAGCAACTTGTGCCTCATTAAAACGTAGTCCTAATTTGCTGCGGCGCCATAAAATATTGTATGCGTTTTCTGCCCACTCTTCATTTAGCAAGTAATCTACTTCTGCTGCAAATAAACCATGGCCAAAATCTTGGCCTAAATCACTCAACCCAGTTGCACTACCTAAAATATGTTTAGCACGAGTACCATAAGTGCGTACAAAGCGTTTAAGTGTTATTTCAGGTAGCCATTCGTATTTTGCTTTTAGCTCTGATTTAAGTGCTTCTACAGAGCTAAAATCACCACCAGGGAGCGGACTATGCTTGGTCCACGCTTTGCTCATTTGTGGGTAAAAGTCTTCAAGCTTATTAACCGCAGCTTCGGCAAGTTTGCGATAAGTTGTAATTTTTCCACCAAACACACTCAGTAGAGGTGTTTGCTTAGCATCACTCGAAAGCTCTAATTTATAATCGCGAGTAACGGCTTGTGCATTAACTGATTCGTCATCAAGTAATGGGCGTACACCTGAAAAGGTATGTACTATGTCTTCGCGTTTAATCGGTTGTTTAAAGTAGGTATTAGTGATATCAATTAAGTAATCAATTTCTTCATCACTAATTTTAACGTCTTGTGCTTCACCTTTGTGTTCTACATCGGTTGTGCCAATAAGTGAGAAGTCATCTTCAAACGGAATAACAAACACAATACGCTGATCTTTATTTTGTAAAATATAAGCTTGTTTCTCATCGTGAATGCGAGGCACTACAATGTGACTACCTTTTACAAGGCGAATATTTTGTGGTGATTTTTCTGTTAGGGCTTCATCAAATAATTTAGCTACCCAAGGACCCGCAGCATTAACAATGCCTTTGGTAGAAATGGTGTATTTAGCTTTACTCTTTTGCTGCTCAAGCGTTACCTGCCATTTACCTTGCTCACGTTTAGCATTTACACACTTAGTTTGTGTGGTAATAACGGCGCCTTTTTCCTGCGCTGCAAGGGCGTTTAAAACGACTAAGCGAGAATCGTCAACCCAGCCATCAGAGTATTCAAACCCTTTGGTAATAGAGGGTTCTAAAACGCTATTTTCACCAAATTTAATGCTTCGAGAACCCGCAAGTGTTTCGCGTTTCGCTAGGTTGTCATACATAAACAAACCAATGCGAATCATCCACGCAGGGCGTAAATGCTTTTGATGCGGCAATCTAAAGGTTAGTGGCCACATAATGTGAGGTGCGTTCTTAAGTAGCACTTCTCGCTCTGCTAGGGCTTCTTTTACTAATCTAAATTCGTAATGCTCAAGGTAGCGCAGACCACCGTGGATCAGCTTAGAACTGTTTGAAGATGTTGCACAGGCAAGGTCTGATTGTTCGCACAAGAGTACTTTTAATCCTCTGCCTGCTGCATCAGCTGCTATTCCAGTGCCGTTTACACCGCCACCGATGACTAGTAAGTCATATTCGTTATCTGCTAATTCCACCGAGCTAACCTTTTTATTTGTAATATAAATAAGACATAAGCATCATAAAGCTGCTGTTTTCATTTGACAATAGAAAACCCAGATTTTTATTCGTTAATTTTGATGCCAATCCATTTTCAATTTAAAGCAGTAAAGGATGCTTTTTAAATCTAGCATTTAGCTAAGTTAAAAAAGCAAAGTGGTTAAAGTATTAGCCTTAACCACTTAGTATTTACTATGGGCAGTTTTTATTCGTTAAGCATACTTGAGCTACGCAGTGCTGCCATTTTGCGTATAGATCGTTACGTTCGTCGGCACTCATGGTTGGCTCAAAACGACGGTCGCATGTCCACATTTTAGATAACTGCTCAGTCGACTCGTACACACCTGTTTGTAAGCCAGCTAAATATGCTACGCCTAAAGAAGTGGTTTCGGTCACAGTTGGGCGCTCAACTGTTGCGCCTAAAATGTTTGATAAAAAGGTCATAACCCAATTATTTTTTACCATACCGCCATCTACACGAAGCACACTTGGGCGAAGACCATCACGCTCCATCGCTTTTTGTAAATCTTTGGTCTGGTAACCAACTGATTGCAGCGCTGCGGCAACTATGGTGCTAATACCCGAATCGCGTGTTAGCCCTAAAATAGCGCCACGTGCATTAGGGTCCCAATAAGGAGCACCTAAACCCGTAAACGAAGGCACTAAAAATACACCATGATCGAGCGGTACATCTTTAACCATCGATTCACTTTCGCCAGCATGGCTAAGTAGTTTTAAGCCTTCAACAATCCACTGCATAGTTGCGCCAGCCATAAATATACTGCCTTCAATGGCGTAAGTTGGCTTGCCGTTTAATCTATAAGCAACAGTGGTCAGTAAGCGGTTTTCTGAGGTCAGTGCTTTTTCGCCAGTGTTAAGCATTAAAAAACAGCCAGTACCGTAAGTACTTTTAGCCATGCCTTGTTCAAAACATGCGTGGCCAACAAGCGCAGCTTGCTGATCGCCTGCAATACCACAAACACGAATTGGCGCGCCAAAAATATCAGCGCTGGTTGAACCAAACTCGTCAGCTGAATCCATTACCTCTGGCAACATAGATTCTGGGATATCGAATAACTCTAAAAGCTCTTGATCCCACTGCTGGGTATGAATATTAAATAACATGGTGCGCGATGCATTGGTTGCATCGGTGCGGTGCTCTTTGCCGCCTGTTAGCTGCCAAAGTAGGTAAGTGTCAACCGTACCGAAGGCGAGCTCACCTGCAAGGGCTTGTTCGCGTGCGCCTTCAACGTTATCTAAAATCCAACGAATTTTAGTGGCCGAAAAATAAGGGTCGAGCAATAAGCCTGTTTTATCGCTTATCGTTTGGCAAAGCTCATCAGTTGTTAGGCTTTCGCAATAGTCACTGGTGCGACGGTCTTGCCATACAATAGCGTTATAAATTGTTTTGCCTGTTTTTTTGTCCCACACCAAAGTGGTTTCGCGTTGGTTGGTGATGCCAATGGCAATAATTTCTTCAGGCTTTACATCGTTTTTAGTTAACACTTCGCGACTAGTGCTAAGCACTGTTTGCCAAATATCGTTAGGGTCGTGTTCTACCCAACCATTTTGTGGAAAATGCTGCGAAAATTCTTGTTGTGCTGTACCAAAAACGTCTGCATCTTTTGTAAACAAGATGGCCCGAGAGCTTGTGGTTCCTTGATCAATTGAGAGTATGTATTTGGACATGATATTTGTGTTATTTATCTTATCTTATATATGACTAGATTGCCTTTAACCGAAGTTAATGGCAATGGTTTTTTCTTAAAATAGCAGATTAAAAAATAAACACGCTAATATTTTCTGGTAACTCTTTTATATAAAAGGCGTTTTATTTTTGCATTATTTTAAGGGCGTACGCGGCTATTGATTAAAACAGCCGCTTAAAGTTTATTATTACTTGGTGTGAGGTTTAGCTTGTTGCCAATCCATACCGGTAGAAAAGCGATTATCAAACCCGCGCCACTGTGGCAGCGGCTTACCATCAACAACAGCTTGGTCGCCGTTTTGTGGTAAATCTAAATATTTACACTCGCTGGCTATGCCTTTTACGTGGCAATCCATCATGGCAAGTACAAAGTGTTTGTTGATTTCGTTTAGTGTACGCATAGACCACGAAGGCTCGTAGTAATGGCCTATATCTAGCTCACTGCTGCTTTGTGCAATAGCAGGGGCTGGGTGTGGTGCAATATTATGGCGTGCATTTTTGTAAGTAAGCATGTACTTATCTTTGCTGCCTGTTTGTTCATAAAGACTTTTAATGCCTTTGTAGCCTGAAATGTCATCTAAGTTACCGGCTATATAAAGCGAAGGTACTTTAATATTTTCCATTGCTTTGGCATCAAATATAGCGTGCTGTCCGCCCCATGGTGCAAAGGCTACCATCGCTTTTATACGTGGGTCTACTTTTGGGTTTTGGTATTGCCCACCAGCGCAGCTGTTTAGTAATTGCTGTACTTGTTTAATTTGAGCAGGGTCTTTCATACCCGTAAACATAGCCGTTGTTTGCTCATTAAAAGCGTAACAACCACCTATCGTATTTACAGCGCCATAGCCACCCATTGAGTAACCAATTACACCTGCGCTTTTGTTATCTACTTGCTTACTTGCAAAGTTGTTTTGTTCGTTAAAGTAATTAATAACAAACTGCTGATCGCGTGAGCGATTTATAAGCGTACTGAAAAAGCCAGAGAACGGCGCATTTTTAAAATCAACATCTGCGTTAGTTGAATCAGTATGATCAATCGCTGCAACAATGTAGCCGTGCGACGCTAAGTGCTCGCCTAAGTAGTACATAATTGTACGGTAACCGGTATAACCGTGCGAAAGCACTATCACAGGGTAGTGCTCTTTATTATTAATGGCGACATCACGCATTGCATCGGCTTGCAGAGTAAACTCTTTACCTGAGCGAGTTTCATCTGTGTAGCTGGTAAGTGGCGCTTTTGCTGTGTTTACAGCCGGATACCACACCTCTACTTTTAAAGAACGATCTTTTTGGCCTTGTGTAGCGGGGTCAAATTGCGCAGGGTTAACTAAATCAAGTGTTTGCACACCCACATTGTAATTACCTTTTGCCGCAAGTTCTGGAAGTACTTCGCTAGTGATTGGCGGATATAGCTGCTCTGGTTTATTAGATTCAGCAACAGCTACACTGGCAGATAAACTGCACGTAGCAAGTAGTATGGCTTTTGAAAGCGCCTTGAGTGTGTGTGTCATTGTGTGTCCTTGTTGTGTATTTTTATTTTTTAATTAGTCAGTTCAGCCGACTCGACGGCATTGCTATATTGCAACTGCCATTGTGCTCGTAAGGTATCCATTATGTTCATAACTCTTAAGCTAGTACCCAGTGGTAATACGCTGCTTTGGGTTTGTTTTTGTAATATACACTGCGTGACATGTGCAATTTCAAACTTAAAATTTTCATCGTCGCTAAAATCGTATTTAAAGTACTGAGGGTCTTGGTCGTTTATGTGTAGCTCTAGCGTTTTTGCACCTACAAACTGAGGTATTCGAATATAGCCAAGCTCACCATTAATACATGCTTCTGTTGGGCCATTTTGCTGCAGTGCGCTGGCAAGAGATGCAAATTGCCCGTTACCGTAATCAACTATAGCAGTGCTTCGCTCATCAACGCCGGTTGTGCTTTTATGTACAAAGGATTTGATATGTTCAGGGGCTTTATTAAATACCACATCAGCAATCGAAATAGGGTAAATACCTAAATCGAGCAGGGCACCACCCGCTGTTACAGGGTTCATTAATCGGTGAGTGTCGGCAAAGCTGCCAGGTAAACTAAAGTTGGCATTAACACTGTGCACATTACCAATAACACCTTCACTTAGGAGCTGTTGTAATTTTACTATAGCTGGTAAAAACCGCATCCAAACACCTTCCATTAAAAAGCAGTTTTGTTGCTTGGCAAGCTTAGTGAGGCTTTGTAACTGCTCAGCATTAACGGTAATCGGTTTTTCGCTTAGCACGTGCTTATTGTGTTTTAAGCATTGGGCGATAGTTTTAAAGTGTTGATCGTGGGTATTGGCAATATATACGGCATCTATATTTGGGCATTGCATAAGAGCTTGATAGCTCTCATAGCCTTGAATATTGTATGGTGTGGCAAATTCTTTAGCGCGCTGCATGCTCGTTGATGCAGCGCCAATAAGCTGTGCATCACTGCAATGCGCAATGCTTTTAGCAAAGGTGTGAGCTATATTGCCACACCCAATAATTCCCCAATTAACCTTTGCCATGCTTATTCCTTAAGTTTATTTAAAAAGACGTAATTTGTAATCCTGAACCCGCTGAGCATACGTAAATATCAGCATTTAAGCTAAAGCGCTCAAAGTAATGCTTTTCTACCGCAGCTTTAATAAGAGGTACTTCCGCATCGCGACACAAACATACAATAGCACCACCAAAGCCGCCACCCGTCATACGTACTGCGCCGCGATCGCCCATCGCTTCTTTACAAATTTCTACTAGGCCATCGGTTGCAGGTACGGTTACTTCAAAATCGTGTTTAAGTGATTGGTGCGATGCAGCCATTAGCGTACGAAGTGCATCCATATCGTTATTTTGTAGTGCAGTAGTTGCTGCAATTACACGGTCGTTTTCGCTAATTACGTGGTGTGCACGTTTATATTCGTTTTCGCTTAATGTCGCTTTTACTGCTTGCAGGCCAGTCATGGTTGCTTGGCGAAGTGTTTCTACACCCATTTTTACAGCAGCTTGTTCGCAGTCAATACGGCGCTGGTTGTATTCGCTATCAACCAACTTACGCGGGTAGTTAGAGTTAACAATAACAATATTTAAATCATCAGGAACTTTAACTGATTTGGTTGCTAAGTTTTCACAGTCGATTAATAGTGCATGACCGTTCTCGCCTTTAGCTGAAATAAGCTGATCCATAATGCCGCATTGGCAATGCATAAAGTCATTTTCGGCTTCTTGACCAAATAGCGCAATTTGCTCTGGCGGTAAACCAAGCTGTGCAATATGGTTAAACATACCGCCTACAGCAACTTCTAGTGCTGCCGATGATGACAAGCCACTACCTTGCGGTAAGTTGCTGTCAATTAGTAGGTCGGCGCCACGCAGTGTGTAGCCCGCTCTTTTAAGAACATAAGTCACAGCACGAATGTAGTTACCCCATTGCGACTGGCCTTCAGTGATTTCTTCATCAACACTAAAGCTGTCTTTTTCGCCTGGGTAATTTAAAGAATGCACAGTAATAATATTGTCGTCGCGCTCTTTAAACATTACTTGGGTACGAAACTCTAACGAACACGGTAAAACAAAACCGTCGTTGTAGTCGGTAAATTCGCCAATGAGGTTTACACGCCCCGGTGCTGCAGCAATACCTTGAGCAGGCGCGCCATACAGTGACAAAAATTGTTGTTGGAATTCGTTAAGCTTCATCTGTGTGTCCTGCTGTATCTTTATAGTGTGTTGTACTGGCTGCTTTTAAAATAGAAGCAGCGGTTTCTGCGCTTAAATCGCGTTGGCTTTCGCCTAGCATTTCGTAGCCTACCATGTGTTTTTTAACAGTAGCAGAGCGAAGTAGCGGCGGATAAAAGTGTGCATGCAAACGCCAATGTTGCTCATCAGAGCTTCTATTAGCAGGTGCATTGTGCCATCCCATTGAGTATGGGAAGCTGCAATTAAATACGTTGTCGTACTTAGTGGTTAATACTTTAAGTGCCTGAGCCAAAGAGTCGGTTTGCGCATCGTTTAGCTGGCTAAAGTTTTGAATGTTATCTTTAGTTACTAGCATTGTTTCAAACGGCCACGCTGCCCAAAATGGCACAACAACAAGCCAATGTTCGTTTTCAAATACAACACGTGTTTGATCTGCTTGCTCTTTTTGCGCGTAATCGGCAAGCATGGCTGTGCCATGCTTTTTATAATAGGCAAGCTGCTGGTTATCTTCGGCTTCTATTTCGGTTGATAAATGCGAGTGAGCCCATACTTGGCCGTGAGGATGAGGTTGCGAACAACCCATGATCTCGCCTTTATTTTCAAAAACTTGTACACATTCGTACTGCTGTGCAAGCTCTGTATAATTTTGTTTCCAGGTTTTTACTACTTCGTGCAATGCGTTTTGGCTAAGCTCTGGTAGTGTTTTATTATGCTCTGGAGAAAAACAAATTACGCGGCATTCGCCACTGGCTTCGTCGGCAATAAATAAATCGCTGTCTGACTCTAAGCTTTGTAATTGCTCGCTGGCATTAGGCGTTAATGCGCCAAAGTCATTTCTAAATACGTGTGTGTATTTGTAATCAGGGTTACTGTCGCCATTTGCACGGGTATTACTTGGGCAAAGTGGGCAGCTGTCATCGTGTTTTGGTAATACGTTTTCGTTAACGGCTTCTGTTGCGCCTAACCATGGGCGGTTATTACGATGTGGTGACACTAATACCCAACGACCCGTTAGCGGATTTTTACGTCTGTGAGTACTTTCTAATAAAGCCATATTAACTCTCCAACCCACTTGGGTAATTAGTTTGCCAGCGCCATGTGTCGTTTGTCATGTCGCTAAGTGTTAGTTCTGCGTGCCAGTTAAGTGTGTTTTGCGCTTTCGTGGCATCGGCGTAGTTACAGGCAATATCACCTGCACGGCGTGGTGCAATCTTATACGGAATATCTTTATTGGCTGATGCGCTAAATGCTTTGATCATATCAAGCACAGAATAACCTTGCCCTGTGCCTAGGTTGTAAGCATGGAAGGCGGTATCTGTTTTATGTTGCATAAATGCCGCAACATGACCTTTCGCTAAATCTAAAACATGAATATAGTCGCGCACGCCTGTGCCATCTTCGGTGTCGTAGTCGTCACCAAAAATATTAACCACGTCGCGTTTGCCTACTGCAGTTTGAGCAATAAATGGCATTAAGTTATTAGGAATACCATTAGGGCTTTCACCTAATAAACCACTTGGGTGTGCACCTACTGGGTTAAAGTAACGAAGCGCAATACCCATAAATTGACTGTTGGCATTACATACGTCTTGCATGGCTTGTTCAACCATGACTTTAGTCCAACCATAAGGGTTAGTTGCGCGTATAGGATGCTTTTCGTCAATAGGGAGGTAGTCTGGCTCGCCGTACACAGTAGCCGATGAGCTAAATATAATATGGTTAACGCCTTCATCTTGCATGTTTTGTAGCATGCTTAATGTGCCCGACACATTATTTTGATAATAACGCAGCGGTTGCTCGGTAGATTCGCCAACGGCTTTTAAAGCCGCAAAGTGAAAAACAGCTTCGGCTTTAGTATGTTTTAGGGCGAGTTTAAATTGTTGCTCGTCTTGAATGTCACCCAAAATAAACTCAAACCGAGTACCTGTAATCTTTTCGAGTTGGTCAAGTACCCGCGCACTTGCATTAGACAAGTTATCATAAATAACAGGCGTAATACCTGCTTCATGCAATGCAATACATGTGTGGCTACCTATGTAACCCATGCCGCCAGTAACTAAAACTTTCATGTTATTTCTCGAAAAGTGTATTTATATGATAAATACTACTATTAAGGGGGTTTAAAAACAATAGTTATGATTGCTGGGTAATTCAAATAAAAGCATAAAAAACATTCAGCTTAAACACTTACCTGCCTTTTAAAGGAATGCTTTTATATTAACTAACATAGGCTTAGCTTTATCAATTAATTCTATAAACTGATTCAACTATTGGCCTAATTATCAGCAGTAAGTCGGGGTGCTAATATAGCGAAAATAAAGTAAGGAGAGATCAACATGAACAAAACAATTTTACTTACCGGTGCTACCGATGGCATTGGGCTAGAAACTGCAAAGATGTTATTAGCACAAGGTCACACCGTATTATTACATGGCCGCAGCCAAGCAAAGCTAAATGCGCTACAAGTAGCTTTAACCGAGCAATACCCAAATGCAAGTACACATACTTATATTGCTGATTTAAGCGATATGAGCCAAGTTCAAACTTTGGCACAAAATGTATTAGCCGATTTGGCCGAAAATAATAACCAGCTTGACGTACTTATTAATAATGCAGGCGTTTATCAATTAGTTGATGCTACAACAATTGACGGCCTTGATGCTCGCTTTGTTGTAAACACGATTGCGCCATATCTTCTTACAAAACTATTGTTACCTGTTCTTGGTCATGATTCGCGAGTGGTTAATGTGTCATCAGCTGCGCAATCAAGCGTTAACTTAAATGCACTTATAGGTAACACTGAACTTTCTGATAGTGCGGCTTATGCACAAAGTAAATTGGCTATTACTATGTGGTCGCGTCATTTAGGGCTTGAGCTTAAAGATACTGGGCCATTAGTTGTATCGGTAAACCCTAAATCGTTACTAGGAAGTAAAATGGTAAAAGACGCTTACGGTATAGATGGTGGGGATTTAAAAATTGGCGCAAATATTTTTTGTCGCGCAGCGCTTAGTGATGAATTTAAAGATGCCGCAGGCCTGTATTTTGATAACGATACAGGACGCTTTGCGCCTCCTCATGTTGATGCACTTGATAATGCTAAAAATCAACAACTAGTAGATACGTTAGGCAGTATTTTAGCACAGCTTAAATTAGGCAAAGCATAATGAAAAATCATGTTACCTGGACAGTACAAGGCCAAATTAAAGAAGGTAAATACGATGAGTTTTTACTGGTAATGGCGCGATTAGTTACTTTGGCTAAAAGTGAAGCGGGCACTTTAATGTATGAGTGGACAGTAAGTGAAGACAAACGCAGTGTACATATTTACGAGCGTTACCAAGATGAAGATGCTGCTAAAGCGCATCTTGCTGGTTGGGGCGAAAGTGGCCCACTATTTTTAAGCGTAGTTGATATGGATAAAGTAACGGTATTTAGTCAATTATCAGAAGAGTTTGCACAAGCCTTTGCAGGCCCAAGCAGTGTATTTATGAAACCTGTGGGTGGCTTTGTAAAGTTTTAGAGAAAATATCCATTGTTGATCTAAAGAGCTCACCTCATCAGTGAGCTCTTTTTTTAGTGGCATTACTGCTCTTGCTGCAAGCGTTCGTATAGCCAATCTTTTAGTTCTGTACGTTCGTGTTTTAGTTGATGCATTTGCTCATCGCTTATGGGCGCATCTTTGAGCTCTAATACCCTAATCTCTTTATCTAGCTTGTCGTACTTATCTGCTTTTTTTGCAAATTCAGTATCGCTTTCATTTAACTCGGCAATGGTCTTTAAGTACTCTGGAAAGTCATTTGTTAATGAGTGGTCTTCGCCTAACATATTCGCTCCTTAGTAGGATATAAATGAGCTCACAAGTAAGTGAGTTGTATAAGTGAATTACTGCCTTTCATATAATACACTGGGGCTTACATAGATATAATTCAACCATCGAGCCGCTAATTTGATGTAGCACAAACAACCGTTTTTACTTTTTAGCCGTTACTGCTTTTCCCAATAAGGGACTTCACCAAAGTAGGCAATAAAATGATCGATAAACGCACGCACCTTAGGGGCTAATAATCTATTGCTTGGATATACAGCCCAAATATCGGCATTAGCTACCAGCGGAAAGTCTTTTAACACTTCTACTAGGCTGCCATCTTCTAAATATTTATAGCTACACCAATTTGAACTAATAGTAATACCTAACCCTTGTACGCACGCATCACGAACGGCTTCACCGTTATCAAAACGAAGTGCGCCTTTGGTTTTAATATTAAGAGTGTCTTTACCTGATTTAAAACCCCAGCTCTCTATACTGGCTAAGTTAATAATTTGATGATTAACTAAATCTTGCGGTGTTTTAGGCAAGCCGTTTTTAGCTATATACTCAGGCGATGCGCATACAATACGGTTATCAGATGCCAGTTTGCGAGCAATTAGGTTTGAATCTTTAAGTGCCGCATCGCGAATTGCAATATCAAAACCGCCTTCTACTAAATCAACAATAGTATCGCTAAAGCGGCAATCTATAGTCAGCCCTGGGTATTTTTGCATAAAGCTTTTTAAGGCAGGGACTATATGCATTCGTCCAAAAGAAGCAGGCGCAGTGATACGTAATGTACCTTGCGGCACTAAGCTTCCTGCACCTACCGAGGCGCGTGCGGTTTCTAATGTTGCTAGCACCTCTTGTGCATGAGGTAAAAATGCCTCGCCTTCTTCGGTCAGCGACACCTTGCGCGTAGTACGATGAATAAGTCGTACTCCTAAGTTCTCCTCAAGCTTACTAATATATGCACTCGCTACTGCTGGTGATAAATCAAGCTCTCTTCCTGCTAGGCTTATATTATATGTATTAGCAATGCGTACAAACAAAGCAAGATGGTCATTATTCATACTTGATTCTCAATATTATGTTGAAACAGATTGTGTATTTAGCCTTATTATCATTTATTAAAGGCAAAGCTACAATGAAACCTCATTACACATTAACTATAAACAGCTAATAGAGGCAACACTCATGAAAGCAATGACAATTAATAATTTTGGTGGCACTGAAGAGTTTGTAGCAGCAGAGGTTGCAAAACCACAAGTAACCGCAGGTAACGTATTGGTTCGCATTGCTGCAACTAGCGTAAATACAATTGATATGATGATTCGTCAAATGGGTGCCGATTTACCATTTGCTCCAAAGTTACCAGGCATTTTAGGTATGGACTTTGCGGGCACTATTGAAGCTGTGGGAGACGGTGTAACAGAGTTTACTGTAGGTGATGAAATTTACGGTTGTGCTGGTGGCCTAGGCGATTTACCAGGTGCACTTGCTGAGTTTATGCTTGCTGATAAGCGCTTAATTGCTCACAAACCTAAAAATTTAACCATGAAAGAAGCAGCCGCTATTCCACTTGTAGGTATTACTGCACTTGAAGGCTTAACGCGTGCAAATGTAAAAGCAGGTCAAAAAGTGTTAGTGCACGGTGGCGCAGGTGGTGTAGGCCATTTAGCAGTACAACTAGCTAAGCACTTTGGCGCTGATGTTTACTCAACTGGCGGTAACGCAGAGCAACTAGCACTAATAGAAAGCTTTGGCGCTACAGGCATTAACTTTAAAGACGAAACTGTAGAGCAATACGTTGAAAAACATACCAGCAATGTGGGCTTTGATATGGTGTTTGACACGGTAGGAGGCGGTAACCTTACTAACTCGTTTGCAGCAGCAAAGCTAAATGCCCAGGTATCTACAACGCTCTCTTTATTAGAAGTAGACTTAAGCCCAGTACACTTTAAAGGGTTATCGTTAAACGTAATCTTTATGCTTATTCCAATGATCCATGACTTTAACCGTCAAGACCACGGCGACAAACTTACTAAACTTGCGCAAATTGTTGAAGCAGGCGGTATGCGCCCAGTACTTGATGAGCAAGACTTTAGTTTAGAAGACGCAGCTAAAGCGCATGACCGCTTAGCAAGTGGCCAAGCACTGGGTAAAGTGGTTATAAACGTACAATAATGCATTAAGGCCGGCTTTTTAGCCGGCTTCTTTATAATTCTAATATTCCTTCTAAAGATAGCTCTAACGTAAGATAAACAAACCTCATTTATGTTGACGAATTAATAGTGGTAGAATGCAGCGCTTAGTACCACTTGTGTAAAGTAGTGGTCAATAATTTATAAGGTCTGTTGTGTAATGCTGTTGATGATCGACAACTACGATTCGTTTACTTACAACTTAGTGCAATATTTTCAGCGTTTAGATCAAGACGTTTTAGTAAAACGTAATGATGAGCTAAGCATTGCGCAAATAAAACAGTTAAACCCGCAGCACATCGTGTTATCGCCAGGGCCATGCACCCCTAACGAAGCGGGTATTTCGTTAAATGTTGTTGAGCAACTAAAAGGGCAATATCCTATTTTAGGAATTTGCTTGGGACATCAAACTATCGCACAAGCTTTAGGGGGAGATGTAATTCGTGCTAAAAAAGTAATGCACGGTAAAACATCACCCATAGTTCACACTAACAAAGGTGTGTTTAAAGGTTTAGCTAACCCGTTAACAGTGTGTCGTTATCATTCTTTGGTGGTTAAAGCACAAACGCTGCCTAAAGAACTTGAAGTAACCGCATGGACTCAGACTGAGCAAGGCGAGTTTGACGAAATTATGGGGTTACTTCATAAAGAACTAGCAATCGAAGGTGTGCAGTTTCACCCCGAAGCTATTTTAACTGATCAAGGCTTAGAACTGCTTGATAACTTTTTAACTCGCTTCTAATGTTATAATACACAGAGCATTTAATACTTTATTAATGGATGTCATGACTGAACTTGTAGCCCAGCAGCGTAATGCCAAAATACTAAGCCAACGGGCTCATGACTTATTGCTTGGGCACAGCTTTGCGCATCAGCAAATTGGTTTCATCCATACATTAGATATAGATTACGGCGAACCCATGAAGCAACGCACTTTGCTTCAGGTTGAAGTGGCCGCACAGAATAAACGCCAGCAAAGCAGTACTGCACATCATAAGTACCGCGCTCAAGCGAGTGAGCAACTGCACAAAACAATTGAAACAGCTATATATAAGCAGCTTGAAGATATAGATGGCGTAATTCACAGCACTATAGGTATTGAAGATGGCATTGCCAATATACTCGATATATTAGCTGTAAAGTCAGCGTCGGTAGGGCGTTTAGAGCCACTAGTTAATGATATAAGCTGGTTGGGTAGAGAATTAGTAACGCTTGTTAATTTACCTTACTATCGTAATCAACGTAGTAAAAACACGTCTGTAAAAGTAGATAAACCATCGCTTGCCCTTCGTTATATTGGCCTTGATAACTTACAGCTAGTGATTCCTACATTTGCTGCGCGTCATTGGATGCCACATAGCACCGAACCATTTTCATTATTAAAACGCCGGCTACGCGACAGCGCAATGGCAAACGCGATTGCTGCGCAAAAAATTGCACAAATTAATAATGTGAATGACGTACATGCATTTACCCTTGGAATGCTTTTAGATGTAGGGCGAATTGCATTAGTGCGCTTGTACTTAAAAACGTTTGAGAAAGTATGGCAACGCAAAGTGCAGTTAGCCCGAAATGAAAACCAAAAAGATTTACACACCGCATTATTAGAGCTACAGCCCGACCCGCTATTTTTAACCACTCTACTTAGCAATAAGTCGATAGAAGTAAGCGCCAAAGTAATAGACAAAATGGCTTTTAAATATTTACCGTTTAAAGGTGTAATGCAGCAGCTAGTAAATGGGGTAGATAAAGGCGATACATTACTGCCGTTAACAGAAGTAATGCTAAAGGCACGTTGCTACTCTCAATATCTTAATTTAAAAGAGCATCAACTTATTGAGCCTGATGAAACTCTAAGCTGGTTTTCGTACTTTAAGTTCACTAAAACGGAACTAAAAACCCTCCAATCGAGTAATTTTACCAATTTAGCTATTCAAATTGACTAAAAATCTGAATTTTTTGTTAATTTTTTTGCGACTAACCATTCATTCTCACTCTATTGTTATATTGCATATTTGCCGATTAAAGCATGCGCGCCTTGGTGCTCATGCGGTTAGTTGTTTAAAAATAAGCATAAATAGCTATGCAAATAGTTATTCACTATCTATGAAATAATATCTTTAGCCCTTTATTTTAAAGGGATACATGAAAGTTTTTAACGAGACAGATATAAGTAATTCTGAAATAATGTGCGTCTGAAAATTGAACCACAAAGCAATTTTGCGCAATTATCAGGTTACTGATCTTGCCTATAAAGTTGGTTACAAATATTAACCAAACACCTATTTTGATGTTTTGTGTTGCTCACAATTAAGAGGAAATAAAATGACAGTCAATCGCGAATTATTTGATCACGTAATGGTTCCTAACTACGCACCTTCAAGCGTAATTCCTGTTCGAGGCGAAGGTTCTCGCGTATGGGATCAACAAGGTCGAGAGTTTATCGACTTTGCTGGTGGTATTGCAGTTAACTGTCTTGGCCATTGCCATCCTGCATTAGTAGGCGCATTAAAAGAGCAAGGCGAAAAAATCTGGCATCTATCAAATGTAATGACCAATGAGCCGGCACTTCGCCTAGCTAAAAAAATGGTTGATGCTACATTTGCTGAAAAAGTTTACTTTGCCAACTCAGGCGCAGAAGCAAACGAAGCAGCGCTTAAATTAGCGCGTCGTTTTGCACTTGATAAGTTTGGCGCAGAAAAATCACAAATCATCGCGTTCAACAAAGGTTTCCACGGTCGTACATTCTTTACAGTAACTGTGGGTGGTCAAGCTGCATATTCAGATGGTTTTGGTCCTAAGCCTGGCGACATTGTACATTGTGATTACAACGACCTAGCTGCTTTTGAAGCGCTTATCAGCGACAAAACATGTGCCGTAATGATGGAACCTCTTCAAGGTGAAGGCGGTATTGTTTCACCAACTGACGATTTTGCTCAAGGCGTTCGCGATTTATGTACTAAACATAACGCACTGCTTATTTTTGATGAAGTTCAAACTGGTGTTGGCCGTACTGGCGATTTATACGCATACCAAGGCTTAAACATAGTACCTGATATTTTAACTTCAGCTAAAGCACTTGGCGGCGGTTTCCCTATTGGCGCTATGATCACAACAACTGAAATTGCACAGCATCTTAAAGTAGGTACTCATGGTTCTACTTATGGCGGCAACCCGCTTGCGTGTGCTGTTGCAGAAGCTGCATTTGATACAGTAAATACGTCAGAAGTACTTGCTGGCGTAAAAGCTAAAGCAGCATTATTTAATGAACTACTTACTGCGGTTAACGAAAAATACAACGTATTTAGCGAAATCCGTGGCCAAGGTTTATTAATTGGTGCAGTAGTGAGCGAGCAATATAAAGGTCGTGCAAAAGAGTTTTTAGTGGCAGGGACTGAGCAAGGCCTTATGTCATTAGTTGCTGGTGCAGACGTAATACGTTTCACTCCATCTTTAGTAATTCCTGAAGCGGACATTCGCGAAGGTATGGCACGCTTTGAAAAAGCAGTAGCAAGCGTAGTAAACGCATAAGCGACTTAAGCCAACCAATTAAGGGCAAGCACTGCTTGCCCTGCAATTCCTATTTACCGTTATTTATAAGGGAGCAAGCGGACTCATGATGATCCTTCGCCCAATCCAGCAAAATGATTATTCAGCATTACTGAAAATTGCCCACGAATCAGGGCATGGTTTTACGTCTTTGCCATTAAACGAAGAACTATTGCAAAAAAAGATCGACCATTCAGTAAGCTCTTTTGCTAAACAAACGTCACAACCTGGTGACGAAGGCTACCTGTTTGTTCTTGAAGATAGCGAAACCGGTGACGTTGTAGGAACATCTGCAATTGAAGCTGCGGTAGGGCTTGATGATGCATTTTATCATTATCACTTAAGTAAAGTGATTCACTCTTCGCGCACATTAGACGTATACAAAGCGGTTGATATTCTAACGCTATGTAACGACTACACAGGTGCTACAGAGCTTTGCACATTGTTTTTAAAAGATGGTTATCGTAAAAATTGTAACGGTAAGCTACTTTCAAAAGCGCGCTTTATGTTTATAAAACAGCATCAAGAGCGTTTTGCGCAAACAGTAATCGCAGAAATGCGCGGTGTGTCTGACGAAAACGGCAGTAGCCCTTTTTGGCAGTGGCTTGAAGAGCACTTTTTCTCAATGGATTTTCCAACAGCCGATTACCTAACAGGTATTGGCCAAAAGGTTTTCATTGCTGAATTAATGCCTAAATACCCAATTTACGTAAACTTGCTAAGTAAAGATGCGCAAGCCGTAATAGGTAAAGTACACGACAACACTCGCCCAGCAATCGAGTTATTAAAAAGCGAAGGCTTTACGTTTAATGGCTACGTAGATATTTTTGACGGCGGCCCAACGGTTGAAGCAAAAGTAGATAACATTGCGACTATTCGTAATGCACGTAACTTTAACGTTGAAATTGGCGAAATGACTGGCGACACCATGGTGTTACTAGCTAACGAAAAGCTTAATGACTTTAGAGCAACCGTTGCACCAATGACATTTGACGAGCGCGCAAAAAGCCTTATTTTATCGCAAGAAATAGCAGATGCACTGCATTTGCAAACTGGCGATATTGTTAGTGCAACCACGATTTAATTTAGGAGAAAGTATATGACTCATCCTGCACAATTTATAAATGGTCAATGGTCACAAGGCCAAGGCACAGAATTTAATTCAGTAAACCCTGCAAATAACGACGTTATTTGGCAGGCTTCATCGGCAACTGCGGCGCAAGTAGACACCGCAGTAAATGCAGCGCGCGAAGCGTTTTATGCATGGGCTGATAAAAGCTTTACTGAGCGCTTGGAAATAATTAAAGCATTTGCAGCGCAATTAAAAGAAAACAGCGAAGAGCTCGCTATTACTATTGCACAAGAAACAGGTAAGCCACTGTGGGAAACTCGCACAGAAGCGGGTGCTATGGTTGGTAAAATTGCCATTTCTGAAAAAGCATTTTTAGAGCGCACTGGGGACGTAGAAAACGCAATGCCACTTGGCCGTGCGATGATTCGTCATAAGCCACATGGTGTTGTAGCCGTATTTGGTCCGTATAACTTTCCGGGTCACTTACCTAATGGCCACATTGTGCCAGCGCTTTTAGCAGGTAACACGGTTGTGTTTAAACCGTCTGAACTTACTCCTAAAGTAGCTGAGCTTACGCTTAAACTGTGGGAAAAAGCAGGTTTACCAGCAGGTGTCATTAACCTTGTACAGGGTGAAGTAGAAACGGGTAAAGCCCTTGCTGCTCACAAAGGTATTGATGGCTTGTTCTTTACGGGTTCTTCGCGTACTGGTCATATTTTACATGAACAGTTTGCGGGTCAACCGGGCAAAATTTTAGCGCTAGAAATGGGTGGTAATAACCCACTTATTATTACTGATGTTGAAGACACTAAAGCGATTGTTCACGATATTATTCAATCAGCGTTTATCTCAAGTGGCCAGCGTTGTACGTGTGCACGTAAACTATTTTTACCAACGGGTAGCAAAGGTGATGTGATACTGGAGCGTTTAATCACAGCAACTAAAGCGATTAAAGTAGGTAATTATGACGATGCAGACCAGCCATTTATGGGCTCTATGATTTCATCAGCTGCAGCTGCAGGCATGGTTAAAGCGCAAAACGAGCTTGTTGAGCTTGGTGGTGAAGTATTAGTAGAACTTGAGCACACAGCTAATACTGGCTTTGTAACACCAGGTATTATTGAGTGTACAAATATTAGTGACTTCCCAGATGAAGAGCATTTTGGACCACTTTTAAAAGTGTTCCGCTTTGACGACTTTGACCAAGCCATTGATAAAGCAAACGATACAACCTTTGGTTTATCGGCTGGTTTATTAAGTGACAGTGCAGCAGATTACGACCATTTCTTACGTCGTATTCGTGCAGGTATTGTTAACTGGAATCGCCCAATTACTGGCGCATCAAGCGCAGCACCGTTTGGTGGTATTGGCGCATCGGGCAACCACAGAGCAAGTGCGTATTACGCAGCCGATTACTGTGCATACCCAGTTGCTTCGGTAGAGCTTGAAAAAGTAGCTATGCCAGCAACACTAAGCCCAGGCTTAAAAATAGATTAAGTAGTAATACTACTTAATTATTATAAAAGCAGCTTCGGCTGCTTTTTTTGTATTGCTAACGCGCAAAGCTAGCAATCAACAGCGCTTTCTGCTTAAATCAAAAATAATTAATTATACAAAGGTGGTACAAAAATGGTTTTAGATAGGCAAGGGTACGATGATTTGATCATGTATCTAACTCAAAATTTAGCATTGTTTGAGAAGCCAGGCGAAATAAAACCAGGTGCCCCAACAGTAATGGAGTTAATTGAAGACGTCATTGCACAAAATGTGATGCTTATTTGCGAGCAGCACACAAACCTCAACACAGAGCAGCGTAGTCAAATTGTACGCGAAGTTGATGGCATAGTTTACGATTTAGAAGAAGTCCTCAGCAGCATCACCTCACAGCCTGTCACGGTTGAACAGCATGCCTTTATAGATGAATTTGCAGGTTTAGTAAAAAACCTCTTTGATAGCGCTTTAACACAACAATCTTAGCCATTTTATAGCCCTGCGTTGCATTTTCATTTGCAACTACGGCTAACTTGCTTACAATCAAGAAAATATTTTTTTGAGATATAACAATGCAAGCAAATGTAAAATGGGTTGAAGGCGATACGTTTATTGGTCGTTCTAATTCTAACCACAATGTTGTGTTTGATGGCGGCAGCGATAGTGCAGCACCAAGCCCAATGGAAATGGTTTTAATGTCAGTTGGCTGTTGTTCATCAGTTGATGTGGTTAGTATTTTAAAAAAAGCCAAACAAGATTTTTCAGATGTACAAGTACAACTAAGTGCAGAGCGCGCCGAAACAGCCCCACGTGTGTTTACCAAAATCAACTTACACTTTGTTGTTAAAGGCAATAATGTGTCTGAAAAGCACCTTGCACGCGCCGTTTCACTCTCTGCTGAAAAGTATTGCTCAGTTGCATTAATGCTTGATAAAACAGTAGAAATTACGCATAGCCACGAAGTTGTGCAAGATCAAGCAAAATAACGCTTTTTCCACGAGGGAAATTCGTATAAAATCCGCGAACTTTTCATTCTGCAGGTGCAGAACCCACTAATTTATAGGTTGGTTTATTATGAACAAACCCTTCGATAAACTTAAACTTCATGGCTTTAACAATTTAACCAAAAGTTTAAGCTTTAGTATTTATGATATTTGTTACGCAAAGACCGAGCAACAACGTAAAGAATATATTGAATATATCGATGAGCAGTACAGTGCAGATAGACTAACCGACATTTTAGGTGAAGTTGTTGATATTATTGGTGCTAACATTTTAAATGTAGCGCGCCAAGATTATGAACCGCAAGGCGCAAGTGTAACTATTTTGGTTTCAGAAGAACCAGTAGAAGAGCAGCAAAATTACGATGCTGACGAAGCACCAGGCCCATTACCTGATTCAGTTGTTGCGCACCTAGATAAAAGCCACATTTGTGTACACACATACCCAGAAGCTCACCCTGATGATGGTATTTGTACATTCCGTGCTGATATTGAAGTGTCTACTTGTGGCATTATTTCGCCACTTAAAGCGTTAAACTTCTTAATTCATAGCCTTGAATCAGACGTAGTAACAATTGACTACCGCGTTCGTGGTTTTACCCGCGACATAAACGGTGTTAAGCACTACATTGATCATGCTATTAGCTCGATTCAAAACTTCATGACAGAAGATACAAAAGAAGCGTACCAAATGATGGACGTGAACGTGTATCAAGAAAACCTGTTCCATACCAAAATGATGTTAAAAGAAACCGATCTAAACACGTATTTATTCGGCCTTTCTACGGCAGATTTATCAGAGGGCGAAGAAGATGAAATTCGCTCAAAGCTGACCCGTGAAATGCAAGAAATATTCTATGGCCGTAACCTGCCAGATACAGAGTAATAGCAACGAATTAAATTAAAAATGGCGCTCAGTGAGCGCCATTTTTTTATACTTTATTTTACAAGCAATAGCTGTGTTTGTCGGCCATTTAAATACCAGACACCGCTTTTATCAAAAATAGCATCTTCCTCTAGCATTATTCTTATTTCTTTATTCCACTGTTTTACAAACACAGCATTGTTAAGCTCAATTGAGTAAGCCGTATTTAAATGAAGCGGATAGTCACCATCTCCCGGTACACCTTGCTGAGAATCCCACATACCTAATGTAGTGCCAGCAGCGTGGCCATGATAGCCAAGAGGATGGGTATAAATAGTGGGCTTTAATCCCTGCTCAATAGCGGCTTTTCGTGCTGCAGCTAAAACCTCATTACCGGTTTTACCTACCGCAAATTGACTGGTAAATATGTCTTGTAGTTTATTACCGCTTTTTAGTGCTTCAACTAAGTAACTAGGCGCACTCGTTTCGTTTTCTTTGAGCACATACGCATGCTGCTGCGTGTCGGTATTTAAGCGTAAATAAGTAATACCAAAATCTACATGAAGCAAGTCACCGGCTTGTATAACGTTATCATCGTAGCCATTGGTAAAGCTTTCTTCATGATTAAACGACTTCGCATCGGCGCGCTGAATAGCAACACTTGGGTGAAACCATGTTTGTAGTTTGAGCTCTTTTACGCGCTCTCTAAACCACCATACCAAGTCATCGCTAGTTGTTTCACCAACCGTAATTGTTTTACCCGAAAACCCCTCTGCAATAATATGATGGGCAATAGCGACAATATGTTTATACATTTTAACTTCTTCAGGAATGCGTTGCTCTAACCACGCAACAGCAAGCGGCTCTGCAGAAATTATTTTATTGTGATAAGTGGCGGGCAAGTTAGCCATTAAGGTTTTGTAATCGCCTAGCACAAGGCCATCGGCATGTGCCCAGTCGGTAGAAGTATTAAGCGCAATGTTGCGAGGTTTGTATTGCTCAATAAGTGTATTGAGTGCTTCCCACTGGCTTGGTTGTGTTTGTTTATCCCACCCTTTTTTAAATACGTTACCTATTTTATAAGGCGCAATAGCGTAAGCATCAACACCACCTTGTTTATTAAGTGCAAATAGTAAAATCGTGGTGCGTCTGGCTGAAAGCCATGTTGCAGGCAGCATTGTTTTTAATATTGGATCTTCGTTATATTCACGACTTATAAGTAGCCACATATCAGTGTTGTGCTGCTTCATTAACGAGGGCATTAAGGTATTAACTCTAAGCTCTGTTATTTTATCTATAAACGCAGCGCGCTCTTTCATCGATAAAATAGCGGGAGCGTCATCAGCTTTAACAAAGAGGCTTAAAACAAGCGTAGTTAGCAAGCTTACATAAAGTAGGAGTTGTTTAGTAAAGTGCATAATTGTTTTATTTTTAGGCTAGTTAATTTATAACATGCCTGAAGAGCGACTATAAAAAAACAATTTGAGATAAACAGCACACAAAAAAGCCCAGCTAAAAAGTAGCCGGGCTTTTGTATAAACCGTTTTATTACTTAAGCATACTGTATAAAAGTGCAAATACAGCAAGCGAGCCAACCGCTAATATAAATAGCGTGCTAAAGCGATTTCGGTATTTATTAAGTGCAGGTACTTTATAAACTGCAATCATTGGCATAATGAATAAAATCATCGCGATGATAGGGCCCGATAACTGATCCATCATGTCTAAAATACTTGGGTTTTTAACAGCACAAAACCAAATAGCTAAAAACATGATTAACACACCAATTTTATCGGTAACGCCAGCGCTTAAGCCTGTTTGTTTAGTTACTAATCCTGTAAAGCTTTCGCGTGCACCTAAAAAATGACCCAAAAACGACGATGTAATAGCAATAAAGGCAACAAGTGGCCCAAGTGTGGCAATAAACGAGTTATCAGTAATATTAGCAAGGTAGGATAAAACCGATACGTTAGCCGCTTTAGCCGCTGCCATTTGCTCGCCTGTAAGCGACAGCACGCAAGAGAACACAAATAACAGTACAAAGGTAATAAGTAGCAAGCTAGTGCGCTTTAAAATCGCCTCAGACTTACGTGTAGCTTGTTCGCCGTAATGACCGCGTTGCACATTTACAAAGCTTGAGATAGCCGCTGCGTGGCTAAACGAAAACACAATAATAGGAATCGATAACCACAACGTTTTACCAAAGCTGCCTATTTCAGGCACCGTCATATCTGGCATTTGCCAGCTAGGGATTAAATAAAGTGATAAAAAGAACAATATGCCCACAAGCGGATACACTAAAATAGCAAAGGCACGTAGCATTAAGCGCTCGCCGCCCATCATTAAGCTAATCATACCTGCAACTAATACGCCCGAAAGTAGCACGCGAGAAGGTGATTCCATCCCCATTTGATTAACCATAAAGCTATCAACGGTATTGGTTAAGCCCACACCGTAAATAAGCAAAATTGGGAATATAGATAAAAAGTACAACAAGGAAATTAACCGGCCCGCAGTCACACCAAAGTGCTCTTCAACTACGTCGGTAAAATCGGCATCTTTATTTTTTGATGAAAGTACAAAGCGCGCTAATCCACGGTGCGCAAAAAAGGTCATTGGGAACGCTAAACACGCCATAATAATTAACGGCCAAAAACCGCCAATACCAATGTTAATAGGTAAAAATAAAATACCCGCACCAACGGCGGTACCAAATAAACTTAATGTCCACTGCGTATCGTGCAGGTTCCATTTAGTTTTTGTATTTGAATTTTTGCTTGAATTTGTGTGTGTGTTTGGTGATGCATTTGAAAGCGTTGCATCTTGAGATGTTGTCATGTGTGTGTGCTCATCCATTATTTAAATAATAACTGCGCCGAAGGGTATAGTTTTTAGAGACATTTTTCATGTTTTGAAGAGATTTTTAGACTAATTAATTAGGCTCAATTGGAGGGTAAGTGTCATGAATACGAAACAGTGGTGTAAAAGTGAGCAAAAGCCTTAAATGGCAAGCCACATTATAGAGTTACTGTGCGGGGTAGGTTGGTTATTTGGAGCGAAACCCAACACGCTATAGCGTCATGCTGGCAGGAAAGCCGAGGAAGACGGTTTTCATAACGTAAAAATAGGGGAAGGTCATTTTATTTGTTTTCATTTAAAATCAAAATCTGCTCCCAAAAGCTGTTAAGTAGAAGCCATTCATCTCAACTTCATAAGAGATTTTTATTAAACTCCGTTATACTTCCTACAATTGAATATGCCAAACGAAGTAAATAGGCCGCTAACTGCAATGAGCAAAGAAATTCTTTTCCATACTACTTTTGCGCACGAAACCAGTAAAACATGGGTTGTATTTGTCCATGGAGCAGGTGGTAGTTCGGCAATTTGGTTTCGTCAGCTTAAAGCTTATAAAAAAGAATATAATGTATTGTTACTAGATCTTCGTGGTCACGGTAAATCGAATAACTTAGTACAAAACTTTGTTGATAATAATTATTCATTTAATAATGTCTCTAAAGACATTATCGATGTGTTAGATCATAACAATATCACCAGCGCACACTTTGTTGGCATTTCATTGGGCACAATTATTATTCGAAATATTGCTGAAATTGCGCCGCAATATGTTTCTAGCATGGTGCTAGGTGGAGCGGTTACTCGTTTTAATACTCGCAGTAATACATTGGTTTATTTAGGTAATACTTTTAAACACTTCCTGCCTTATATGTGGCTGTATCGCTTATTTGCTTTTATTATGATGCCGAAAAAGCGTCATAAAGAATCTCGACTTTTGTTTGTTCGTGAAGCAAAACGCTTGTGCCAAAAAGAGTTTATAAAGTGGTTTAAATTAGCCATGGACGTAAACCCTTTAATGCAATACTTCAAAGAAAAAGACATTGATATTCCCATTCTGTATATTATGGGTAAGGAAGATCATATGTTCCTTGGCCCTGTTAAAGAAATGGTTAAGCGTCATAAAAACAGCGTACTGCAAACTATTCACCATTGCGGCCATGTCTGTAATGTGGAGCGCCCAGACTTATTCAATCAGCACTCGCTTGCTTTTATCGCCCAGCAAAATCGTTAAGGGTTGTAGCTTTTAAAAAGTGTGCAATGAGGGGTAAGTACTTAGTAAATTGGATTAGATCATTCTTTTTGGCTTTCGTCCTAAACTAAAAACAAGACCTAAAGTAATAAAACCCAACACGCCATAGCTCCCGTCAATTCTTACTTTATTTTATAGTTTTTTAGATTTTAGCTGAGTAGGTGTGGCAACGGATATCTAGAAGCTTGAGTGTCCTTACTTATTAGGTTTATTTAATTAATAATTATTACTTAACTAATTAAGGGGGAATAGTATGAGTAATAATTCAATAAAGTGGTACGAGAAACCAAGTGGTATATTAGCTTTAAATACTTTAGGTAGCATAATTGCTGCATTCATTTTTACAGTAATATTTTAAAGGTTGGCTATGAAGGGTAAATATCTAGATATTAATGAGCAAACCATTAATGAATTAGAGGACGCGTGGAAGTATCTCAATAAACATTTTTATAGTGAGTTAAATTTAGAAAATAATCGCCCTATGGAGTCGGAAAATCCACTTGGTAAACTTGCATATTTTATGGAATTTGGGATTTACCCACCACCTGAATTATTACTAAAAATATCAGAGATTTATGAAGTGTATATGTTACAAGCTGGTAAAGTTGATCTTGAAGAATCATTTTATGGGAAGCCCATTAAAGGTATTGGAAACTTTTCTGGGCGAGAAGCAAAAAAGCAAGACGTTAAATTTTTAGAGATAACATTATCTATGGAAGCTATTGGTAACAAAAAGAAAAAACGTTCGCAATATGAAATAGCCGAAGAATATTTGAGAGCTAAAGGCTCTGACGAAGATCCTGAACACTTATTAAGAAAGTTGCGAAGATACAGAAATAAGCCTGCAAACTAAAGGCATATAATAAGCGCTTTAAACAGGGCAATAGTCTTCTCAATATGCAGTTGTCACCTCTTCATAATATGAAGATCAAAAGCTATCAATTGTCTTTTTAACAACCGATAGCTAACCACTCAAAACTGCGCTTACTCTTCTATCGCACTTACAATAAAATACGGGTTTAAGTACTCATCTTTGGTGTTATAAATAAGCGGGCTGCCATCAAGCTTAGTGACTTTAGCACCGGCTATTTCGGCGATTGCATGGCCTGCGCCTGTATCCCATTCACATGTTGGACCTAAGCGCGGGTAAATATCGGCGCTGCCCTCGGCCACTAAACACAGCTTTAGTGAGCTGCCTTTAGACACCATTTCAACCTCATCAAAGCGTTTTACAAACTCAGCTAAATCGGGTGATGGGTGCGAGCGGCTACCTACAACACGAATTAACCCTTTGTTAGGTTTAGTTGTTACTTTAAGCTCAATTCGCTCATCGCCTTTATCTTTAAATGCGCCAATGGCTTCGGCGGCTAAGTACGATACGCCAAGGGCAGGTGCATCTACTACGGCTAAAATAGGAGTGCCGTTTTTAATTAGGGCGATGTTTACGGTAAATTCACCGTTCTTTTTAATAAATTCTTTAGTGCCGTCGATTGGGTCAACTAACCAGTAGCTTTTCCACGTTTGGCGTACATCCCAGCTTATGTCGGCGTTTTCTTCACTGAGTATTGGAATGTCGGGTGTGAGCTGTTGAAGCCCTGCCACAATCAGTTTATGAGCTGCTAAATCGGCGTCGGTTACGGGGCTTTCATCGGCTTTGTACTCAACGTTAAAGTCCTTTTCGTAAATTCCCATTATCGCTTGGCCTGCTTTGCGGGCAAGGATGAGGGTTTCTTCTAGCAGTTCGGTTTGATTCATGGGGTTAACCTATATTATGTGCTTTTGTTTTAGATACGTTATCAGTTGTGTAACCGATTGGTCTAGGGTGTTTTTACTTGTATCTAAAATTATTTCTGGATTATTTGGCACTTCGTAGCTTGAATCGATACCAGTGAAGTGTTTTATCTCTCCAGCGCGGGCTTTTTTGTATAAGCCTTTTGGATCGCGGCTTTCGCATACATCCAGTGGGGTATCGATAAATACTTCAATAAATTCGCCGTCATCTACTAGGCTGCGCACCATATCGCGCTCCGCTCTAAAAGGCGATATAAACGCAGTAAGTACTAACAAGCCAGCGTCGGTCATTAGTTTAGCGGTTTCGCCTACGCGGCGTATGTTTTCAATGCGGTCTTCGTCGCTAAAGCCTAGGTCTTTACACAAACCGTGGCGTACGTTGTCGCCATCGAGCAGGTAAGTGTGCGTACCTTGCTGATTAAGCGCTGCTTCTAGTGCGTTTGCTACGGTGCTTTTGCCAGAGCCCGAAAAACCGGTAAACCATAAAATAGCGGGCTTATGTTTTTTTTGCTCACTACGCTGTGCTTTTGTAGTTGCGTAGTTATGCCAAACTATATTTTCATCCATAGTGAGAGTCTCTTATGCTGTGAGCGCAGGTATTAAAACGGAAATACCAGCGGGATCAAGGTTAATACCGTGATTGAATAAATAATAGAAAGGGGTAAGCCCATCACTATGTAATCTTTTAAGCGATAGTTACCCGCGCTATAAACCATTAGATTAGTTTGATACCCAAATGGCGATATAAAGCTGGCTGATGCGCCAAAGGCAACCGCCATAATAAATGGTAGCGGGTCTACATTAAAACCAACCGCGAGCGAGTAAGCAACAGGGAACGACAAGGCAGCTGCTGCGTTATTAGTAATAAGCTCGGTAAATAATACGGTCATTAAAAATATGGCAATAAATGCGCCGTACGGGCCAAAGTCGCCAAGTACCATAAACATGGCGTCGGATATTTGCCCGGCAAGTCCGGTGCCTATCATTAACTTGGCAAGGCCAATGGCGCTACCTACAACTACGAGTAACTCGATAGGAAAACGGCGTTTTACTTCGTTAAGTTTTATGGTGCCACTGAGCATTAAGCCAATCAGTAATACTAATAAGCCTTTAACCAGCGGCACTATGCCAATAATACTTAAACCCAGTACTGCGGCAAAGCTTAGTAGCACAATGTTTGATTGCTTAGGTGCAAGGTGGGCTTGTAAGTCAAACCCTGAAATATACACAAATTCGCGCTTTAAGTTAGGCAAGGTATAAAAGTTTTTGCCTGGGGCAAGTATTAGTGAGTCGCCAGCTTGTAATTGCACTTGCCCAAGGCCGCCTTGTAAGCGGTCGTGACCACGGCGAATGGCAATAACGGCTGCATGAAACTGTTCTCTAAAGCGGGCTTCTTTTACGGTTTTACCTATAAATTTTGAAGACTGACTTACAACTACTTCTACTAAGTGTTCTATGTCTTTTTGATGATTCTCGTGCACTACTTTTAGGCCGTCGAAACGGGTAAGTAATGGCACCGATTTTATGTCACCTACAAACAGCAGCACGTCATCTTTTTGAATAATTTGCTGCGGGGTGACTGCGCAAATACGGCTGCCATCGCGAATAATTTCAGCGAGGAATAAGTCTTTTAAATCACGCAGGCCGTTTTCTTCAACGGTCTGGCCTATTAACTTTGAGTTTGCTTGTACTTTACCTTCTAGGTAAAAAGGCACGACTTCTTGGTCGCTTTTACCGTTGTCGGGTAAGTATTTAAGCATCACTAAAATGGTAATTAGGCCTACGCTTAACGCGCCTAAACCCACTAAGGTAAAGTCAAAAAAGCCCAACGGTTCCATGCCCGCATCGACTGCAAAGCCATTGACGATTAAGTTGGTTGATGTACCAATAAGCGTAATGGTGCCGCCCAAAATAGCAGTGTACGACAGCGGTAATAATAGCTTTGAAGGGGAGTGATTAGGGTTGTCTTTTATCGCGGTAATAAGCGATGCAACAACGGCGGTATTGTTAGTAAACGACGATAAAAAGGCGGTTGATAACCCCAATTTTGTTACCGATTTTACTAAACTACCTTTAGATAGCGATTGCGCTAACTTTTGAATTAGGGTGGTTTTTTCTATTGCGGTCGACACTAACACCAATAGCACTAAGGTGATAAGCGACGGGTTAGCATAATTAATTAACATGCTTTCAAGATCGATTAGCCCTGCTAAGTAGCTGGTGCCAATGGCGCTTACAAATAACCATGCTGGATTAATACGGGTGCCAAAAAGGCACCCGACTAAGGTAAGCATAATGCCTGTTAAAACGAGCTGTTCTACCATGCTTTTAAATTCCTAACAGGCTAAAGTTAACTTATAACTTAGAAATATCAAGCGCTTGCCAATGCGGAAAGTGCTTGCGTACTAAGCTGTTAAATTCAACTTCAAATTCGCTAAAGTTACTTTGCTGTGCTTGGCTTTGCAGTACTTGTTCAATCATGCCCGCAGCAACCGTTAGGTTTGATAAGCGATCGATTAGGATAAACGAGCCTGTTTCATGATTGCTGTGGTACTCGTCTGCCAAAATAGTTTCGGTTAGTTCAAGCGTTACAATCGCAATTTCGTTTAACTGCAGTGAGTCGCTAGTGCCGTGCTCAAGCGTGTTTACATCAATCGTGTAATCAATCTTTGTAACAATAGCTGAAGTGTTTTTGCTGCCTAGCTTTAGGTTATAGCTTTTACCTAATACTAATGGCGACTCATGCATCCACACAATTTTAGCTTGCAGCTGGTTAGTAACAACAGCCGTTGAATTTGCAGGTACTATTACGTCGCCTCGGCTAATATCAATTTCGTTATTTAGGGTAACGGTAATTGCTTGGCCTGCTTCTGCGCTATCTAGGTTGCCATCAAAGGTAACAATTTCTTTAATGCTTGATGTTTTACCCGATGGTAATACTTTTATAGCATCGCCTACGTGTATCTTGCCCGATGTAAGTGTGCCCTGAAAACCACGGAAGTTTAAATTAGGACGCACTACATATTGCACCGGTAGGCGCGCTTCAAAGCCTGTATCTGTTTCGGCTGCTGGCGAATCTTCTAGTAATTCAAGTAGCGGTTTGTCGGTGTAATACGGTGTATGTGCAGAGCGCGTTACTACGTTGTCGCCTTTAAGCGCCGACATAGGCACAAACTTAATGTTTGATACGTTAAGTTGCTCAGCAAATTTAAGGTAATCGGCCTTAATTTTTTCATACACAGTTTCGTCAAAATCAACGATATCCATTTTATTAACGGCAACAACAAACTGCTTAATGCCAAGCGAGTCACAAATAAAGCTGTGGCGCTTGGTTTGTACTTGCACGCCGTAACGCGCATCAACCAAAATAATGGCGACATCGCTTGTTGATGCACCCGTTACCATGTTGCGCGTGTATTGCTCGTGCCCAGGTGTGTCGGCAATAATAAATTTACGCTTAGCCGTTGAAAAGTAACGGTACGCTACGTCAATGGTAATGCCTTGCTCACGCTCAGCTTGTAGGCCATCAACTAATAATGCAAGGTCAAGATCTTCACCTGCGTTACCTACTTTTTCGTTATCTTTATGAAGGGCAGCTAGCTGATCTTCATAAATTTGGTGGCTGTCGTGCAGTAGGCGGCCAATCAATGTTGATTTACCGTCATCTACGCTGCCACACGTAAGCATACGCAATAAGCTTTTGTCTTGTTGGCGTGCTAGGTAGGCGTCTATGCCTATTTCTTTTACTTCGTTAAATGTATCGTTATTTTGGCTAGACATTAAAAATACCCCTCACGTTTTTTCTTCTCCATTGAGCCTGCTGAATCATGGTCAATAACACGACCTTCACGTTCAGATGACGTAGATAGCAGCATTTCTTCGATGATTTCGGTTAAAGTACTTGCTGTTGACTCAACTGCACCGGTAAGTGGGTAGCAGCCTAATGTACGAAAACGTACAGATTTCATTTGCGGTACTTCACCTTCATTAAGTGGCATACGCTCATCGTCAACCATAATTAGGGTGCCATCGCGATCAACAACAGGGCGCTCTTTTGCTAGGTAAAGCGGTACCATGTCGATGTTTTCTTGGTAAATGTATTGCCAAATATCAAGCTCAGTCCAGTTAGACAACGGGAAAACACGAATGCTTTCGCCCGGATTAACTTGGCTGTTATAAGTGTTCCAAAGCTCAGGACGTTGGTTTTTAGGGTCCCAGCGATGGTGCTTGTCGCGGAACGAGTAAACACGTTCTTTTGCGCGTGACTTTTCTTCGTCGCGGCGTGCGCCACCAAATGCAGCATCAAAACCATATTTGTTAAGTGCTTGCTTTAAGCCTTGGGTTTTCATTATGTCGGTATGTTTACCCGAGCCATGCGTAAACGGGCCTACACCCATTTCAATGCCTTCTGGATTTTTATGTACCAGTAGGTCAAAACCGTATTCTTTAGCTATGCGGTCGCGAAACTCAATCATTTCACGAAACTTCCAATTGGTGTCTACGTGCAATAACGGAAACGGAATTTTTGCAGGGTAAAATGCTTTACGTGCTAAGTGCAAAAGTACCGACGAATCTTTACCAATAGAGTAAAGCATTACTGGGTTCTCAAACTCAGCGGCGACTTCGCGCATGATTTTGATACTTTCAGCTTCAAGTTGCTGAAGGTGAGTTAAAGCCATTGTTAGTCGTCCTACTAAAATGATTAAAAGTTACAAATTTAAAATTCGGTTATGTATTTGATACATCTGTAAGCGGCTGTGCAAAGCTGCTTGTTTGTTCGTTTTTCCCAAACCACGCTAGTTGCGAGTGCAGGGCGGCTACTTCACCAATAATGAGTAACGCAGGCGATATAATGCTGTTGCGCTGGATTAAGTCAGCAAGTTCGCCTAATTGGCCTATTACTACACGCTGATTTTTGCGTGTACCGTTTTCGATAATAGCGACAGGGGTGTCTGCTTTGCGGCCATGTTTTAAAAGCTCGCTTTGTATGTGCGGCGATTTAATTACGCCCATGTAAATAGCAAGCGTTTGATTAGCTTTTGCCAGCGATTGCCAATCAAGTTCTTGACCGTCTTTTTTACAATGGCCAGTTACAAATTGAATGGCTTGTGCATGGTCACGATGCGTAAGCGGAATACCTGCATACGCACTACAGCCAGCAGCGGCTGTAATACCCGGTACAATTTGATAATTTACGTTGTTAGCAGCCAGTACTTGTACTTCTTCGCCACCACGACCATAAATAAACGGATCGCCACCTTTAATGCGGCACACTTTTTTGCCTTGTTTAGCAAGGTCGACCAGCATTTGGTTGGTGTCGTCTTGAACAACACTATGATCGCCCAAACGTTTGCCTACACAAATAAGGTCAGCATCACGGCGCACTAATTCCATAATTTCGTCAGACACTAAAAAGTCGTATACAACCACATCGGCTTGTTGCATAAGTTGCAGTGCTTTAAGTGTTAAAAGCTCTGGATCGCCTGGGCCTGCACCTACTACATATACTTCGCCTTCAGGTTCTGCTTTAGCATCTAGCATTTGCTCTAATTGCTGCTGTGCGGCTTGAGTATCACCGGTTTGCACTTTACTCACGACAGATGAGTCGAATACGCCTTCCCAAAATTGGCGGCGGTCTGAAAAATGTTTAAAGCGTTTTTTTACTTTGTCTCTAAAGCCACCGACAAGTGTTGCAAGTGGGCCAATATGATGCGGAATAAGGGTTTCGAGCTTTTCGCGTAAGCGACGTGCAAGTACCGGCGCTGTGCCTGCACTTGATATAGCAATGGTGATTGGGTCGCGGTCAACAATGGATGGGAATATAAACGTACATTTAGGTTGGTCATCAACCACGTTTACAAACACATTGCGGGCATTGGCAAGTTCAAATACGTTGTTGTTTACTTCATCGCGGTCGGTTGCTGCAATAACAAGCATTTTGCCATCAAGGTGCGATTCATCAAAATAAGCATCAATAAGCGTTACTTCATTATTATGTGCATGCTCTTTTAGTTCGTCGCAAAACCAAGGTGCTACTAAAGTAACGCTTGCTCTCGCTTTTAAAAACGCGCGACATTTGCGTAATGCGACCTCTCCACCGCCAACAACCAATACTGGTTTGTTGTCGAGTTTGGTAAAGATAGGTAAATACTGCACGTTAATAAGACCCCTAAACAAATTCAAATATAAGAAAACGCTTTATTCTGATATGCAGAATATAGCGGCTATCAATAAGTAAAAAATAATTAAAACCAAGTTGATATAACCAAAAGTTATAATAGGTGGGCTTTTTAGGCCTAAGAGTTAGTTAACAAGGGATTGCGCCGAGTTACAAGTAAAATAAACAGCTTATAGTGTTTGGTTATGAGCTATAGCGAGTTTGGTTTAATTTGTTAATATGGAGGCATATCAAATTTTGTACTTATACCAATTGCATTAAATTAGTGATCTATTATAGCGACGAAAAAATAGCTCAATAACAAGGCTAAAATTATGATACATAGTTGTTCTATATAAATAATTTTTACCGTAGTTAGTGAGTTATTTAATACGCTAAAATGATCATATTTTTAATAAAATTGGTATTACATAAGCAACGGAGCTCTAATGACACAACACCAAAAAGATGCCGCATTAGCAGTCGCACTGATGGATTTAACAAGTTTAAACACTAGCGATACCACCAAAAGCATTCAAGCGCTTGTTAATAGTATAAACCCGACGCTGGGCACGCCTGCCGCAGTATGTGTTTATAGCGACTTTGTTGATGATGCAAAAATAGCACTCGCAGCACGTGAGCTTAACCACGTAAAAGTTGCAACGGTCACTAACTTTCCAACAGGTGATGCGCCACTGAGTGATGTAATTAACGAAACACTTATTGCAATAGAGCGCGGCGCTGACGAAATTGACCTTGTTATCCCTTATAAAAAACTCATAGCGGGCGATGTTCAAACAGTACTTAGCTATGTAAGCGAAAGTAAAAAAGCATGTGGGTCGCGCGTGCAACTAAAAGTAATAATAGAAAGCGGTGAGCTAAAAACCGAAGCGCTAATAACGCAGGCTACTCAATTGGCAATTGAAGGTGGTGCCGATTTTGTAAAAACCAGTACGGGTAAAGTGGCCATTAATGCAACCCTTGAATCAACAAAAATTATGCTAACAGCCATTAAAAAATCAAATAAACGTGTGGGCTTTAAAGCTGCCGGTGGTGTTAAAACTGTTGCCGATGCCAGTGATTATTTAGCGCTAGCACGCGCAATAATGGGTGATGATTATTTGCAAGCAAATACATTTAGGTTTGGTGCTTCAAGCTTACTGAATGATGTTTATAAAACCTTAGAAAAATAACCAATATTTTAGGATTGCACATTTATATAACCGATTAAATTATTAGCAGTTTAAACAATAATGTAATTAATTAATTAGATTTTCCAATGTGGGTATCTTTTAGGCTTGTGTTAATGAACTGCGTAAGTATAATAGGCATCCACTTTGCAGGGGCGTAGTTCCAATTGGTAGAACAGCGGTCTCCAAAACCGATGGTTGGGAGTTCGAATCTCTCCGCCCCTGCCAGTCTTACTTGTTATTTGAGTAGTCTGAGATTAAAAACCGGTTTAAATTAAGTCTGTTTTTAAGTTTAGATTTTAATGGATTAACCCTGCCGTAGTGTAGGGTTGTTGTGTCTGTAGTTAAGGTAATAATATTATGAGCACGAATGTAGAAACACCATCAAGTGCGATGGAGTCAGTAAAGTGGTTAGTAGCAATCGCGCTACTTGCAGGCGCAGTTGTTGGTAATCACATGTATGCAGATCAATCTGTACTACTACGTGCTATCGGCGTTGTTGTTGCAATAGCGGCCGGATTAGCAATTGCCTCGCAAACATTTAAGGGACGTAACTTTCTTGCTTTCGCTAAAGAAGCTCGAATTGAAGTACGCAAAGTTATTTGGCCAACGCGCCAAGAAACTACCCACACGACATTAATTGTAATGGTTGCAACAGTGATTATGGCACTTATCCTTTGGGGATTAGATGGCATTTTATTCCGCGCTGTAGGCTTTTTAACTGGATTGGAGATCTGATCCCATGTCGGATGAGAACGAGAACAAAGAAATTAAGTTACGTTGGTATGTAGTACAAGCCTTTTCTGGTTACGAAAAGCGTGTAGCTCAAACGTTAACTGAACATATTAAAATCGAAGGTCTTGAATCGAGCTTTGGTGAGATACTAGTACCAACTGAAGAAGTTGTTGAGATGCGCGCTGGCCAAAAGCGTAAATCTGAGCGTAAATTCTTTCCAGGTTATGTATTAGTACAAATGGATATGAATGACGCAAGCTGGCACTTAGTGAACAGCACTGAACGTGTAATGGGCTTTATTGGTGGAACGTCTGATCGTCCTGCTCCAATAACTCCTAAAGAAGCAGAACGCATTCTTAATCGCCTTCAAGAAAATGCTGAAGCACCTAAACCTGCTACATTATTTGAACCAGGTGAAGTTGTTCGCGTTACAGACGGACCATTTGCAGATTTCAGTGGTGTAGTTGAAGAAGTTGACTACGAAAAGAGCCGCGTAAAAGTATCTGTACTTATTTTTGGTCGTTCTACGCCAGTTGAGCTTGAATTCGGTCAAGTTGAGCAAGATAAGTAATTGATTAAAAAAGCTTCGCTAATTTTTATTTAAATTTTGGCATGAAGCTTGAAAAAGGCCGCTGATTAACTTATAATCAGCGGCCTTTTTGTATTAAGGTAAAATTTATTTTTACTGTGCAAAAAGTACGAAACCAATTTTTAAACTGGGAAGCCGTTAGAGTACGCGTCCTCGCGCGCACAAGGCTGAGACCCACCAAATGAGGTATTTATAATGGCTAAAAAAGTTGAAGCTCTAATCAAGCTACAAGTTGCCGCTGGTATGGCTAATCCTAGTCCTCCAGTAGGTCCTGCACTAGGTCAACACGGTGTAAACATCATGGAATTCTGTAAAGCGTTTAACGCACGTACAGAGTCTATCGAAAAAGGCGCTCCAGTTCCTGTAGTGATCTCTGTTTACGGTGACCGTTCATTTACGTTCGACATGAAAACGCCACCTGCTGCTTACTTACTTAAGAAAGCTGCTGGTATCAAGTCAGGCTCAGGCCGTCCTAACACTGATAAAGTAGGCACAGTAACTCGTGCTCAACTTGAAGAAATTGTTGAGACAAAACGAACTGACCTTACAGCTGCCGATATGGACGCAGCGGTTCGCACTATCGCAGGTTCTGCGCGTGCGATGGGCTTGAACGTAGAGGACTAAGAAATGGCTAAATTAACTAAACGTATGCGTACTATCCGCGAAAAAGTGGAAGTAACAAAAGATTACGAAATCAATGAAGCAGTTGCTCTTTTAAAAGAGTTAGCGACAGCTAAATTCGTAGAAAGTGTTGACGTTGCCGTTAACCTTGGTATCGATGCTCGTAAATCTGATCAAAACGTTCGTGGTGCTACTGTACTACCTAACGGTACTGGTCGTGACGTTCGTGTTGCTGTATTCACACAAGGCGCTAATGCAGAAGCTGCAAAAGAAGCCGGTGCTGAATTAGTAGGCATGGAAGATCTTGCTGAACTAGTTAAAAAAGGCGAGATGAACTTTGACGTTGTTGTTGCATCACCAGACGCTATGCGTGTTGTTGGTCAACTAGGTCAAATCTTAGGCCCACGTGGTCTAATGCCAAACCCTAAAACTGGTACTGTAACGCCTAACGTTGCAGAAGCAGTTAAAAATGCTAAAGCAGGTCAAGTACGTTACCGTAATGACAAAAATGGCATCATCCATACTACTATTGGTAAGGTTGATTTCACTGCAGAGCAATTACAACAAAACCTTGAGTCTCTAATTGTTGCGCTTAAGAAGGCTAAACCTTCTCAAGCTAAAGGTGTTTACTTGAAGAAAGTAACTATCTCTACAACAATGGGCGCAGGCGTTTCTGTTGACCAAAACACTTTAAGCACAACTGTAGCTTAAAGTGTTTACATGGCGTGAAATTTGTACTATAATTTCGCGCCATTTTGTTGATTAATTTATTAATTGGCAAAGTAAAGAATTCGGGTTGAAGTCCATAATTTCGTTAAGCCTTCGGGGTTAACGATAAATTGGGCTTCCGTCCAAGACCGTAGGTGGCTTCGGCCTTAATATTCACCTACGTAGACGGTGTAGACCCCAGATAGATTTTTCCTAATCCTTCTGGCTCTCGCCGTAAAAAGCATCTCTACCTTGTTTGGTAGGGAAGAGTAGAACAGGGGAATCCGATAATCGGTATCCCCATTAAACCAGGAGTAACACCCATGGCTTTAAATCTTCAAGGCAAAAAAGCAATAGTTGCTGAAGTCAACGAAGCAGCCAATGGTGCTCTATCTGCAGTTGTTGCAGATTCTCGTGGTGTAACAGTTGGCGCAATCACTGCCCTTCGTAAAGAAGCTCGTGCAAATGGTGTTTGGATGAAAGTTGTCCGTAACACTTTAGCAAAACGTGCTCTTGAAGGAACAGATTTTGAGTGTCTTTCTGATTCATTTGTTGGTCCAAGCTTAATCGCTTTCTCATCAGAGCACCCAGGTGCTGCTGCGCGTATCTTTTCAGATTTCGCGAAAAAGAATGAGAAATTCGAGCTTAAAACGGCCGCTTTTGAAGGAAATGTTGTTGATGCAGCAATGCTTGCTACATTACCTACATACGACGAAGCTGTTGCACGCTTAATGAGTGCTATGAAAGAAGCGTCTGCTGGCAAATTGTGTAAAACAATTGAAGCAGTACGTGTACAGAAAGAAGAGCAAGCTGCTTAATTTTAAGCTATTTAATCTCACTTTCGGTGTAAAATTTATTTGGACGTAATGTCCGTTAATTATTAGGAAATTTGTAATGTCTGTATCTAAAGACCAAATCCTTGACGCAATTGCTGAAATGTCAGTAATGGACGTTGTTGCTCTTATCGAAGCAATGGAAGAAAAATTCGGCGTAACTGCTGCAGCTGCAATGGTAGCTGGTCCAGCTGCTGAAGCTGCTGAAGAGAAAACAGAATTTGACGTAATCCTTACTGGCGCTGGCGCTAACAAGGTTTCTGCAATCAAAGCTGTTCGTAGCGCAACTGGCCTTGGCCTTAAAGAAGCGAAAGCTCTTGTTGAAGCTGCTCCTACACCTGTTAAAGAAGGTGTATCTAAAGAAGAAGCTGAAGCACTTGCAAAAGATCTTACTGAAGCTGGTGCTGAAGTTGAGGTTAAGTAATTTAGCTTTTGCTAAGTTCGCTGCCTGAGAAATCAGGCAAGGGCTGGTGATTATTTAATCACCGGCCTTTTTGCGCTATAGAGTGATGCACTCTTTTAGCTCAAATAAAATCTGATTTTTTCTTTACTTTCAACGCTTTATAGTTTGCTAGTGTTAAAGTGGGATCTAATTAGAACAACAGTTAAATGTTGTAAAATCTTGGCATAGCTGCCAGTTAAGTCTGTTCTTACAAGAACAGGTCGGGTCAAAGATCAGCAAGCTGAGGAACCCCATGGCTTACTCTTATTCTGAAAAGAAACGTATCCGTAAGGATTTTGGTAAACGTCCACAAGTTTTGGATATACCTTTTTTACTGTCTACACAGTTAGAATCGTTTAAAAAATTCTTAGTGCCGGACGCTGATGGCGATCATGGTTTGGAAGCTGCCTTCCGTTCTGTGTTCCCTATTAAAAGCTACTCGGGAAATTCTGAGCTTCAATACGTAAGTTACCGTATTGGTGAGCCAGTTTTCGATGTAAAAGAATGTCAAATTCGCGGTGTGACTTATTCTGCTCCACTTCGCGTGAAACTGCGTCTTGTTGTTATGGACAAAGAAGCACCAGGCACAGTTAAAGACATTAAAGAGCAAGAAGTTTACATGGGCGAAATTCCGCTCATGACAGATACCGGTACTTTTGTAATCAATGGTACAGAGCGTGTTATCGTTTCTCAGCTACACCGTAGCCCTGGTGTATTCTTTGATAACGACCGCGGTAAAACCCATTCATCGGGTAAAGTATTATATAACGCACGCGTTATACCTTACCGTGGTTCATGGTTAGACTTCGAATTTGATGCAAAAGATAACTTATATGTACGTATTGACCGTCGTCGTAAATTACCGGCGTCTATCATCCTACGTGCACTAGAGTATTCTAGCGAACAAATCCTAGATATGTTCTTCGATAACACTACGTTTGAAGTAACGAATGGTAAAGTTCTTATGGAACTTGTACCTTCGCGTTTACGTGGTGAAACTGCCGCTTTTGATATCAAGAGCGAAGACGGTGAAGTATTTGTTGAAAGCGGTCGTCGTGTTACGGCTCGCCACATCAAGAGCATCGAAAAGAAAGGCATTAAGCAATTAGAAGTACCACATGAGTACATCATTGGCCGTATTGTAGCTAAAAACTATGTTGATGAGTCAACTGGTGAAGTTATTGCAAATGCAAATGACGAGCTAACTCTAGAGCTAATGGCTGAATTGGTTAAAGCCGGTTACACTAAAATTGATACGTTATATATCAATGAAGTGGACAGCGGTGCTTACATGTCAAATACATTAAACATTGACTCTGCAAGCAGCCGTTTAGAAGCACTAGTAGAAATTTACCGCATGATGCGCCCAGGCGAGCCACCGACGAAAGACGCGGCTGAAGCCTTATTCCAGAACTTGTTCTTCTCTGAAGAACGTTATGACTTATCTACTGTAGGTCGTATGAAGTTCAATAGCCGTGTTGGTTACGATACAGACACAGGCCCTGGCACATTAAGCAAAGAAGACATCGTGTCTGTTATGAAAGTATTAATTGCTATTCGTAACGGTCAAGGCGATGTTGATGATATCGATCACTTAGGCAACCGTCGTATACGTAGTGTTGGCGAAATGGCTGAGAACCAATTCCGTGTTGGTCTAGTACGTGTTGAACGTGCTGTACGTGAGCGTTTAAGCTTAGGTGACCTTGACGCGATAATGCCACAAGATCTTATTAACGCTAAGCCTATTTCGGCAGCTGTTAAAGAGTTCTTCGGCTCGTCTCAGTTATCACAGTTTATGGACCAAAATAACCCACTATCAGAAGTTACGCATAAACGTCGTATCTCTGCATTAGGTCCGGGCGGTCTAACTCGTGAACGCGCAGGCTTTGAAGTACGTGACGTTCACGTAACTCACTATGGTCGCGTATGTCCAATCGAGACTCCTGAGGGTCCAAATATCGGTCTAATTAACTCGTTGTCTACGTACGCACGTACAAATGACTACGGTTTCTTAGAAACACCTTACCGCAAAGTGGTAGACGGTGTTGTAACTGATGAAGTTGATTATTTATCAGCCATTGAAGAAGGTCAGTTTGTTATCGCACAGGCGAACTCAAACTTAACTGAAACCAATGAGTTTGTTGATGAACTTATCCCATGTCGTCACAAAGGTGAATCTACCTTTATGGGTCGCATGGACCAGCAGTATATGGATGTATCACCACAACAGGTGATCTCTGTAGCGGCAGCACTTATCCCGTTCTTAGAACACGATGATGCTAACCGTGCATTGATGGGTTCAAACATGCAACGTCAAGCAGTACCAACATTGAAAGCGGATAAGCCGTTAGTAGGTACTGGTATTGAGTTAACACTAGCGAAAGATTCTGGTGTAACTATCGTTGCTAAACGTGGTGGTGAAGTAATGTATGCTGACGCAAGTCGCATCGTTGTAAATGTACATGAAGAAGAACGCATTCCTGGTGAAGCGGGCATCGACATCTACAACTTAACCAAATACACACGTTCAAACCAAAATACATGTATTAACCAAAAACCAACTTGTATGGTTGGCGAACCGGTTACTCGTGGTGACGTGTTAGCAGATGGTCCTTCGACTGACTTAGGTGACTTAGCCCTTGGTCAAAACCTTCGCGTGGCATTCATGCCATGGAACGGTTATAACTTCGAAGATTCAATCTTGTTATCAGAGCGCGTAGTTGAAGAAGATCGTCTAACGACTATCCATATTCAAGAACTACAGTGTGTTGCCCGTGATACTAAATTAGGTCCAGAAGAGATCACTGCAGATATCCCGAATGTGGGTGAGTCTGCGCTAGGCAAGCTTGATGAATCAGGCGTTGTATATATTGGTGCTGAAGTTAAAGGCGGCGATATCCTAGTAGGTAAAGTGACTCCTAAAGGCGAGACACAGCTTACACCTGAAGAGAAGCTACTGCGTGCTATCTTCGGCGAAAAAGCGTCTGACGTTAAAGACAGCTCTTTACGTGTACCAAATTCTGTAACTGGTACTGTAATTGACGTGCAAGTTTTCACCCGTGATGGTGTTGAAAAAGATAAACGCGCGTTAGAAGTTGAAGACATGCAGCTTCGCGAAGCGAAGAAAGACTTCAACGAAGAGTTCCGTATTTTAGAAGCAGGCGTTTTAGACCGTGCACGTAAGCTACTTATAGCTGCTGGTTTTGATGAAGATAAACTTGCATCTCTAAATGCTGAAAAAGTGCTTACGCAAAGCCTTGCTGAAGAAGACAAGCAAGCTGAGCTTGAGCAGCTTGCTGCACAATACGATGAACTTAAAGCTGAATACGATAAGAAGTTTGAAAACAAACGTCGTAAAATTACCCAAGGTGATGACTTAGCACCAGGCGTACTTAAGATTGTTAAAGTATACCTAGCTGTTAAACGTCGTATCCAACCGGGTGATAAAATGGCGGGTCGTCATGGTAACAAAGGTGTTATCTCGACTATCGTACCAGTAGAAGATATGCCTTACGATGACAAAGGTCGTACGGTAGATATCGTATTGAATCCACTAGGTGTACCATCACGTATGAACATCGGTCAGATCCTTGAAACACATATGGGTCTTGCTGCACGTGGTATCGGTGAACGTATTGAAGAGATGATGAAAGAGCAACGTGAGCTTCATGAGCTACGTGACTTCATCAAGCAAGCATACGAAATTGGCGAATCTCGCCAAGTTGTAGATATTGCTAGCTTCACTGATGACGAAATTCGTCGTCTAGCTGAAAACTTAAAAGGTGGTTTACCAATAGCTACTCCTGCATTTGATGGCGCGAAAGAAAGCGAAATCAAAGACATGCTTGAGCTTGCGGGCTATCCTCGTAGTGGTCAGGTTACACTTTATGATGGCCGTACTGGCGATCAGTTTGAACGTCAAGTAACTGTTGGTTACATGTACATGCTTAAACTTAACCACTTGGTTGACGATAAGATGCACGCACGTTCTACTGGTTCTTACAGCCTTGTTACTCAGCAGCCGCTGGGTGGTAAAGCACAGTTCGGTGGCCAGCGTTTTGGTGAGATGGAAGTATGGGCACTTGAAGCTTATGGTGCTGCTTACACTCTACAAGAAATGCTAACAGTGAAATCGGATGACGTGAACGGTCGTACTAAGATGTATAAAAACATCGTTGATGGTAACCATAAAATGGAACCAGGTATGCCAGAATCGTTCAACGTATTGTTGAAAGAAATCCGCTCACTGGGTATCAACATCGAGTTGGAAGAAAATTAAGCCAATTAGATGCTGCAGTTAACGCTGCAGCATCTGTTACGGCTGAATAGAATGTAGGGACGAGATTATCCGTCCTCAAGATTAACTCCGACAGGAGAGCTAAGGTGAAAGACTTACTTAAGTTTCTGAAGCAACAAAATAAGACCGAAGAATTCGATGCAATTCGCATTGGTCTTGCTTCACCAGACATGGTTCGTTCATGGTCATACGGTGAAGTAAAGAAACCTGAGACTATTAACTACCGTACTTTCAAGCCTGAGCGCGATGGCTTATTCTGTGCCCGTATTTTCGGCCCAGTGAAAGATTATGAGTGTTTATGTGGTAAATATAAACGCCTTAAACACCGTGGTGTGATCTGTGAAAAGTGTGGCGTTGAAGTAACACTCACTAAAGTGCGACGCGATCGTATGGGTCATATCGACCTTGCGAGCCCAGTTGCACATATATGGTTTTTAAAATCATTACCGTCACGTATTGGCTTAATGCTAGATATGACGCTTCGTGATATTGAACGTGTTCTTTACTTCGAATCATTCGTAGTAACTGAACCTGGTATGACAACGCTTGAGCGTGGTCAGTTATTAGGTGAAGAAGAATACTTAGATTCACTAGAAGAGCACGGTGATGAGTTTGAAGCTAAGATGGGTGCTGAAGCAGTTTTAGACTTGCTTCGTGAACTTGATCTTGCTCAATTAATTGCTGAGATGCGTGAAGAGTTACCAACAATTAACTCTGAAACTAAGCGTAAAAAAATCACTAAACGTCTTAAGTTAATGGAATCGTTCCACCAATCAGGTAATAACCCTGAGTGGATGATCATGACAGTACTTCCAGTATTGCCACCTGATCTACGCCCATTAGTACCATTAGACGGTGGTCGTTTTGCGACATCTGATCTAAATGACCTTTACCGTCGTGTTATTAACCGTAATAACCGTCTTAAGCGTCTACTAGATTTAGCAGCACCAGACATTATTGTACGTAACGAAAAACGTATGTTACAAGAAGCGGTAGATGCGCTACTTGATAACGGTCGTCGTGGTCGTGCAATTACAGGTTCTAACAAACGTCCTCTTAAATCTCTTGCTGATATGATCAAGGGTAAGCAAGGTCGTTTCCGTCAGAACTTACTTGGTAAGCGTGTAGATTATTCAGGCCGTTCTGTAATCACAGTTGGTCCTACACTTAAGCTTCACCAATGTGGTCTTCCTAAGAAGATGGCACTAGAGCTATTCAAACCATTCATCTATGGCAAATTAGAACGTCGCGGCATGGCTACGACAATCAAAGCTGCTAAGAAGATGGTTGAACGTGAAGTTCCGGAAGTATGGGATGTACTTGACGAAGTAATTCGTGAACATCCAGTATTACTTAACCGTGCACCAACACTTCACCGTTTGGGTATCCAAGCGTTTGAGCCTGTGCTTATCGAAGGTAAAGCGATTCATTTGCATCCATTAGTATGTGCGGCTTACAACGCCGATTTCGATGGTGACCAAATGGCGGTACACGTACCGTTAACAATCGAAGCGCAGCTTGAAGCTCGTGCATTGATGATGTCAACAAACAACATTCTATCTCCTGCGAATGGTGAGCCAATCATCGTTCCTTCACAGGATGTTGTATTGGGTCTTTATTACATGACTCGTGACCGCATTAACGCTAAAGGCGAAGGCGCGATATTTAAAGATCCAAAAGAAGCAGAAAAAGCATACCGCAGTGGCAATGCAGACCTTCACGCAATTGTGAAAGTACGTATTAGCCAATCAGTTAAAAACGAAGACGGCGTAGTAGAAGATACTATTACTGTTATCGATACAACTGTTGGTCGTGCGATTCTGTCTCTAATTTTACCTAAAGGCATGCCGTTTGCGTCAATCAACCAGCCGCTAGGTAAAAAGCAGATTTCTGGCTTATTGAATGAGTGTTACCGTCGTCTAGGTCTTAAAGATACAGTTATCTTTGCTGACCAAGTTATGTACACCGGTTTCCATTATGCAATGAAGTCAGGTGTTTCTATCGGTATTGATGACTTAGTTATCCCACCGGTTAAAGCACAGATAATTGAATCAGCTGAAGCTGAAGTTACTGAAATCAACCAACAATTCCAATCAGGTCTTGTAACGGCTGGTGAAAAGTACAACAAAGTTATCGATATCTGGTCACGTGTAAACGAAAACTTATCACGTGAGATGATGTCTAACTTGTCGAAAGACACAGTTATCAATGCACAAGGTGAAGAAGTAGAGCAACCGTCATTTAACTCAGTGTTTATGATGGCCGACTCAGGTGCTCGTGGTAGTGCTGCACAGATTCGTCAGTTGGCGGGTATGCGTGGTCTAATGGCACGTCCAGATGGTTCAATCATCGAGACTCCAATCACAGCTAACTTCCGTGAAGGTCTAAACGTACTTCAGTACTTCATCTCAACGCATGGTGCGCGTAAAGGTCTTGCCGATACAGCACTTAAAACAGCAAACTCGGGTTACCTAACGCGTCGTCTAGTAGACGTTGCACAAGATTTGGTAATCAATGAAGATGACTGTGGCACAGAAGATGGCTTAACAATGAAACCGCTTATTGAAGGTGGTGATGTTGTAGAAGCACTTCGTGAACGTGTTCTAGGTCGTGTTGTTGCTGAAGATATTGTGATTCCAGGTACTAATACAGTGCTTGTTGAACGTAATATCATGCTAGACGAAAAACTGTGTGATCTTTTAGAAGAGCATTCAGTAGATGAAGTTCGTGTACGTTCTGTTATCACTTGTGATAATGACTTTGGTGTTTGTGCTAACTGTTATGGTCGTGACCTAGCACGTGGTCATATCATCAACGCTGGTGAATCAGTGGGTGTTATCGCGGCACAGTCAATTGGTGAGCCGGGTACACAGTTAACAATGCGTACCTTCCACATCGGTGGTGCGGCATCTAGAGCGTCTGCAGAAAATAATGTACAAGTTAAAACTAACGGTACATTAAAACTTCATAACTCTAAGTACGTATTAAACACAGACGGTAAGATTGTTATTACCTCTCGTTCTACGGAAATTACTATCATTGATAGTCATGGTCGTGAGAAAGAGCGTTATAAAGTACCTTACGGTGCGGTATTAACAGTGCAAGACAATGCTGAAGTTCTAGGTAACGATATCGTTGCTACTTGGGACCCGCATAGTCACCCAATCGTTCTTGAGCATAAATCAAAAGTATCGTTCAGCGATATCGATGATTCAAATACTGAAGCACAGACTGATGAGCTAACTGGTTTAACCCGTGTAGTTGTAAAAGATCTTGCTAAAGTAAATACGAAAGAACCAAAGCTTATCATCGAAAGTGAAGAGCGCGGTCTGCAAGAAACACGTCTTCCTTCATTCACGACGATTGAAGTTATTGACGGCGTTACAGCAAACCCAGGTGACGTGTTAGCACGTATTCCGCAAGAAGGTTCGAAAACTCGTGATATCACGGGTGGTCTACCACGCGTAGCCGACTTATTTGAAGCTCGTAAGCCAAAAGAACCAGCTATATTAGCTGAAGTAACTGGTACAATTAGCTTCGGTAAAGAGACTAAAGGTAAGAAGCGTTTAGTTATTACTCCAGCTGAAGGTGATCATTACGAAGAGATGATTCCTAAATGGCGTCAACTTAACGTGTTTGAAGGTGAGCAAGTGTCTAAAGGTGAAGTTATCGCCGATGGTCCTGAATCACCGCATGACATCTTACGCCTACGTGGTGTGACTCATGTTGCTAACTATATCGTTAACGAAGTGCAAGAGGTTTACCGTTTGCAAGGCGTTAAGATCAATGACAAGCACATTGAAACAATTATCCGTCAAATGTTACGTAAATGTACCATTATGCACGGCGGTGATACTGACTTCTTAGCCGGTGAGCAAATCGAAGTGGCGCGCGTTAATATCGCAAACCGTGACCTTGAAAAACAAGGTAAGATACCAGCTAAGTTTGAAATCCAGTTAATGGGTATCACAAAAGCATCACTAGCAACAGAATCTTTCATCTCTGCAGCGTCTTTCCAAGAGACAACACGTGTTCTTACAGATGCGGCAGTGAATGGTAAGAGCGATGAGCTTCGCGGTCTTAAAGAAAACGTAATTGTGGGTCGTTTGATCCCAGCCGGTACCGGTTTTGCGTATCATCAAGAACGTATGGCTCGCCGTAAACAAAGCAAAGTAGTAGTAGAAGAGCAAACAGTAAGTGCAGAAGAGGCAACTCAAGCACTTACAGACGCTCTAAATGCTGATTTGTCTGGAAATCAATAAACTGTTCTTAATCAATAGATTAAGTGATCGCAAGTCAGTTATATGCTGTCTTGTGGTTAGTTTAGGTTGACAGGTTAAACTTTGCTCATTAAAATTCCGCCACCCATTTACTTGTGTGCTTAATGCAGGCTCGTAAATAAAGGGCGGATTTTTTATTTTTTTCAGTAGTAATTTTAATTTCAGGAGCTATTTAAATGGCAACTATTAACCAGCTAGTGCGTAAGCCACGCCGTAGCAAGGTTACGAAAAGTAACTCAGCTGCACTAAAAGCGTGTCCGCAAAAGCGCGGTGTATGTACTCGCGTATATACAACTACACCTAAGAAACCAAACTCGGCGTTACGTAAAGTAGCACGTGTACGTTTAACTAACGGTTTCGAAGTAACTTCATACATTGGCGGTGAAGGTCATAACCTTCAAGAGCATAGTGTAATCCTAATCCGTGGTGGTCGTGTTAAAGATTTACCAGGTGTGCGTTTTCACACTGTTCGTGGTGCACTTGACTGTGCAGGCGTTAGCGATCGTCGTCAAGCTCGTTCTAAATACGGTGCAAAACGCCCTAAAGGCTAATTGTTTTCCGTTAGTAAGGCCAAGCACTAAATATTTATAATTATTGTTTTGGGTGATTGACTCGAAAGAGCAAACCTGAATAAACCGGAGATACAAAATGCCTAGAAGACGCGTAATCGGTCAACGTAAAATTCTTCCAGATCCTAAGTTCGGATCGGAACTTCTTGCTAAATTCGTTAACATCGTGATGTTAGACGGCAAGAAATCTACTGCTGAAAAAATTGTTTATGGTGCGCTAGACGTGGCTGCTGAGAAATCAGGCAAGTCGCACCTAGAAATCTTTGAAACTGCACTTGATAACATCCGCCCACAGGTAGAAGTTAAATCTCGCCGTGTTGGTGGTTCAACTTATCAAGTACCAGTTGAAGTACGTCCAGTTCGTCGTAACGCATTAGGTATGCGTTGGTTAGTAGACGCTGCACGTAAGCGTGGCGAAAAATCTATGGGCTTACGTTTAGCTCAAGAAATCGTTGACGCTTCTGATAATAAAGGCACTGCGGTTAAGAAACGTGAAGACGTTCACCGTATGGCTGAAGCGAATAAAGCATTCGCTCATTACCGTTGGTAATCTGTCTTTAACCTTTAAGAGGATCATATGGCACGTACAACTCCACTTGAGCGCTATCGTAATATAGGTATTGTCGCTCACGTAGATGCAGGCAAAACCACCACAACAGAACGTGTTCTGTTCTACACGGGTCTTTCTCATAAGATCGGTGAAGTACATGATGGCGCTGCAACTATGGATTGGATGGAGCAGGAACAAGAGCGTGGTATCACAATCACTTCTGCTGCAACAACGTGTTTTTGGAAAGGGATGGACGCTCAATTTGACGCCCATCGTATCAATATTATTGATACTCCAGGACACGTAGATTTCACTATCGAAGTAGAGCGTTCTTTACGCGTATTAGATGGTGCGGTAGTTGTTCTTTGTGCTTCATCTGGTGTACAGCCGCAAACTGAGACAGTTTGGCGTCAAGCGAACAAATACGAAGTTCCGAGAATGATCTTCGTAAATAAAATGGATCGCACGGGCGCTGACTTCTTAGCTGTGGTTAGCCAGGTGAAATCTCGTCTTGGAGCAACGCCTGTTCCAATTCAGTTGCCTGTAGGCGCTGAGGACGACTTTAAAGGTGTTATTGACCTTATAAAAATGAAAGTGATTAACTGGAACGAAGCGGACCAGGGTATGACTTTCTCTTATGAGGCAATACCGGCAGAACTTCTGGAATTAGCTGAAGAATGGCGCTCTCACTTAGTTGAAAGCGCTGCTGAAGCAACAGAAGAACTAATGGATAAATACTTAGAAGGTGAAGAGTTAAGTGAAGCAGAAATTAAAAATGCTTTACGCCAACGAACATTAGCTAATGAGATTGTTCCAGTTACTTGTGGTAGCGCATTTAAAAACAAAGGTGTTCAAGCTGTGCTTGATTGCGTTGTTGAATATATGCCTTCACCAGAGCAAGTGAAACAAATCCAAGGTATCCTAGAAAATGGTACTGAGGAAGAACGTCCAGCTAATGATAAAGCGCCGTTTGCTGCACTCGCTTTTAAGATTGCAACAGACCCGTTTGTTGGAACCTTGACCTTTTTCCGTGTTTACTCTGGTACTGTTAAACAGGGTGACACGGTATATAATCCAGTAAAAAGTAAGCGTGAGCGACTTGGCCGTATCGTACAGATGCATTCAAACTCTCGTGAAGAGATCAAAGAAGTTTTCGCAGGCGACATCGCGGCAGCTATTGGTCTTAAAGACGTAACAACAGGTGAAACACTGTGTGATCCGAATTCTATTATTACGCTTGAGCGTATGGAATTCCCTGAACCAGTAATCTCTATTGCGGTTGAGCCTCGCACTATAGCTGACCAAGATAAGATGGGTATCGCGCTGGGTAAACTAGCTGCTGAAGACCCTTCTTTTCGAGTACAAACTGACGAAGAATCAGGCCAGGTTATAATCTCTGGCATGGGTGAACTTCACCTAGATATCATCGTCGACCGTATGAAACGTGAATTCAGTGTTGAATGTAACGTTGGTAAGCCGCAGGTCTCATACCGAGAAGCTATTCGTTCAACTGTTAAGGTTGAAGGGAAGTTTATACGTCAGTCAGGTGGTCGTGGTCAATATGGTCACGTTTGGATTAAACTTGAACCGATGGATATTACGGATGATGAGTCACCAATTTACGAGTTCGTTAACGAAACCGTAGGTGGTTCTGTTCCTAAAGAGTTCGTCCCTGCGGTAGACAAAGGTATCCAAGAGCAAATGTCTCAAGGTGTACTGGCAGGCTACCCATTACTTGGCGTTAAAGCGACTTTATATGATGGTTCATTCCATGATGTAGATTCGAATGAAATGGCATTTAAAATAGCAGGTTCACTGGCAATGAGAGATGGGGCGCTTAAAGCTAACCCTGTACTACTAGAGCCAGTAATGAAGGTTGAAGTACTCACTCCTGATTCAAATATGGGTGATGTAGTTGGCGACTTAAACCGTCGCCGCGGCATAATCGAAGGCATGGAAGATGCATTAGGTGGACTTAAGCAAATTAATGCGCAGGTTCCTCTTTCTGAAATGTTTGGTTATGCGACTGCTTTACGATCTGCAACACAGGGCCGTGCCTCATACTCTATGGAGTTTGTGAAGTACGCTGAAGCCTCTAAAAACGTTGCAGATACAATAATTTCAGCTCGCGCTGTTATATAATTTTAGCTTGTCTGGCTCAATAGTGAGTCAGGCTTTAATTTCTTTATTAGGAATTTTTTAAGATGGCAAAAGAAAAGTTTGAACGCGTAAAACCGCACGTAAACGTTGGTACAATCGGCCACGTTGACCACGGTAAAACTACACTAACTGCAGCAATCACTAACGTACTTGCAAAAGTATACGGCGGTGTTGCTAAAGATTTCGCATCAATCGACAACGCTCCAGAAGAGCGCGAACGTGGTATCACTATTTCAACGTCTCACGTTGAATACGATACTCCTTCACGTCACTACGCACACGTAGATTGTCCTGGTCACGCCGATTATGTCAAAAACATGATCACTGGTGCTGCTCAAATGGACGGCGCGATCTTAGTAGTTGCTGCGACTGATGGCCCTATGCCACAAACGCGTGAGCACATCCTTCTTTCTCGTCAAGTTGGCGTTCCTTACATCATCGTGTTCATGAATAAATGTGACATGGTAGATGACGAAGAGCTACTTGAACTAGTCGAAATGGAAGTTCGTGAACTTCTTTCAGAATACGATTTCCCAGGTGATGACTTACCTCTAATTGCTGGTTCTGCGCTTAAAGCGTTAGAAGGCGAGAAAGAGTGGGAAGATAAGATTGTTGAGCTTGCAAACGCACTTGATACTTACATCCCAGAGCCAGAGCGTGACATCGATAAGCCATTCATCATGCCTATCGAAGACGTTTTCTCAATCCAGGGTCGTGGTACTGTTGTAACTGGTCGTGTTGAAGCTGGTATCATCCGCATCAATGACGAAGTAGAAATTGTTGGTATCAATGATACAACTCGTTCTACTTGTACTGGTGTTGAAATGTTCCGTAAGCTTCTAGACGAAGGTCGTGCTGGCGAAAACATCGGCGCACTTCTACGTGGTACTAAGCGTGAAGACGTTGAACGTGGTCAAGTACTAGCTAAGCCTGGTTCAATCAACCCACATACTACATTCACTTCAGAAGTATACGTACTTTCGAAAGATGAAGGTGGTCGTCATACTCCATTCTTCAAAGGTTACCGTCCACAGTTCTACTTCCGTACAACTGACGTAACTGGTGACGTACAGTTACCAGATGGCGTAGAAATGGTAATGCCTGGTGATAACATCAAGATGACAGTAACTCTAATCGCACCAATCGCGATGGATGAAGGTCTTCGTTTTGCTATCCGTGAAGGTGGTCGTACTGTAGGTGCTGGTGTTGTAGCAACTATCGTAGCGTAATTATTAGCCTAGCTAATTGTTACCAAAAAGCCCGAGCTTAGTCTCGGGCTTTTTAATGTCTAGAATAAAGTGTCATATGAAAGTGGCGCTCTTACTTTAGGCGTAGGTGCGTTGTAGTAACGTCCAAAGTGTAATTATCAGCCTAGCTAATTGTTACCAAAAAGCCCGAGCTTAGTCTCGGGCTTTTTAATGTCTATAATAAAGTGTCATATGAGGGTAGCGCTCTTACTTTAGGCGTAGGTGTGTTGTAGTAACGTTCAAAGCGTAATTATTAGCCTAGCTAATTGTTACCAAAAAGCCCGAGCTTAGTCGGGCTTTTTAATGACTAAAATAAAGAGTGATTTGGAGGTGAGAACCTCACATTAGACGAAGATGCTTGGTAACAACATTCAAAATATTATTGGTATTAATAAAAAACCCGAGCCTAGCCCGGGTTTCGATAAGTTATGAATATGTCATAATTGGCTGAAAACTATTCAATATTTTGAATTTGAACATAGAGTTGTTTATTTAACTTTATATTTATCAATAACTTGGCTTGTTCTTGCTACCTGCTTTTTGCTTTTGGTAACCGCTATGGTAACCACTTGGTTTGTGATTTAATCTTTTACTTAAATATTTGTATAAGTATAAATTAAGAGAAACTGAGCTACGTAGTAAAACTTACAATCAGAATCTAATGTTATTAGTTAGTGCTCTTGTGAATAATATAAGTTAGTTCTCTTCACTACTCAACATAAAGTGTGTCGATATGAGACATATGTTCATTACATAACCTTTGCCCCATAATCTTAATTTGTATATTATCTCAATTAATAAGAACAATGGATTAGCTGTATAGTAACTAATTAATACGGCTTGGCAGGGAATAGTATGTCGTTACCAGATTACCAATCATTCATGACCCCATTACTGCAATGCTTAGCTAACGGCGAAACAGTAAAGCTCAAAGAGATTGAAGCAAACGTTTATCAAAGCATAGGCTTATCAGTAGAGCAGCTTAAACTGCGTATTCCTAGCGGCAAACAAACTTATGCCTACCACCGCTTAAGTTGGGCTAAAACTTACCTTGTTAAAGCCGGTTTAATTGAGCAGCCTAAAAGAGCCTTTTGTAAAATTACGCAAAAAGGTTTATCAGCATTAGCAGCGGGCGAACTAATCAATAACCAGTACTTAAGCCAATACCCTGAGTTTTTAGACTTTAAAACCCGTACTAAAGATACTAGCGACTCACTAGACGAAAACACCACCAGCTTAGTAAATAGCAACTCACACAAAACACCAGAAGAGCTTATAGAAGCCGCAGTAGATACACTCAACACTAACTTAAGCGATGAAATATTACAGGCAGTGCTTTCGGCCTCCCCTGCGTTTTTTGAAAACCTTGTAGTCGATTTAATGCTAGCTATGGGGTATGGCGGCTCACGTAAAGATGCAGGGCAAGCCACGCAATATACTCAAGACGGTGGCATTGATGGCGTAATAAAAGAAGATAAACTCGGCCTCGAAATGATATATTTACAGGCTAAGCGCTACACCAATAAAACAGTGGGTAGACCAGACATACAAGCCTTTGCGGGTGCGCTTGATATGCACCGCGCTAAAAAGGGCGTATTCATCACCACCAGCGGCTTTAGTAAAGATGCACTGGAATATGTAGGCTTAATTGAAAAGCGCATAGTGCTTGTAGATGGTAAACAACTGACAGAGTTAATGCTTACCCATAATTTAGGCGTTAGCACCAAACAGGTATTTGAAGTAAAAGCGCTTGATAGCGATTACTTTATTGAAGATTAAACCCAATATAAAAGGATTTTAAAATGACGATTAAAGCTGAAGCTGTATTATTTATAAAGCTTGGTTCAAAAGGTGATTACGAGCGTGAGTGCATTGAAAAAGAAGGTACAATAAAGTTAGATTACAAGCAAATTCCTCATGAGTTATGTCTAAGTAATAATTGGGATAAAGTTAGTGAGTTTGTAGCTATGGAATACAATACAAACAAAGCTTCAACAACAAGCCATCGAAATCAAATTAAAAAGTTTTACACCGAGCCTAAAACAACAATGTGGATTACATTTTACGACTGTAAATTGTGGTACTGCTTTGCTGAAGAAGAAGTTCTGCTTGATGAGAGCAGTAGAACAAAATCACGTAAAACAGTTGGTGGTTGGCGCAGTGTAGATAGTCAGAATAATTCACTTTTCATACAAGCTCTAAGTGGCAAGTTAACTAAAGTACAAGGCTTCAGAGGTACAATTTGTGATGTTAAAGAAAAAGAGTACCTGCTTAATAAAATCAACAATACTCAACACCCTGATGTTAAAAATGTAGAGACAAATTTAGTATCACTTAAGCTCTCACTCGAAAAGATTATCCAGTTGTTGTCACCGCAAGATTTTGAAGTGTTTGTCGATTTGATATTTCGTTCATCGGGGTGGTCAAGAGTTGGCTCTGCGGGTAACACAATAAAAACACTAGATATAGAACTCTTGGCGCCAGTTACCGGAGAACGTGCCATTGTTCAGGTGAAATCACAAAGTAACCTAAGTTTATATAAAGAGTATGAAGAGCGATTAAATATAGAGGGTTACGATAGAGCTTTTTATGTGACCCACACACCAGATAAAAAGCTAAGCGATCATATTAATTCAATGGATAAGAATAATTCAATTCAGGTGTGGGACGCTGAAAAACTTGCTGATTTATCAGTAAATGCAGGATTAATTGAATGGCTTGTAAGTACTGTAGGCTAAAACCCTGAGAGCTGTTAGCTAGCAAATCATTGACAAAGTAGATGTTAATTCAAAAAAAATGATTAAGTAGAGAAAATATTAATGCCTCAACAGCACCAACAAGAATTAAAAAAGCAACTTTGGAGTATGGCGAATAGTTTGCGTGGTAGCATGTCTGCCGATGATTTTCGTGATTACATATTAGGTTTTATCTTTTATAAATATTTATCGGAAAAACTCAATACTTATGCTGAACAACTCTTAGATAAAAATAGCGTTGTATTTTCTGAATTAGATGAGACTACTGTTGAAGATCAAAAGTATTTAGAAATTGTTCAAAAAGCAGCACTAGATGAGTTAGGTTACTTTTTAAAGCCTTCAGAGTTATTTCATTCTTTGGCTAATCGCGGTAGAAAAGGTGAATTTATACTTGATGAAACTATTAGTGTATTTAAAAGCATAGAGCAGAGAACTATCGGCACTGATAGCTTTAATGACTTTAACGGTGTATTTGACGAGCTAGATTTAACCTCTCACAAGTTAGGTAAAACATCTGATGCGCGTAACAAGCAGATTACTAAGGTATTTGATCATCTTGATAATGTTAATTTGCATTTGGAAGATAGTGAATTAGATATACAAGGTAGTGCTTATGAAAACCTTATAGCTATGTTTGCTAGTAGCTCTGGAAAAAAAGCTGGGGAGTTTTATACTCCTAAGATGATCTCTAGGTTACTTGCAAAATTAGTAACTTTTAATACACCCGATATTAATTCGGTCTATGATCCTACGTGTGGCTCTGGCTCTCTATTGTTACGTGTAGCTAAAGAAGCTAACAACCCTAATATAAAGCTCTATGGCCAAGAGCAAAATTCAAATGCTCATAATCTCTCACGAATGAATATGATTATGCATGGAATACCCTATTCTAACTTCAATATTAAAAAGGGGGACACTTTAGAGAAACCAGAACATTTAGAACAACGTTTCAATGCTGTGGTAGCAGTGCCTCCATTTTCTGTCTCATGGTCACGTAAAACATCATTTAAAAGCGACCCAAGATTTATTAATTACGAACAATTAGCACCTCGGACTAAAGCTGATTTTGCCTTTATCCAACATATGCTTTATCAGCTAGACGATAACGGGACCATGGCTATAGTGGTGCCGCACGGTGTCCTTTTTCGAGGTGGTGCTGAAGGTATTATTAGAAAGCAGTTAATTAAAGAGTTTAATTATTTAGATGCTGTTATAGGGCTACCTTCAAACTTATTCTATGGAACTTCCATTCCAACTTGTATCTTAGTTTTTAAGAAAAACCGTATAAACAAAAAAGATATATTATTTCTCGATGCTAGTAATGACTACCATAGTACGAAGGCTAATAACTCAATTACTGAGGGTACAATTTTAAATACACTCCAAACTTATGCAGCTAGAAATAGCGTTACACTTTTTAGTAAAGCTGTCAGTTTAGGTGAAATTGAAAGCAATGACTTTAACTTGAGTATTACTAAATATGTCACATTATACCCAACGACAGAAGTGAAGAGTTTTGCGGAATTATTAAGTGTTTTTGAGAAGTATAATCCCAAGTTTACGTTTTTTAGGGGAGTTGTTGACAAAAGTTTTGAGCTGCGCACTACTGCAAGCAGGATGAATGTAAAACAAGATGAAATATATAAAGTAGAAAAAGCTATATTTGAGAGTTTTAAGCAGCAAGCTATACCCTTTCTTGAATTTACTCCTAGGGATGAATGGGAGTGGCTTGCCTTAGCACAGCATCACGGCCTACCTACTAGATTACTAGATTGGAGCAAAAACCCATTGGTTTCTACTTACTTTGCTGTAGAAAAAGAACTAACAAAAGACGCTGCAATTTATGTGTTAACAGATCGAAAAGAGCCCTTTGACACTAAAGATTACTCCGACCCATTGGAGCTCCCTAATGATGAACCTGTCAGACGTTATATTCCTCCACACTTGACTGGAAGAATCATCTCTCAAAGTGGCATTTTTACTGTACATAATGAATTGAATTTACCATTTTATTCAGGCCAAATTAAAAAGATTATTATCCCTAGCCGCTTAAAAGAAAGCTTTAGGGAGCAACTATATAAATTCGGCGTTCACAAGGCTTCTATATATCCTGGACTTGATGGGATAAGTGACCATATTAAGTGGTTAGAAACAGAATTAAAATAAAGAGATTAAATTAATGGTTCAACAACACCAACAAGAATTAAAAAAACAGCTTTGGAATATTGCGAACAGCTTACGTGGCAACATGTCTGCTGATGACTTTCGCGATTATATACTTGGGCTTATTTTTTATAAATACCTGTCTGATAAGCTCAACACTTATGCCAATCAGTTACTAAGTGAAGACGGCATTGTGTTTGCTAAAATTGACGAAACAACAGAAGAGGGTCAAGAGTACTTAGAAGCAGTAAAAGAAGAGGCGCTTGATAAGTTAGGGTACTTTTTAAAGCCTGCAGAGCTGTTTCATGTATTGGCTGAGCGCGGTGCTAACGATAAGTTTATTTTAGACGATGTAACCAACGTACTTAACCATATTGAACAAAGCACGATGGGCGCAGACAGCGCCGACGATTTCAACGGCTTGTTTGACGAGCTAGATTTAACCTCTAACAAGTTAGGTAAAACACCGGATGCGCGTAATAAGTTAATAGCTAAAGTATTAGAGCACCTTGATAACATCGACTTTCACCTAGAAAGTAGCGAAATAGACATACTTGGCGACGCTTACGAATACCTTATTGGTATGTTTGCCAGCGGTGCGGGTAAAAAAGCAGGCGAGTTTTATACGCCGCAAATGGTGTCAAAGTTACTAGCAAAATTAGTCACCTTAAATAACCCGCATATTAAATCGGTTTACGACCCTACCTGTGGCTCTGGCTCATTGTTGTTACGTGTTGCAAAAGAAGCTAATAACCCCGATTTAAAATTTTACGGCCAAGAGCAAAACCCAAGTACTTACAACCTAGCGCGTATGAACATGATTATGCACGACGTGCATTACACTAAGTTCGACATTCAAAACGACGACACGTTAGAAGTTCCAGCACATCTTGAGCAACGCTTTAGCGCTGTGGTAGCTAATCCGCCATTTTCGGCTGATTGGTCTGCCAACCCGCTACACATGAATAACGAGCGCTTTGCCGACTACGGTAAGCTGGCACCAAAAGGTAAAGCCGACTTTGCTTTTGTACAGCACATGATCCACCAGCTTGACGACAACGGCACAATGGCGGTGGTGTTACCGCACGGCGTGTTGTTTCGTGGTGCAGCCGAAGGGCATATACGCAAACACCTTATTAAAGAAAAAAACTACCTTGATATGGTAATAGGCTTACCTGCTAACATATTTTTTGGTACGTCTATTCCTACCTGTGTGTTGGTGCTAAACAAACACCGTAACGCTGACGACAACGTATTGTTTATAGACGCCAGTAATCACTTTGAAAAAGGCACTAACAACAACGTAATGCGAGAGGAAGATTTACAACGTATTTTAGATGCCGTAAACAAACGCGATTATATTGATAAATATGCGTTTGCAGCCACGCAGTCGGATCTAGCAGAAAACGACTACAACCTTAATATTCCGCGTTACGTAGATACCTTTGAAGATGAGGTGCTTGTTGATTTGAGTGAAGTAGCACAGCAACTTGTCGCAAATGATAAAGCAATGCTTGAAACAGATAAAACGATTGCTGGTTTTTGTGATGAGCTAGGCATTGAAGTGCCGTTTGAGGTCAAAGCATGAGCGAGTTTAAAATTGCTTTCACGGAACAAGTGAAAAATTTTGAAACAAGCATTGGTAAGCTATTAGAAATAAAGTCGGGAAAGGGCTTTAAAGCCAGTGAGTATTCAACCAAAGGTCGGCCTCTGCTCCAGATCGAAAATGTTGGTTATGGCACTATAAAATGGAAAGCTCCATCCTTTTTACCTGAGGAATATAGTTTGTCTGAAGCCGAGTTAGTTTTGGAAAGAGGAGATATTGTATTAGCATTAAATAGACCTATTACTAATGGGCAATTAAAGATCTCTAAAATTACAGCTATGGATGAGGGGGCTATACTCTACCAGAGAGTAGGCAAGGTAATTAGTAAAGGTTTAGCTAATTATGATTATCTATATCATTTACTTAGTATTCAGGTTAAAAAATTTGTAGAGTCAAAATCTATAGGAAGTGATCAACCCTTCATATCGATACGTGAATTATATCAATATCCTGTAGTTTTACCTGTATGCAAAAATGAGCAACAAAAAATAGCTGACTTCCTTACTTCTGTAGATACTAAAATCAGTCAGCTAACTGAAAAGCATCGCTTATTAAAAGACTATAAAAAAGGCGTAATGCAACAAATTTTCAGCCAGCAAATACGCTTTAAAGACGATGATGGAAACGCTTTTCCTGATTGGAATGAATATTCTTTAAGGGATATTCTTATTTTACAAGCTGACGCATTAAAAATGGATGATGAAGCTACTTATGAGCTGATCACTGTAAAGAGGGGGTTTGGTGGGATTAAAAGTCGTGGACACTTTAAAGGTAAGGATGTACTTGTTAAAAGCCAATTCACCATCCACAAAGGTGAGTTTGTAATATCAAAACGACAGATAGTTCATGGAGCCTGCGGGTTGGTACCTGAAGAACTTGATGGGGCTATTGTTTCTAATGAATACAATGTATTTAGACCTCAACCAACAAAGTTAGATATTGATTACTTTAATCGCTTGTCTACAACCCTCTACATGCGACGTGCATTTTTTATTAATAGTGATGGCGTACATATTGAGAAGTTACTGTTTAAAACCCAAAGTTGGCTCAAAACCAAAGTTCAGTTACCTTGCTTGAAAGAACAACAAAAAATAGCACAATTTTTACAATCGCTCGATAAAAAAATAGACGCTGTTAACGAGCAAATTGAACAGACTAAGCTATTTAAAAAAGGCTTACTACAGCAAATGTTTGTGTGAGAAATAATGACTAATAAAATTAACGACAACCCAATAGCGAACATTATTGATATTCAAACTTTGCAAGAGAGCGTAGAGGTTGAGTGCAAGCTTGCTGGTGGGCGCGACGGCCATGGCGCAGTGCCTAATGATATGTGGGAAACCTATAGTGCGTTTGCCAATACCCGTGGTGGCGTAATTTTATTGGGCATTAAAGAAAGAAGAGGCACGTTTACAGTTGAGGGTATAACAAACCCAGCGCCACTAATTAAGAATATTTGGGATATTGTTAATAATCCGAATAAAGTGAGTGTTAATTTACTCAGCGAAAGTGACGTGCGCATTGAAATACTGGAAGGCAAATCGATTATTGCGATTACTGTACCACGCGCCCCGCGCGAAAGCCGCCCTGTATTTATGAATGCGAACCCACTTAATGGCACTTATCAGCGCCGTTACGAGGCCGATCAAAAGTGTTTGCCACCGGCAGTAAATAAAATGCTGGCAGAGCAAGAGGAAGTGCGCGACAACCGTATTTTAGAGCACTTTACCCTTGACGACATAGACCCCGAGAGCCTGCGCATTTACAGGCAAATGTTTGTTGATGCCAAGCCACAACACCCTTTTTTAGAATTGAGCGACCAAGAGTTTTTGCGCTCAATACGTGGCTGGCAACAAGACCGCGCAACAGGTAAAGCGGGTTTAACCCTTGCTGGCTTAGTGATGTTTGGTAAGTGGGATGCTATTCAAGATGCACTACCTAGTTTTGCACTCGATTATCAAGAAAAAGACGACAGTACACATCGCTGGATAGATCGAATTTATACTGATGGCTCTTGGTCGGGTAATGCTTTTGATTTTTATCGTAAAGTGTATCGTAAGCTTACGGCAGATTTAAAAGTAGGGTTTAGCTTAACCGATGATGGCCAACGACAAGATACCACTCCTGCGCATGAGGCTATTCGTGAAGCACTCGTTAATACACTCGCACATGCAGAATTTAATACCGAAAGTAATATTTTAATTGAAAAACACCCTGACTTTATCGGCTTTAGAAACGCAGGGCTAATGCGTATACCTGTGCATGAGGCTAAAGCGGGGGGTAACAGCCAGTGCCGAAACCCTGCTATTCATCAAATGTTTTTAAATATTGGTTTAAGCGAAAAAGCAGGGTCGGGTATTCCTAAGATATACAGTAATTGTAAAGCGCAAAACTGGCAGCCACCGCATATGTATGAAAAGGACGAGCTAAATCAAACCTTTTTAGAGTTGCGCATGGTTAATATTGTGTCGCCTGAGCTTGATAAGCGCCTTACAGATACCTTTGGTAGTGGTTATAAAAAGCTGAGCGAGCTTAAACGGACTATTTTGATTACCGCCATTACTGAGTCATGGTTTAACCACGAGCGTATTTGTTCGTTGACCTCAGAGCATACAAGAGAAGTGACACTTGCGTTAAGTCAGTTAGTTAATGCAGGATACTTAGAGTCGGCAGGCCAGCACAGAGGCAAGATATATCACTTAAAAGGGATACAAATCCCTACACCTGATAATGATGCAGGTAAGAGTATTACGTTTGTAGCCTCTCCTAAGTTAGATCAGCTTTCGCTGTTTGAAGGTCCGGAGTTAAATAGCGAAGGTCCGGACCTAGATACTGAAGGTCCGGAGTTAAGCAATGAAGGTCCGGACCTAGCTTTAAATACTCCGGACCAAGACAATACAGAAGTAGATACGGTTGCAGCTAATGAGTTATGGAGTTCACTATGGGTTATAGGTGAGCAAGTACGATCTGCCTCAAGTAGAAAGCAGAAGTCTGAGGTAGAACAAGCAATAATAGCCCTATGTAAAGAAGCACAGCCGCACTGTTTAAGGTTGGGTGATATAGCACAGCTATTAGGAATGAAGCCCGACACGCTAAGACGTAACTACTTAAGTAAAATGGTTAAAGAGCAGGTATTGTTTTTGGCATATCCAACAATACCGAATCACCCAGAACAGGGTTATAAGTTACATAAAGATTAGCAATAAAGCTGTGAATGTATTGCATAAGGCTAGCATCAAGGAATTGTAGGTATAAATGAATTATCAAAGTGAACAACAATTAGAAGATAACTTAATTGCACAGCTTAGCGAGCAAGGCTTTACGCGCGTTATTTTAAAGGATAACGCAGCTCTTGAAGCTAATCTTAAGCAGCAGCTTGAAAAAGTGAATGGCTGCACGTTAAGCGATACTGAGTTTACGCAAATATTGGGTAAGCTTGGTAAAGGTAATATATTTGCAAAAGCCAAAACACTGCGCGATCAGCTTGATGTAACACTTGATAACGGCGACAGCAGACATTTAACGCTGTTGTGTGATGAGCCGCAGCTAAATAGCTTTCAGGTAGCGCAACAAATTACAGTAAAAGGCACATACACTAACCGATACGATGTAACGCTATTGGTTAATGGCTTGCCGCTGGTACAAATAGAGCTAAAACGCCGTGGTATTGAACTAAAAGAAGCGTTTAACCAAATTAAACGTTATCAAAAGCACTCGTTTCATGCCAACCATGGTTTGTTTAACTATGTGCAGCTGTTTGTAATGTCGAATGGGGTTAATAGCCAGTACTTTTCTAACAACAGTGAAATGTCGGCTAAGCAAACCTTTGACTGGACTGATAATGAAAATAATAAAATAAGCCAGTTACACGACTTTGCCGAAGCATTTTTAACGCCTTCGCACTTAACGCATATGCTCACCAAGTATATTGTACTTAATGAAACAGGTAAGTACTTAATGGTGCTTAGGCCGTATCAGTTTTATGCAGTAGAAGCGATTGTAGAGCAAGTTAAAACTACAACCGACAATGGCTATATTTGGCATACAACGGGCTCGGGTAAAACGTTAACCTCATTTAAAGCAGCGCAAATTATGACCTCGCTGAGTGAGGTTGATAAAGTAGTATTTGTGGTAGACCGTAAAGATCTAGATTACCAAACAGCGCTTGAGTTTAATGCGTTTGTAAAAGGCTCAGTAGACAGCACCGACAACACCAGTATGTTGTTCCACCAGCTGTTAGACAAGCCAATGAAGGGTAGAAAAGTCAACCAAAGCCGTAATACTAAGCTGGTGGTCACAACGCTGCAAAAGCTTAATAACGTGGTGACTAAGCAGCGCTATTTGAAAGAAATGCAAAGCCTACAAGATAAGCGCATTGTGTTTATATTTGACGAGTGCCACCGCAGCCAATTTGGTGATACACATAAAAACATTACCGAGTTTTTTAATAACGCGCAGTTGTTTGGTTTTACGGGTACGCCTATATTTGCCGACAACGCCGTTGCTAAAAACTCAGTGAAACGCACCACTAAAGATTTATTTGGTGAATGCTTACATCCTTATGTAATTGTGGATGCAATACGCGACGCTAATGTGCTTAAGTTTGCTATTGAGTACGTTGGGCGTTATCAGTACAAAGATGGCTCTAACAATAACCTAGATATTGAAGTTGAAGATATCGACACCAAAGAGCTTTTAACTTCGCCTGCGCGCTTAGATAAAATAACCGATTACATTATTGCCCAGCATAACCGCAAAACGCATAGCCGCGAATATAACGCCATGTTTTGTGTATCAAGCGTTGCTGAGCTTATTCAGTACTATGAGTTGTTTGCGAGCAAAAAAACACAGGGCAAACATAACCTTAAAATTGCCACCATATTTAGCTACGAGGCCAATGAAGAGGAAGAGTACGAATTAGGTAATGATGATGCGCAAATTAAAGAAATATCAGCCAAGTATTTAAACGAAGGGCAAACCGTTAAGCTGCATAGCCGCGATAAGTTAGACTCATTTATTAACGACTACAACACAATGTTTGGTACAAGCTACTCCACCAAAGACAGTAAGTTATTTGAAGACTATTACAAAAATATATCTAAGCGTGTTAAAGCCAAAGAGATTGATATATTGCTGGTGGTGAATATGTTTTTAACAGGCTTTGATGCTCCTAAACTCAATACTTTATATGTCGATAAAAACCTTAAGTACCACGGCTTAGTACAGGCGTTTTCGCGCACTAACCGTCTATTGGGCGAGACTAAATCGCACGGTAATATAGTGTGCTTCAGAAACCTTAAAAAAGCTGCTGACACTGCCTTCACGCTATTTTCGAACAAGCAGCCTAAAGAATACATAGAAACCCCTTCGTATAATGAGCTGCTTACTGATTTCAACAGCGCCTACGAAGCGCTAATGGCAATTACGCCTACCGTTGACTCAGTTGATGCTTTACCTGACGAAGAGGCTCAGGCGCTGTTTGTTAGGCAGTTTCGCGAGCTTATGCGCTTAAAGAACATGTTAAGTAACTTTGCTGATTTTGATATGGACTCAACCTCCATGGGCGAGCAAGAGTTTCAGGATTATACGAGTAAGTATGCCGACCTTGGCAGGCAGCTACGTGAGAACTCAAGTAAAGAAAAAGTATCGGTTTTAGATGACGTTGATTTTGAACTAGAGCTACTACACAGCGATATAGTAAACGTAACCTATATTTTGCAGTTATTACGTGAGTTACATGGTGAGGAAAGTACCGACGAAAAAGCCCGTAAACGCCAAGTAATAGCAAACTTAATAGCCACAGACCCAACCTTATTAAGTAAAAAAGCACTAATAGATAAGTTTATGGACGAGCACTTACAAGGCATACCCGCCAGCGCTGACGTTGATGAAGAGTTTGAGCTTTATTGGGAAAAAGAAAAGCGTCTAGAACTTGAGAGGTTCGCCCAAGAACAAAAGCTAAACCAAGCACGCTTAGAAAAGTTAGTAACTCGCTATGAGCTAAGTGACGAAATGCCACTAAGGGATGACTTTGCTGAGGTACTCGAAACCAAACCCAGCTTATTACAACGCAAAAAAGTATTGCCTATTATTACCGATAAATTTAAACGTTTTGTAGATACGTTTATGACAGGGTTTTAAAGGACTGTAGTAGTGTTTTGTGTAAACCGTCAACGGTTGACGGGTCAATTCTCCACACAACAAATTTAATTTATTACAAACTCAAAAAATGTGACGATAAATGGGGGGTAACGTTACCCCCTGTATATTACCGTCAACGGTTGACGGATCAATTATCCACATAACAAATTTACTTTAATTTATTACCAACTCAAAAAATGTGGCGATAAAGGGGGGTAACGTTACCCCCTGTATATTACCGTCAACGGTTGACGGCCTCATTTTTAACATAAATAGTTTGCTATAGGCTTCATTTGAATCCTTCTATAGGGGGTGCAACGTTGCACCCCCTATAGATTACCGTCAACGGTTGGCGTCCTGCTACCAATTAAACTTAAAGGCTTTATTAATAAGTAGAAACTGCTTTCTTGCTTCACTCATACGTTGGTGGAAATAGGGAGCTTTTACTACTTTTGTGTGAATATGAAAATGGAGGTGTTGACTATCAATATCTTTGTAATGTGCATCAAGTGCCGATTGGATAATGATAAAGCTATCCGCGCCATAGTACTCAAGAACGCGATATTTAAAGCATTCTAATGCAACCCTGTGCTGCGCTATTAATGCATTTAACTCGCTGCTATCTGTATTGTTGAGTTTAGCCATATCGAACAACTGGAGATATGCTTCGATAGAGTATTCACTTAACTCTGGATCATAGCCTTGTATGACGTTCCAACCAGCTCCATTTTTGATAGGGTTAGTACGTACGGCAAGTTTGCCTTCAATCGTTTTTGCGCCTGTAGAGCGACCACCATGCAATTTACATCGACCATTACGCTTGTTGCCTAAGCGCTTACAGGGATTACCTGAACGTGTTTTAGCGCCACACTTGGGTAGACTTTCTAAATCAAACTTACTCATTTTTTGCCTTTTTATGATCGATCATGTTCGGTGAAATTTCGGTTCATAGGGTTTGTTTTTTGAAAATTTATTTTCTTTAAAGTTTTTAAAATCGAATATTTATATGCTTACCACCATGGGGTGAATATATAAATCAAAGGGTTATATTAATTTAATGCCACGTAAAGCGATCACTAAATAGAGGTTTATGTTGTCTGTTCGCGTAAGGTGATCGATCACCTTGCATGTGTATGTTTCGGTTCATAGAGTGCTGCAAAGGTACTTGATCGTTATTAACTTGATTAGGGTGATCGCTGTACTGTAATGAGCGATGAAGTTTAGATTGTATTAGCTGTGTACTGCTTATACCTGATAGCCTTTTTAGTAACTTGATACCACCAGCCTCTGAGTTATCTTGCTTTATTAGAGCCGCTTCTTTATTTCCCTGATATGTAATAGCTGGATTCACGAGCATAATATCGTTAAAGCATCTATCAACGTGCTCTGTTGAGTATTCAAGTTTACTAAATAAGTAGCTATGAGCCTTAATGTTAGCTTCTTTCGTGGCACGTTTAGTAAAATAGCTTAAGCGGTATAGAGCTGGTTCTATAGTAAGTTTATTACCCCTTTGCATTAGGTAGTATGGGTGGCTAACTAATGAGGCCGAACCTAAGCCATCAGATTCCCAAGCATGCTTTAATTGGTAGGTTAGCTTACTACTATGCTTTATTTTATGCCCACTTAGTAACACAGCTAAGTGATAATGATGATTTGAAGATGTATTTCTCTCTCTAGCGCATATATAACTTACTTTGCAGTTATATTGTTTTGTAAGTATCGACAACTGTTTTTTAATAAACTTTAAGAACATCTGATTATTAATAGAATAAGATTTAGTACTTAAGTCTATTCTTGCTACGAGTACTTTAGAGTAGTGAGAAAGCATACATTCACAATGCTTAAACACTTTAGTTAACGCTTTTAGATCTTGCCCTTTTGTCTTTGGTTTAAATACTCTGTAGCTATGGTCTTTGTATATAAAGTTTACTGAGTTAGTTGTTGATATTTTAAAGGTCATTGTTATATCTATTTGCTTTAGTTATTAATTGGTATCTTTTTTATATTATTTAATATCCGCTATTAGTGGATAGGCGCTTTACAGATAAAAGCCCTTTTAAAATAATAACTAAGATATATTTTTAGCTTGTTGAATAGCGTGTTTTTACTGATCATTTTGTTTCAAAGTGTGTCATCAGTAGGCCAAAAAAAAGCAGTTTATTTACCTGCTTTTGTGTGTTTTTTGGCTAGCCAATTTTTATAATCTTGAAAATGCCACATGGACCGCCCATTTATTACATGAGCTGGTGGGGGGAAATGGCCAGCCTTTATCCATCTTCCAAGTGTTGACCTACTGATGTTAAGAAGCTTTTGCAATTCAGGCTTTTTAATCATTCGAGCATCGTCAATATACATAGCAAGATCTGGTAGCTTTTTCTCGTTCATTGAGTTCGCTCCATATTTATTACTTCGCGAGATTTTACAAAGTCTAAAAGCTCGCTTAATAACCAACAAACTCTGTCGCTATCGGCATGAAGTTTTCTTCTTTTCGGAAAGAGGCCTTTTTTTTCTAAAGCCCAAGCGCTGGTTCGAGAGACAGCCGTTATTTTGGCTCTTTCTGCTTCTCTGACTAGGCGGTCAGTAAATTGCGTTGTTGGTGTTGTTAGCTGGCTCAAATTGGTTTCTCCGGTTCATCATTGTTGATGGGAGAATATTATTGATCTGCGTATAGGTTAATAAGCCCTTAGCTTGATAAGGGCTTATTAAAGATTTTAACATTTTGATTTTAAGTGAATTTTATCTTTATAGTTAGTTTTCACCCATTCCTCAACTTCCTTAAGGGATGGAGCAGAATTAGACTTTCGACCTTTTTTAGCGGTAGAGCCATACGCATCGTTAATATATGTTTTAATCGTTTTATGTGAAGGAGGAGAAATAGTATTTATAGAAAATAGAGCATCAATTGCCGTTGCTAAATTCGCTCTACTACATTTAGACATATGCGTGTGTAGTTTTATGTCACTGACTATTACATTGATAAGATCAATAAAAGGCTGATACTTTTTAGGTGAGGACTCACCTGCTATTGTTCGGTCTTTAGAATGCTTTTCTGTGGCTCTTAAGGCATATAAATGTTCTACAAAGTCATTATGCTCTTGCACTCGTGAGCCAAGCGTAAACATTTCATGCATTAGTTTATTAAGCCAAAACTTGTAATCTACGTTAGACTTGTCTGGAAGCGCTCTTAGAGTGTCCTCCACCAGCATCGCTTTACGTTTAATTGCTTCTTTCTCCAATAACATAATATCTTGGCCAAACTCATCTTTTGGTAAGTTATTTATAGAGGATATTATTAAATTGGGCTTCTCAATACCTACAGGTGAAGCTATTTCTTCTAACTGAGCATAATTAATATCATCCTCATCAATCTCTCCAAGCTCTTGAACATGTACCAAAAATGGCTGTGATTGAATTTTTAAACCTTCTCGCGGTGTACATTTTGGAAATAATTCAAATTTATTCATTTAGATTAATTCCTTCAGACATCATTGATATCTTAGCTCTAGGAAGTATTTGATTTGCCATTACACTTGCAAGCTTTCTTCGCTCATCCAAGTAATCATATCTGTTGTAAATACCAGCAACACCACTAATAGTATGATTTAGATAACGTGTTACATCGTTTCCTTCATAACCAAGTTCAGCGAATAAGCTACGACATGTTCGTCTTAAATCATGAATAGTAAAGTGCTTAATGCCTTTAGGCTCAAGTAGGTTAGGGTATGATTTCTTGCTAATACTTTTGCCAAACATTTTAGCTAAGGCATGATTCAAAGTGTTTTCACACATATGACCATCTTTGCTAACTTTTCTTGCTGGGAATACGTACTCGGAGCCACACGATTTTCTTTTCAACTCTTCAAATATGGGTATGACTTCGTCAGCAATAGGAATCTGAATATAAACTTCTTTTTTATTTCTTGTGCCTAAATTCCAAATCTTTTCATTAAAATCAAATTCTTCCCACTTTGCTTGAGTAACCTCGGTTTTACGGTTACCAAATACAAGAAGTAATACCATTGCTAAATAGTTATCTCTGGTAAAAACAGTCGAATTCTCTCTGAGTACATCAAATGTACTTTCAATTTCTTGCAGGCTTAATGCTCTTTTTCTACTTTTGGTTTGCCCCCCAGCGTCACTCTGACTAAAAGCTGCAGCAGGGTTTGACTTTGTGAGATCAAGTTTTTGTGCATGTTTAAATAGATTTTTACATAGGTTTAAGCACTTTGTAGATATAGAGGGACGCCCATCATTTACAACTTCTTTTATGATAGCCCTAATATCACGTGCATTTACATCATCAATTTTGAGCTTACCAATGTATGGTTTTATATCTTTAGTATATTGTCTTTCGAGCAAGTGAGGATTTTTTACTTCCTTACTTTTATCTTTAAACCAGTCATTAAATAGGTCGTTCATTGTTATGATAGTTTCTTGTCCCTGTCTTACTCTTTCGGCAAGTGGGTCTATACCATTCTTAATTTTTTTATTTATCAAGGCTGCTTCAATTCGAGCGTCAGATAATGTCTTGTCTGGAAAGTTGCTACCTTTTAGAGTCATAAAGTGGCGTTTATTATTGATAGTATATCGAAGCTCCCAAGCACCGCTTTTTTTATCTTTGCTAGGCTTTATATAAAGGCTGTCACCAACACTAAACCTAAGCGTTTTACAGCTCTTAATATTTGCTTTGATTTCTTTTACATTCATTGAGTTACATCAAAAATGGTTACCAAGGATTATAAAAAGTGGTTACCAAGCGGTTTGGTAACCACTTTGGTAACCACTTGGACACGTACAATAGGGGGCTAGTATGAACGGTAGAAAACAAAAAGCCTAGAAAAATCTAGGCTTATTAATGAGTTATAAACAAGTTGAAACAGGCTAAAACGCTATTCTATGTTTTGAATTTGTTCTCTCATTTGTTCAATCAATACTTTTAACTCTACAGCGGCAGTAGTGATGTCACTATTGATAGACTTAGATGCTAGCGTGTTAGCTTCACGATTAAATTCTTGCATCATAAAATCTAGGCGGCGGCCGCATGCGCCACCTTTTTTAAGGATTTTTTTAGTTTCTTTAACGTGAGACTTTAAACGATCTAATTCTTCAGCTACATCTTGTTTTTGAGCAAGATAAATAAGTTCTTGTTCAAGGCGTGACTCGTCAATATTTGCTGTTAAGTCTTCTAGCTTTTGAGCCAGTTTTTCACGCTGCCATTTAGCAATCTCAGGCATATGCGTTTCTACAATTTCTACTTGCTCTAAAATCGCATCAAGGCGGATTGCTATCATTTCTTCAAGGTTTGCACCTTCATCGCCACGAGCTGATTTAAAATCTTCGATTACTTGATCAAGACCAGCAATTAGTGCTGTATTAACGCTATCCATATCAAGTTCTTCAGCTTCCATAACACCAGGCCAACGCAATATATCAACAGGATTAATGTCGCCATTACTTTGCTGTTGAACCCATTTAGAGCTATTTATAAGTTGCTCAGCAAGGGCTTGGTTAATTGATAGCTCACCAACATGGGCAGGATTTGCTACAAACTTTAAAAAAACCTCAACTTTACCGCGTTGTAAGTGTTTGCGTAAACGCTCACGAATAACTGGCTCCATGCCACGAAATTGCTCTGGTGCGCGAATAAATGTTTCAAGGTAACGCTGGTTCACTGAACGAACTTCCCAAGTGCCAGTTCCCCAATCGCCTTTTATTTCGCGACGCGCATAAGCTGTCATACTGTGGATCATGGATATTTTCCTAAATTTATAAATACAATATTACGATGATTATACCGTAACACCGCTTAAGCTCTAGGGAAAATTTAATACACTGAATATTTTGCATACAGCTATTTATTTAAATCAGCATGGTATCTATACCCACATACACTTATAATGTCGCAAATTCTGAATTAAGGGGATCGTCAATGCGTCCAAGCGAAAGAACACCTAACCAAATTAGACCTGTTACATTTACACGTAATTATACTTTGCATGCTGAAGGCTCAGTACTTGTTGAGTTTGGTAACACCAAAGTACTTTGTACAGCTACTGTCGAATCGGGCGTTCCTCGTTTCATGAAAGGTCAGGGTAAAGGTTGGATCAATGCTGAATACGGTATGTTACCGCGAGCAACGCATACGCGTAATGCTCGAGAAGCTGCACGTGGTAAGCAGGGCGGTCGTACTATGGAAATTCAACGTTTAATTGCACGTGCACTGCGTGCTGCTGTTGATTTAAAAGCACTTGGCGAAAACACAATCACCATTGACTGTGATGTAATCCAAGCAGATGGCGGTACACGTACTGCTTCTATAAGTGGTGCATGTGTTGCACTTGTTGATGCGCTAACGCATATGCGTGCCAAGGGTATGATTAATTCAAACCCACTTAAACATATGATTGCGGCTATTTCAGTAGGTATATACAAAGGCCAAGCAATTAGCGATTTAGAATATATTGAAGATTCAGCAGCAGAAACTGATATGAATGTAATTTTAACCGAAACAGGTAAAATTATAGAAATTCAAGGTACAGCCGAAGGCGAACCTTTCTCGTTTGATGAGCTAGATGAGTTACTTACTTTAGCTAAACATTCTATTCGTGAAATCATTGACGTACAAAAGCAAGCATTAGCATAAATAGGTAGGCCACTAGATATGAAAGATTATCAAAAAGAGTTTATAGAATTTGCTCTAGAGAAGCAGGTATTAAAATTTGGTGAGTTTACTTTAAAGTCTGGGCGCATAAGTCCTTACTTTTTTAATGCCGGTTTGTTTAATACAGGTCGTGACTTAGCACGTTTAGGTCGTTTTTATGCATCAGCACTAGAAGATTCAGCGATAGAGTACGATGTACTATTTGGCCCCGCGTATAAGGGTATCCCAATCGCGACAACGACGGCAGTTGCATTAGCAGATCACCATGATAAAGATGTACCGTACTGTTTTAACCGTAAAGAGAAAAAAGCACACGGTGAAGGTGGTACATTAGTAGGCTCAGAACTCAATGGCAAAATAATGCTAGTTGATGATGTAATTACCGCAGGTACCGCTATTCGTGAGTCCATGGAAATTATTGCACAAAATGGTGCAGACCTTAGTGGTGTTTTAATTGCATTAGATCGCCAAGAAAAAGGTAAAGCCGAGTTATCAGCTATTCAAGAAGTTGAACGCGACTTTAATACCAAAGTAATCTCTATTGTAAAATTAGCAGACCTTATTAGTTACCTTGAAAACCAAGGGACGATGGGCGAGCATTTAGCCTCAGTTAAAGCTTACCGTGATCAATACGGCGTAGCATAAATAAAAAGCCTCGCAGTGCGGGGCTTTATTTTGACCTTCATTCATAGAGTTTATTAATGAAAGATGTATTAAAACCAAATGGCTTAGGCCTCAAACGCGTTTTCAAAGCAACCTATTGCTCCTATCTTGGCTTTAAAGCAGCATTTAAAGAAGAAGCTGCATTTAGACAAGAGCTATTACTAAGCCTTATATTATTCCCCACTTCATTTTGGCTTGCTTCATCATTATTACACTGGGCAATACTAATTAGCTCACTGCTTATTATTCTAATAGTTGAATTGCTAAACTCTGCCATTGAAGCATTAACAGATCGAGTAAGTACAGAATTGCATGTATTGTCAGGTAGAGCCAAAGATATGGGATCTGCAGCCGTAACACTTTCATTAACGATCGTATTGATCATATGGGGTGTAAGTCTTTATATGAAGATCGTTTAAGCTCACTTTTAATATTTGTGAAGTTTAAACACCTTTAGTTGTTAATAATTTGCTGGTTATGTTGTGTTTTTAACGTGTTTAGCTCAAATACTCAGCGAACAGCACATTATTTCAAGTTTTCTTAAAAAAAAGGGTTGATCTGTTTTCGGATCTCCCTATAATGCGACCCCACTGAGACGGGAAACGCCAACGCATAGCGAGGAGCGAACTACTCAGAGAGTTAAATAAAACTTCGGTTTTAAATCTTCCAAAAGAAAGTTTAAAATTAAGTGTTGACTCGAAAAATAAAGGGTGTATTATTCGCATCCCTTGAGACGCTAAAGCGAATCAAAACGTTCTTTAACAATATAAAGCAATCATCTGTGTGGGCACTCGTACAGATTGAGTTCTAACAGCCAACCTACTTAGGTAGCGAGGCAAACAAATTAGAGTCTCAATTGAAAACTGAGTGACCAACAGAATAGTTATTTCGGTAATTATTCGGCACAGTCAATTCAATATCGAAAGATATTAAAATAAATTCAGAATTCATTGAGCTGTCGAAAGACATAAAACTTTTTAATTGAAGAGTTTGATCATGGCTCAGATTGAACGCTGGCGGCAGGCCTAACACATGCAAGTCGAGCGGTAACAGAAAGTAGCTTGCTACTTTGCTGACGAGCGGCGGACGGGTGAGTAATGCTTGGGAACATGCCTTGAGGTGGGGGACAACAGTTGGAAACGACTGCTAATACCGCATAATGTCTACGGACCAAAGGGGGCTTCGGCTCTCGCCTTTAGATTGGCCCAAGTGGGATTAGCTAGTTGGTGAGGTAATGGCTCACCAAGGCGACGATCCCTAGCTGGTTTGAGAGGATGATCAGCCACACTGGGACTGAGACACGGCCCAGACTCCTACGGGAGGCAGCAGTGGGGAATATTGCACAATGGGCGCAAGCCTGATGCAGCCATGCCGCGTGTGTGAAGAAGGCCTTCGGGTTGTAAAGCACTTTCAGTCAGGAGGAAAGGTTAACGGTTAATACCCGTTAGCTGTGACGTTACTGACAGAAGAAGCACCGGCTAACTCCGTGCCAGCAGCCGCGGTAATACGGAGGGTGCGAGCGTTAATCGGAATTACTGGGCGTAAAGCGTACGCAGGCGGTTTGTTAAGCGAGATGTGAAAGCCCCGGGCTCAACCTGGGAACTGCATTTCGAACTGGCAAACTAGAGTGTGATAGAGGGTGGTAGAATTTCAGGTGTAGCGGTGAAATGCGTAGAGATCTGAAGGAATACCGATGGCGAAGGCAGCCACCTGGGTCAACACTGACGCTCATGTACGAAAGCGTGGGGAGCAAACGGGATTAGATACCCCGGTAGTCCACGCCGTAAACGATGTCTACTAGAAGCTCGGAGCCTCGGTTCTGTTTTTCAAAGCTAACGCATTAAGTAGACCGCCTGGGGAGTACGGCCGCAAGGTTAAAACTCAAATGAATTGACGGGGGCCCGCACAAGCGGTGGAGCATGTGGTTTAATTCGATGCAACGCGAAGAACCTTACCTACACTTGACATACAGAGAACTTACCAGAGATGGTTTGGTGCCTTCGGGAACTCTGATACAGGTGCTGCATGGCTGTCGTCAGCTCGTGTTGTGAGATGTTGGGTTAAGTCCCGCAACGAGCGCAACCCCTATCCTTAGTTGCTAGCAGGTAATGCTGAGAACTCTAAGGAGACTGCCGGTGATAAACCGGAGGAAGGTGGGGACGACGTCAAGTCATCATGGCCCTTACGTGTAGGGCTACACACGTGCTACAATGGCGCATACAGAGTGCTGCGAACTCGCGAGAGTAAGCGAATCACTTAAAGTGCGTCGTAGTCCGGATTGGAGTCTGCAACTCGACTCCATGAAGTCGGAATCGCTAGTAATCGCGTATCAGAATGACGCGGTGAATACGTTCCCGGGCCTTGTACACACCGCCCGTCACACCATGGGAGTGGGTTGCTCCAGAAGTAGATAGTCTAACCCTCGGGAGGACGTTTACCACGGAGTGATTCATGACTGGGGTGAAGTCGTAACAAGGTAGCCCTAGGGGAACCTGGGGCTGGATCACCTCCTTATACGATTTAGAACTTATTTGTTCGTAGTGTCCACACAGATGATTGTTAATTAGTGCGTGTCCCTTCGGGATAACTAATTAATATGCTCTTTAAAAATTTGGAAAAGCTGATAATAAAATTCTGATGAATACATTGTATTTATCAAGAGTTTTCAAAAGTAAAAAAAGAATGGTAGCAGTACCATTCAGTGCCATTTAGTTAACTCTTATGAGTTGATTGATTGGTATCTACTTTAGTATTCAATATTGACTTCTGGCGAAGTTAAACTGTCACAAAACAAAGACCCGTTTGGGTTGTATGGTTAAGTGACTAAGCGTACACGGTGGATGCCTTGGCAGTTGGAGGCGATGAAGGACGTATTAACTTGCGATAAGCTTAGTCAAGCTAGTAAAAAGCGCTTGAGACTAAGATTTCCGAATGGGGAAACCCACCTGCTTGCAGGTATCGTTAACTGAATACATAGGTTAACGAAGCGAACGCGGAGAACTGAAACATCTAAGTACCCGTAGGAAAAGAAATCAACCGAGATTCCGAAAGTAGCGGCGAGCGAAATCGGAACAGCCCTTAAGCTTATTATGTGTTAATGGAAGGCTGCTGGAAAGCGCCACGATACAGGGTGATAGTCCCGTACATGAAAAGACATTTTAAGTGAAATCGAGTAGGTCGGAGCACGTGAAACTTTGACTGAATATAGGTGGACCATCATCTAAGGCTAAATACTCCCAACTGACCGATAGTGAACCAGTACCGTGAGGGAAAGGCGAAAAGAACCCCTGTGAGGGGAGTGAAATAGAACCTGAAACCGTGTACGTACAAGCAGTAGGAGCCCACTTGTTGGGTGACTGCGTACCTTTTGTATAATGGGTCAGCGACTTATATTTTGTAGCGAGGTTAACCGAATAGGGTAGCCGTAGGGAAACCGAGTCTTAACTGGGCGAATAGTTGCAAGGTATAGACCCGAAACCCGGTGATCTAGCCATGGGCAGGTTGAAGGTTGAGTAACATCAACTGGAGGACCGAACCCACTAACGTTGAAAAGTTAGGGGATGACCTGTGGCTAGGAGTGAAAGGCTAATCAAACCGGGAGATAGCTGGTTCTCCCCGAAATCTATTTAGGTAGAGCCTCGGACGAATACTTACGGGGGTAGAGCACTGTTAAGGCTAGGGGGTCATCCCGACTTACCAACCCTTTGCAAACTCCGAATACCGTAAAGTAATATCCGGGAGACACACGGCGGGTGCTAACGTCCGTCGTGAAGAGGGAAACAACCCAGACCGCCAGCTAAGGTCCCAAAGTCATAGTTAAGTGGGAAACGATGTGGAAAGGCCCAGACAGCCAGGAGGTTGGCTTAGAAGCAGCCATCCTTTAAAGAAAGCGTAATAGCTCACTGGTCGAGTCGGTCTGCGCGGAAGATGTAACGGGGCTAAACTATGCACCGAAGCTGCGGATTCAGAATTTATTCTGAGTGGTAGGGGAGCGTTCTGTAAGCCGTTGAAGGTGTACCGGGAGGTATGCTGGAGGTATCAGAAGTGCGAATGCTGACATGAGTAACGATAATGGGAGTGAAAAACTCCCACGCCGGAAGACCAAGGGTTCCTATCCCATGTTAATCAGGGTAGGGTAAGTCGACCCCTAAGGCGAGGCCGAAAGGCGTAGTCGATGGGAAACAGATTAATATTTCTGTACTCGATATAATTGCGATGGGGGGACGGAGCAGGCTAAGCAAGCATAGCGTTGGTAGTCTATGTGAAAGTGAGTAGGGCGTTTGTTTAGGTAAATCCGGACAAACACTAAACCTGAGACACGAGACGAGTCACTACGGTGATGAAGTTGCTGATGCCATACTTCCAGGAAAAGCCTCTAAGCTTCAGATTATATGGAATCGTACCCCAAACCGACACAGGTGGTCAGGTAGAGAATACTAAGGCGCTTGAGAGAACTCGGGTGAAGGAACTAGGCAAAATCGTACCGTAACTTCGGGAGAAGGTACGCTCCTATCTGTGATGAGACTTGCTCTCTAAGCGGACGGGAGCCGCAGTGACCAGGTGGCTGGGACTGTTTATTAAAAACACAGCACTGTGCAAAATCGCAAGATGACGTATACGGTGTGACACCTGCCCGGTGCCGGAAGGTTAATTGATGGGGTTATCCTTAGGGAGAAGCTCTTGATCGAAGCCCCGGTAAACGGCGGCCGTAACTATAACGGTCCTAAGGTAGCGAAATTCCTTGTCGGGTAAGTTCCGACCTGCACGAATGGTGTAACCATGGCCACGCTGTCTCCACCCGAGACTCAGTGAAATTGAAATCGCAGTGAAGATGCTGTGTACCCGCGGCTAGACGGAAAGACCCCGTGAACCTTTACTACAGCTTGGCACTGAACATTGAACCTACATGTGTAGGATAGGTGGGAGACTTTGAAGCAGCGACGCTAGTTGTTGTGGAGTCAACCTTGAAATACCACCCTTGTAGTTTTGATGTTCTAACGTTGGCCCCTGAATCGGGGTTACGGACAGTGCCTGGTGGGTAGTTTGACTGGGGCGGTCTCCTCCTAAAGAGTAACGGAGGAGCACGAAGGTTGGCTAAGTACGGTCGGACATCGTACGGTTAGTGTAATGGTAGAAGCCAGCTTAACTGCGAGACAGACACGTCGAGCAGGTACGAAAGTAGGTCATAGTGATCCGGTGGTTCTGAATGGAAGGGCCATCGCTCAACGGATAAAAGGTACTCCGGGGATAACAGGCTGATACCGCCCAAGAGTTCATATCGACGGCGGTGTTTGGCACCTCGATGTCGGCTCATCACATCCTGGGGCTGAAGTCGGTCCCAAGGGTATGGCTGTTCGCCATTTAAAGTGGTACGCGAGCTGGGTTTAGAACGTCGTGAGACAGTTCGGTCCCTATCTGCCGTGGGCGTTTGAGAATTGAGAGGGGTTGCTCCTAGTACGAGAGGACCGGAGTGAACGAACCGCTGGTGTTCGGGTTGTCATGCCAATGGCATTGCCCGGTAGCTACGTTCGGAACTGATAAGCGCTGAAAGCATCTAAGCGCGAAGCAGGCCTCGAGATGAGTTCTCACTAGACTTTTAAAGTCTCTGAAGGGCCGTTGAAGACTACAACGTTGATAGGCAAGATGTGGAAGTGGTGTGAGCCATTAAGCTAACTTGTACTAATTACCCGTGAGGCTTAACCATACAACGCCAAACGCGTTTTATGTGATAGTGAAACAAGCGAAGAAGTTAATATGACTAAAGTAGATATTACTTAAGAAAGACTTAAAAAATATTATCAGATATTTTCCAAATTCAGTTAATGCGTAGCGATACGAATTAACGCCCTAATTTGCTTGGTGACAATAGCGTTTTGGACCCACCTGATTCCATGCCGAACTCAGTAGTGAAACGAAACAGCGCCGATGATAGTGTAGCATTTGCTATGTGAAAGTAGGACATTACCAGGCTTCAAATTGTAGAAAGCCCGAATCTAACGATTCGGGCTTTTTTACGTCTGCAGAAAAGTGAAATGTGCGCAATTAATACTCACTGACATCTACACCATCACGTAGGTCGGGCGAGCGCAGCGACTCCCGACGTTAGAATCACAACAAAAGCCCTCAATACCCCATTCGGCCAATAAAGTAGCATTTACTACGTGACTCTCCACCGCTGTGGGTATCGTGACATTACGCAGGCTTCACATTGTAAAGAGCCTTGCTTTAACTATTCAGTAGCCTATTAGACATTCCCATTAGGTATATAGCCTTATTTACAGACACTAGTAAGCAATTAATTGGGGGGCACTATTGTGCGCTAAGTTTACCTAAGTGATTTACCGCATTACATCTGTAACTAACTGTAGTTTTAGCGCGTGCAGAATAAATACACATACCTGATAATTATACTAATCGGCAATAATACCTAATCAATTTGGTGGATTGAACTTGACGTTAATTGCGTTAGAAATTTCTGATATACGATTGCATGGATACAGAAGGTTGAGCAACTTAGGAGTAATTGGCGAGAACAACGAAATAAAGAAATTTTTGTCCTCAAATAGATCATTTAACTAGGGAGATTGGCGTAAAGTTTATTTTATTTTTATATTTTCTTGGTTCTAACTAACCACCTATATACGCCAATAAAGAACAATGCAGCAGGTCCAAAGCCACTCAATACCTAAATGACTTTTAAAATGTTACCACCAATGCTGGCGTCATGTAGAGGATGTATCCAGTTTTTAATTTTACTGGCTGTACTTTGTTTATCTATATTAAACATGCTCTCTAATTTCCCTGTAAGTGCATTAACTTCTATATAGCTATGTGGGAAGCGATACGAAGGATCGTCTACAGTTTGAAATCTAAATCTGTAAATAGCATTTAAGTTTGAGGGTGTTTCAATCCAAGCTAAACGCGCACTCGGTAATGCTTTTTGTGCTATTAGTATTGCTTGCGATAAAGGAATATTGAATTGTTTACAAGGCTGTATTTGTGTTTTTGGTGGGGAGTTTATATCGTCAACTAGGGCTATTAATATAGGATCTGTTTGTTTTGGAATAGCGAGCATAACACCTGTAACAGTTAAAGCTAGTAGCGGTATGCAGAAGGTTAAACCAATTAGTTTATGCCAGTCGTATAGCAAACCTATTTTAGAGCTACGAGATTTAAATTTTAGTGTCTTTACCCACTGCCCAGGCTTTGGAAACCAAGCAAAGAATCCAGAGATAAGAAGAACTATTGAGGCTATGCCTATATAGCCAACAACGAGAGTGCCCGTTGCTCCTGTTAGTAATGAAAAATGTAAGTTGTACATCCAAGTTACTAAGTATTTTCCCCAATAGTTTTTACGTATTACTTTATCACTACTGCTAGATAGCCATACCATTAAGGGAGCAAAGCCTTGCTCTTTTGTTTCTATGGGATTGTAGTAGCGTGCGGGTATAATTGAGTTCACACCTGTGTTTTC